>NZ_JBJHAG010000038.1:0-36173 GCF_054050925.1 Modestobacter sp. SYSU DS0657 | reverse complement strand
CCCCCCCCCCCCCCCCCCCCCCCCCCCCCCCCCCCCCCCCCCCCCCCCCCCCCCCCCCCCCCCCCCCCCCCCCCCCCCCCCCCCCCCCCCCCCCCCCCCCCCCCCCCCCCCCCCCCCCCACGACTGTTCCTGGAGAAGGGTGCGGCCGGGGCAGCGCCCCGGGGCTCAGCTGTCCGGCGGGGTGAAGGACGCCGTCCGGGTGAGCCCCGCCGCGCGGCCCTTGCCGGCGATCACCAGCGCCATCTTGCGGCTGGCCTCGTCGATCATCTCCTCGCCCAGCATCGCCGAGCCCTTCGCGCCGCCGGCGGCGGAGGTGTGCCAGTCGTAGGCGTCGAGGATCAGCTCGGCGTGGTCGTAGTCCTCCTGCGAGGGGGCGTAGACCTCGTTGGCGGCCTCGATCTGGCCGGGATGCAGCACCCACTTGCCGTCGAAGCCGAGCACCGCCGAGCGCCTGGCCACCTCGCGGAACCCGTCGACGTCCCGCACCTGCAGGAACGGCCCGTCGATGGCCTGCACCCCGGCGGCGCGCGCGGCGACCAGGATCGTCATCAGCACGGAGTGGAACGGGTCGCCCGGGTAGCCCGGGTGCAGGGCGCCGACCGCCAGGGTCTTCATGTTGAGGCTCGCCATCAGGTCGGCCGGGCCGAGGACGAGCGTCTCGATGCGGGGGCTGGCGGCGGCGATGGCGTGGATCTCACGCAGGCCCTGGGCGGACTCGATCTGCGCCTCGATGCCGATCCGCCCCACCGGCAGGCCGTTGGCCCGCTCGACCTGGGTGAGCAGCAGGTCCAGCGCCCGGACCTGCGCGGCGTCGACGACCTTGGGCAGCATCAGGCAGTCCAGGTTCGCCCCGGCGCCCTCGACCACCTCGATGACGTCGCGGTAGGTCCACTCCGTCGTCCAGTCGTTGACCCGGACGACGCGGACCTTCTCGCCCCAGCCGCCCTCGTTCAGCGCGGCGACGACGTTCCTGCGGGCACCGGGCTTGGCCAGCGGCGCGCAGGCGTCCTCCAGGTCCAGGAAGACCTGGTCGGCGGGCAGCCCCTTGGCCTTCTCCAGGAACCGGGGGTTGCTGCCGGGGACAGCCAGGTTGGAACGACGGGAGCGCAGCTCGGCCACGACGCCTTCTTCCTGCCGACGACGGTGTCGGGACCGGACAGTAGCGACGGTGCTGAGCCTGCGGCCGCTGTGGTCGGCCATCTCGCAGCGACCCGCCGCGACCTCGCGAGGTCGGGGGCCTTTCTCAGGTGACCGGTTCGGTCACCGTCGCCAGGCGGCCGGCCCGCACCACCAGGGCGACCCCGACGACGACGGCGAGCATCCCCGGCAGCGCGAGCAGCGGCGGCGCCTGCTGCAGCAGCACCAGCGCGACCAGCAGCGCGCCGGGCACCTCCAGCAGGATCGCCAGGCCGACCACCGTCGGGCCGACCGTGGAGAGCACCTCGTTGAGGATCGTGTGCCCGAGCAGCTGCGCGCAGACGGTGATCGCGACGATCAGCCACCAGTCGCGGGCGCTGAACCCGACCAGCGGCACACCGGCGACCAGCGCGGCGACGGCGAGGGCCAGCGCGCAGGTGGAGTAGCAGACGACGGCGTAGGCCGAGGTGCTCAGCCGGACCCGCGCCCGCGCGCCGGCGAGCATGTACCCGCCGGCGCAGATCGCCCCGAGCAGCGCCAGCCCGTCGCCGGCCAGCGCCGTCCAGGAGACGGTGACGTCGACCCCCGCGATCAGCGCCGCGCCGAACACCGCCAGGCCCAGCCCCCACCACACCTGCGGGGGCAGGTGGACGCCGGAGACCCGGGCGGCCAGCGCCGTCCAGATCGGCGTGGTGGTGACCAGCGCGGTCGAGGCGGCGACCGTGGTCATCGACAGGCTGGGCAGCCAGGCGGCGAAGTGCGCGGCGAGGAACAGCCCGGCGACCACCGAGCTGCCCAGCTGGCGCACCCGCAGCCCGGCCAGCGCCCCGCGGTCGCGCACGAGCAGCGGCACCAGCAGCACCGCGCCCGCGGCGTTGCGCCAGAACGCGATCGCCAGGAACGAGGTGGCAACCAGCGCGGTCAGCGGCCCGGAGAAGGAGACGCCGACCACCGCGACCGCCATCAGCGCGGCGTCCCGCCCGCCGGGCCGGGTGACCGCCCACGCCGGGGGTTGGCCCTGCTGCAGGGGCCCGCCACGAGCCCGACCGGCTCCGTCCGGGGGCCCGCCCCGAGCGAGCGAGGGGTGAGGAGGACGGGGTCCTTCACAGGGGGCAGCGGGGTCCTTCACCAACGTGCGGGGACCCGGATGGTGCCGGTCGCGATCGGGACGACGGCGCCGGCGACGGTGGCCGCGGTGGCCCGCCCACCGGCGGTGGTGACCGTGCACTCCAGCACCGACGGGCGGCCGAGCTGCTCACCCTGGCGGATCGTGTACCACGCCGTCCCGTCGGCCGGCACCAGCCCGGCGGCGGCGAGCCACACGCCGGTGCCCAGCGCGGCGGAGCCGGTCGCCGGATCCTCGCCCCAGCGCAGGTCACCGGCGAACACCCGGGTGTAGGCGGTCGCGGAGCCGGCGTCCCAGCTGAGCACCGAGACGCCCTCGCCGACGCCCAGCAGGTCCAGCGCCCCCTGGTCGGGCCGGGCCCGGTCGACGGCGCCGGGCCGGACGGCGAGGTAGGTGAAGGGCAGCCCGCAGCCGGCGACGTGCGCGGGCAGGCCGGCCAGGTCGTCGGCGGTCAGCCCGAGCGCGCCGGCGACCGCCTCCGGTTCCGGGGCGTCGGCGAGCGTGGGCTCGCCGCCGCCCAGGGTGGCGCCCTCGCCGTCGACCGTCAGGTCGAGCACGCCCACGGCGCACTCCTGCCGCAGCCGCCCGGCCGGGAGCCGGCCGGTGCGCACCAGCGTGTGCGCGGCGCCGACGCTGGGGTGCCCGGCGAAGGGCAGTTCGGCGAACGGGGTGAAGATCCGCACCCGGTAGTCGGCGCCCGACCCCGGCGTGGGGGCGCACAGGAACGACGTCTCCGACAGGTGGAACTCGAAGGCCAGCGCCTGGCACTGCTCGGTGGTCAGCCCGTCGGCGTCGAAGACGACGGCGAGCGGGTTGCCCGCGTAGGCGCGCGGGGCGAACACGTCGACCACCTCGTAGGCCAACCGGTCACGTGCCGGTCCGTCAGGGGCCAGTCCATCAGGTGCCGGGGCGCTCACCCGCGCGACGGTAGCCTCCCTCCGTGACGACGGTGACGAGGGCGTACGTCTCCCGGATCGCCGGGTTGACCGTCTTCGACCCCAACGGCGACCGGGTCGGCAAGGTGCGCGACGTGCTGGTCGCGCTGCGGGTGGGCAGCGCCGCCCCGCGGGTGCTCGGGCTGATCGTCGAGGTCGTCGCCCGGCGCCGGATCTTCTGCCCGATGGGCCGGGTCACCGGGCTGGACGCCTCCTCGGTGACCCTCGCCTCCGGCACCGTCAACCTCAAGCGCTTCGAGCAGCGGGCCGGGGAGACCCTGGTGCTCGGTGAGCTGCTGGACCGGCGGGTCACGATCGACGAGTCCGGCCGCCCGGCGACCGTCGTCGACGCCGCGATCGAGCAGACCCGCACCGGCGACTGGGTGGTGTCCCGGCTGGCGGTGCAGGAGCCCGGCCGGCTGGGCCGCCGCGGTCAGCTGCAGCAGCTGGCCTGGGACGAGGTGGGCGGGCTGTCGCTGCCGGAGACCGGGCAGAGCGCGGAGACGCTCATCGCCACCTACCGCGAGCTCAACGCCGCCGACGTCGCGCACGCGCTGCAGGACCTGCCGATCAAGCGGCGGCACGAGGTGGCCGAGGCGATGGACGACCAGCGGCTGGCCGACGTGCTCGGCGAGCTGCCCGAGTCCGAGCAGATCACCATCCTGGGCACCCTCCACGAGGGCCGGGCGGCCGACGTCCTGGAGGAGATGGACCCCGACGACGCCGCCGACCTGCTCGCCGAGCTCTCCAACGTCGACCGCGACCGGCTGCTGGAGCTGATGGCGCCCGACGAGGCCGAGCCGGTCCGGCAGCTGCTGAAGTACTCCGAGGACACCGCCGGCGGCATCATGACCAGCGAGCCGGTCATCCTCTCCCCCGACGCCACGGTCGCCGAGGCGCTCGCCCGGGTTCGGGTGCGCGAGCTCAGCCCGGCGCTGGCCAGCCAGGTCTACGTCTGCCGGCCGCCGTCGGCGACCCCCACCGGCCGGTACCTGGGCCTGGCGCACATCCAGCGGCTGCTGCGCGAACCGCCCTCCTCGCTGGTCAGTGGCGTGCTCGACGACATGGACCCGCTGCGCCCTGAGGCGCCGCTGGCCGAGGTCACCCGGTACTTCGCCACCTACAACCTGGTGGCCGCGCCGGTGGTCGACGCGCAGGGCCACCTGGTCGGCGCGGTCAGCGTCGACGACGTGCTGGACCACCTGCTGCCCGAGGACTGGCGCGAGCGGTCCCGTCGTGGCTGAGTCCACCGACCGCCGGGCCGACCTGCGCCTGGACCAGCCGCGCGGCGCGCGCACCCTGGGCAGCTTCCTGCGGCTGGACCCCGACGCGGTCGGCAAGTTCGCCGAGGGCATCGCCCGCTTCCTGGGCACCGGCCGGTTCCTCGCCGTCCAGACGATCATCGTCATCGTCTGGATCGCGCTGAACGTGACCGCGGTGAACCTGCGGTGGGACCCGTACCCGTTCATCCTGCTCAACCTGGCGTTCTCCACCCAGGCGGCCTACGCCGCGCCGCTGATCCTGCTGGCGCAGAACCGGCAGGCCGACCGCGACCGGGTGCAGGCCGAGGAGGACCGGGCGCGCGCCGTCCAGAACCGGGCCGACACCGAGTACCTGGCGCGCGAGCTCGCCTCGCTGCGGGTGTCGATCGGTGAGCTGGCCACCCGCGACTTCATCCGCGGCGAGCTGAACCGCCTGGTGCCCGAGGAGGGCGACGACCGGGAGCGGAAGAAGAAGGACAAGAAGCGCCGCGAGGCGAGCGCCGACCCGGTCGGCTGAGCCCCCGGTCCGTGCTCAGCCCCGGACGGCGGCGAGCACCGCGGCGACCGGGTCGCCGCCGGCCGTGTCGACGACGGTGTGCCGCTCGTGCCACTGGTCCGTGCGCCGGGCCTGCACCTGTGCCCACGTCGGCACGGTGTGCCCGGGCAGGTCGGCGGTGCGCTCCTCGATCCGCCTGCGGTGCTCGGACCGGTCGGTGCAGATCAGCCGCAGCCAGTGCACGGGTGCGCCGTGCCGGGCGGCCAGCTCCCGGAACGGCCGGCGGGCCGCGGCGACGTCGAAGACCGCGTCGACGACGACGTCGGTGCCGGCGGTCAGGCAGGTGCCGGCGGCGGCCAGCGCCAGGGCGTAGCCGTGCGCGCCGACGTCGTCCGGGCCGGCGACCAGCTGCTGCCGGACCAGCGCCACCTCGAAGGCGTCGATCCGCAGGTGCGCGGCGGGCAGGGCCGCCGCGACCGACCGGGCGACCGTCGTCTTGCCCACCCCGGGCAGACCACCGACCACGACGAGCACGCCCGCCACCTCACACCACCCGGTGCAGCAGGTCGAGCACGTCGGTCGCCACGAGCAGCGCCGGCACCGCGAGCACGGCGGCCCACGCCCGCGTGCGGTGGCCGGCGGGGAGCACTGCCACCAGCACCAGGGCGGTGACCAGCTCGGCGGCCACCTGCACCGGCCGGCCGGGCAGCATGAGGTCCGGCTGCACCCAGGTCAGCCAGAGCTGGCGGGCCGCTCCGCTGCCGAGCACCAGCCCGGCGGGCACGCCGAGCAGCGCCCCCGGCAGCCAGCCGGACCGGCGGGTCGCCCAGCGCACCACGGCGCCGGTGACCGGGACGGCGGTCGCCGAGAGCACGAGCCAGGCGATGAGCAGCCGCGGCGACCAGCCGAAGTCCAGCACCAGCGCCGCCCAGGCGTAGTAGGCGACGGTCATCGCGGCGAAGAAGACGCCGGCCCGGACGGCGGCGGTGCGCACCGACGGCGCCAACCAGCCGATCAGCGCGACCGCGAGCACCCAGGCCGCCGGGTAGGTGCCCAGGTCGGCGGCCCACCGCCAGCCCGACTCGTCACCCGCCTTGGCCAGCGCCCCGGCGAGCAGCCCCAGCCCCGCACAGCCCAGCAGCGGCGACGCCTCCGTGCGGGTCCCCGTCGCCGTCGTCGTCACCCGGCGATGGTGCCGGGGCGCACCACGGCCGGGCGGCAGCCGCGCCGGGTCAACCGGTGAGGACGTGCACCAGCGCCCCGGCGGCACCGGCGAGCACCAGGACCACGATGAACGGCGCCCGCAGGGCCAGCGCCAGTGCGGCCACGGCCAGCCCGACCAGCCGCCCGTCGAGCACCAGCGCCGAGCCCGACGTCGCCGCCTGCACCGCGACCAGCGCGGCGAGCAGCGCGGCCGGCACGAACTCGACGATCCGGGTGACCCACGGCTGCTCCACCCAGGCGGCCGGCACCGACAGCCCGGCGAGCTTGAGCAGGTAGCAGCCGACCGAGGCGACCAGCACGACCGTCCAGAGCGCTCCGCTGCTCACGCCGCCGCCTCCCGCGTCTGCCGCGGCCGGCCCACCAGCGCCACCGCGACCACCGCCAGCACCACCTGCGCCCCGACGGGCACGACCGGGGTGAGCGCCAGGGCCACCGCCGCCCCGGCCAGGGCGACCCGGCGCTGCACCCACGGCTCGCGCGCACTGCTCCGCAGCCGGGGCCACAGCAGCGCGAGGAAGGCAGCCGGCACGATCGAGTCCAGCGCCGCCTGCGCGGCGCCCCCCAGGGCGGCAGCACCCATCGAGCCGACCACCGTGGTCAGGTTCCAGCCGACGTAGAGGGTGGCCCCCGTGGACCAGAAGGCCAGCCGGCCCAGCTCCCGGTCAGGGGCGGCGACCGCCATCGCCGTCGTCTCGTCGATCACCCAGTGCGCCGCGCCGGCCCGCCGCCACCACCCACGGGGCGCGAGCAGCGGCGCCAGCCGCACGCCGTAGACGGTGTTGCGGGTGCCGAGCAGCAGGGCGCTGCCGACGGCGGCGAACGCTCCCCCACCGGCGCCCACGACGCCGACCAGCGCGAACTGCGAGGCGCCGGTGAACATCAGCGCGGACATGGTCAGCGCCTGCCAGGTGTCCAGCCCGGCGCCGGCCGCCGCGGCACCGAACGCCACCCCGTAGAGCCCGACGGCGGCGCCCAGCCCGACAGCGTCCCGCAGGGTCGCGGACCGGGCGGACCGGGCGGACCGGGCGGACCGGGCGGACCGGGCGGAGCGGGGCACGCAGCGCACCCTAGTGACCGCCGGGGAACGCCCCGGATCACACCTCCGCCGCCCGGGTGGCCCCCCGAGCCGCCGTACAGTGGAGACCGCCCGCGCGTGGTTCCCGCAGGTCGGGGCCCGGCACCCGTGGGCTCCCCGTCGAAGGAGACTCCCCCCGCATGTCCGACACGCTGACCGGCTCGCCGGCGCTCGACGCCGTGAACGCGGCCCTCGCGACCGTCCAGGACCCGGAGATCAACCGTCCGCTGCCCGAGCTCGGCATGGTCAAGGACGTGCAGATCGGCGTCGGCGGCGACCCGGGCGCGGTGCGCGTCGAGGTCTACCTGACCGTCGCCGGCTGCCCGATGCGCGAGACCATCACCAGCCGGGTCACCCAGGCCGTCGGCGCCGTCCCCGGCGTGACCGCCGTCCAGGTCGGCCTGGACGTGATGAGTGACGAGCAGCGCGCCGAGCTGCGCAAGACCGTGCGCGGCACCGACGCCGCCGACCCGGTCATCCCGTTCGCCCAGCCCGGCTCGCTGACCCGCGTCTACGCGGTCGCATCCGGCAAGGGCGGGGTCGGCAAGTCCAGCGTCACGGTCAACCTGGCCGCCGCGATGGCGAAGAAGGGCCTGTCGGTCGGCGTCGTGGACGCCGACATCTACGGCCACTCGGTGCCGCGCATGCTGGGCGTCGACGACAAGCCCACCCAGGTCGACAACATGATCATGCCGCCGCAGGCGCTGGGCGTGAAGGTCATCTCGATCGGCATGTTCACCCCGGGCAACACCCCCGTGGTGTGGCGTGGCCCGATGCTGCACCGCGCGCTGCAGCAGTTCCTCGCCGACGTGTGGTGGGGCGACCTCGACGTCCTGCTGCTCGACCTGCCGCCCGGCACCGGCGACGTCGCGATCTCCATCGCCCAGCTGCTGCCCAACGCCGAGATCCTCGTGGTGACCACCCCGCAGCAGGCCGCCGCCGAGGTGGCCGAGCGCGCCGGCGCGATCGCCACGCAGACCCACCAGCAGGTGGTCGGCGTCATCGAGAACATGTCCTGGCTGGAGCTGCCCGACGGTTCCCGCATGGAGGTGTTCGGCTCCGGCGGCGGCGAGGCCGTCTCCGACGCGCTCACCAAGACCCTCGGCGCGCGGGTGCCGCTGCTGGGTCAGGTGCCGCTGGACACCCGGCTGCGCGAGGCCGGCGACGCCGGCGCGCCGATCGTGCTGGCCGAGCCCGACGCCCCCGCGGCGCAGGCGCTGACCGCGATCGCCGACGGGCTCACCGCCCGTTCCCGCGGCCTGTCGGGGATGTCGCTGGGCCTGACCCCGGTCAACCGCTGACCTGATCGACGTCGAGAGGCCGGTCCCCCGAACGGGGGCCGGCCTCTCGCGTGGTCAGCGGGCTGCCCCGCCCAGGCCGAGCTGATCCTCGACGCCTACGACTGGCACATCTCCGCCGCCGGCGGCGCGAAGGGCTCGGCGATGCTGGGCGAGGAGATGATCGACGAGGCCAGCCGCACGATGGCGCTGGTGATCGCCGGCAAGGGCCGCGCGGCGGGGCTCACCCGGACGGCGTCCTTCACCCCGCCGGACAGCTGAGCCCCGGGGGCGCTGCCCCGGCCGCACCCTTCTCCGCCGACAGTCGTGGTCTGCCCACCCCCGGTGGGCAGAGCACGACTGTCCGCGGGACAGGTGGCGGCCGGCGGAGTCCCCTCCTCGACAGCCGATGTGTCCCGGCCCGCCCGCGTGTCAGGTGGCGTCGGAGTCGAACGGCGGCGGGACGGAGGAGTCCCGGCTGCGGCCGGCCTGCGAGGGGCGGGCGGCGCCGGCCGCCGCGGCGGCGGCGAGGCCGGTGCTGCCGGTGGCGCTCCCCCGTTGCGCGACGGGCTCGTCGTCGTCGGCGAGCAGCTGTTGCCGGATGAACGTCTTGGGGTGGTACTGGCGCAGGTCGATGTCGCGCAGGGAGTCGAAGTCGTCGCCCAGGCTGTCGTGCAGTTGGCCGCGCATCCCGGTGAGCGCCGAACGGGCCTTCTTCAACCCGCTGGCCGCGTCCTTGGCCAGCCCGGGCAGCCGCTCGGGGCCGAAGATGAACAGCGCGGCCAGCGCCAGGACGATGATCTCGCCCCAGCCGATCGAGTCGAACACCGTTCCTCCTCGCTGACCGGCCGCGCGCCGCGGCCGTGTCCAGCGTAGGTGCGCCAGCTGTCAGCCAGTCGAGCGCCGCCTGAACGATCGGTGTCCGGCCCCGACCAGATCTCGGCCCCGCGCAGGGGCCCACCGCGAGCGAGCGAGTGGTCGGGGGCAGGGGGCCCTTTCTCAGGCCGCGGCGAGCGTGGCCTGCAGCTCCCGCGAGCTGCCGCCGCGGACCACCTCGACGGTGATCGTGTCGCCGGGCTCGTGGGCGTCGACGGCGACGACGAGCTCCTCGGAGCTGCCCACCGGCTCGCCGTCCACGGCGATGACGACGTCCTGCTCCTCGATGCCGGCCTCGGCGGCGGGACCACCCGGCTCGACGTTCACCACCAGCGCACCGTCGCGGGTGCCGTCGGTGACCGAGCGGGCGTTCACCCCGAGCGTGGCGTGCACCGCCGACCCGGTGGTGATCAGCTGCTCGGCGATGTCGCGCACGGTGTCCATCGGGATGGCGAAGCCCAGGCCGATCGACCCGCCGGTGGTGCCGTTGCCGCCGACGGCGGCGATCGCGGTGTTGATGCCGATCACCGCGCCGCTGGCGTCGACCAGCGCGCCGCCGGAGTTGCCCGGGTTGATCGGGGCGTCGGTCTGCACGGCGCTGATGACCGCGTTGGTGTCGCTGCCCTCACCGGACAACCGGACCGGGCGGTCCAGCGCGCTGACGATGCCGCTGGTCACCGTGCCGGCCAGCCCCAGCGGGGAGCCGATCGCGACCACCGCGTCACCGACGACGACCTCGTCGGAGGTGCCCAGCGCCGCGGCGACCAGGCCGGGCTTCTCCACCTTGAGGACGGCGAGGTCGCTGGCCGGGTCGCGGCCGACGATCCGGGCCGGTGACCCGCTGCCGTCGCTGAACACCGCGCGGATCTCCGCGTCGTCGACGTCCGCGGCGCCGGAGACCACGTGGTTGTTGGTGACGATGTAGCCCTCGTCGGCGTCGACGACCACGCCGGAGCCGGTGGCCCCGGCGTTGGCCAACCGGACCTCGACCGACACCACCGCCGGGATCACCCGGGCCGCGATGTCGGAGATCGACCCAGGCTCCCGGCTGACGCCGGGTGAGACCTGGGAGAGCTGGGTGTCCGGGGACAGCAGCGGCTGCTCGTCGACGCTCCGGCCCAGCCACCAGGCGGTGGTGCCGCCGACCATGCCGACCAGGAGCAGGCCGAGCAGCGCCAGCACGGTGAGCCGCACCGACAGGTCGCGCAGCCGCACCTTGCGCCGGCCCTGGGCGTCGACCACCAGCGGGCCGGGCTGGTCGACCTCGGCGGGGTAGACGGCGGGGGCACCGAGGCCGGCGGGGGCGTGCGGGTCGCGCCACGGGTCGCTCTCCGCGTCCCGCTTCCAGAACGGGCCGGCCGCGGTGCGGCGGGGACCGGATCGGCCGCCCGGCGGCTCACCGAGCCCACGGTCGCCGCCGCGCGGCGCGAAGGCCCGCAGCACGGCCTCCGGCGGCGGGGGCGGGGCCGGGGGTGGCGGGGCCTGCGGGCGGTCACCGGCGAACGAGCCGGTCACCTCGCCCGGCCGGCCGAAGGCGGCCTGCTGCGCCGGGGGCGGCGGAGGGGCGTCGGTCGGGGTGGGGGCCAACCGGGGGTGGTCGTCGGCGAACGCCCCGGCGGTGCCCTCCGGGCGCGCGTAGGCGGCGCGTTCCTCGGGCCGGTCGCTGGCGGGGACGTGCGGCGCACCGCCGGCACCGGGCCGGTCGGGACCGCCGGGGCTCTCGGTCAGGGCGTCCCGCCGGGAGGCAGCGAGGCGGTCGAGCCGACGGTGAGAGTGCGGACGACGGGCGGGACGACGTCGGTGCGCTCGGTGGGCACCACGTCGCGGACCTCACCGGCGAGCGACCCCGGCGGGGGCACCTGGCGGGTCGGGTCGTCGGTGGCGGGCAGCCCCGCGGCGAGCACCGCGACGCCCACGCCGAGCCCGGCCAGGGCACCGGTCATGCCGCGGCGCAGCCACCTGGCCGACCCGGAGCGGTCCGGCGGGCTGCTCGGGGTCAGCGGGATCGCCCAGGAGCCGCCCGACCCGGTGGCGGTCAGCCCTCCGCCGCCCGCGCTCAGGCCGCCGCCGCCGAGACCGCTCACCTCGGCGGTGAACGGGATGGCGTTCAGCCGGGAGAGCAGGTCACCGGGGACGGCCACGTCCTGGTCGCGCTGGAGGGCGGTCTTCGCCTCGCGCTGCGCGGCCACCGCCATCCGGCACTGCACACAGCCGGCCAGGTGCCGGGCGGCGCGGCCGGCGGCCCCACCGGACAGCTCGCCGTCCACGAGGGCGGCGATCGCCTCCTGGGCGAGGTGACTCTCGGGGATGCTCACGAGACCTCCTCGGCGGGCACCGGACGACGGGGGGCGAGGTGGGCGAGCGCCTCGCGCAGCTGCACGCGGCCGCGGTGGATGCGGGAGCGCACGGTGCCGAGCTTGATGCCCAGCGTCGCCGCGATCTCCTCGTAGGTCAGACCCTCGATGTCGCAGAGGACGACGGCCACGCGGAACTCCGGCGACAGCGCGTCCAGCGCCGCCTGGACCTGCGGGTCGAGGTGCGTGTCGGCGTAGACCTGCTCGGGCGAGGGCGCCGAACCCGGCAGCCGCTCGGTGTCCTCGGGCAGCGCGTCGAAGCGGATCCGCTGCCGGCGCCGCACCATGTCCAGGAACAGGTTGGTGGTGATCCGGTGCAGCCAGCCCTCGAAGGTGCCCGGGGAGAAGTCCGCCAGCGAGCGGAACACCCGGACGAAGGTCTCCTGGGTGAGGTCCTCGGCGTCCTGCTGGTTGCCCGAGAGGCGGTAGGCCAGCCGGTAGACGCGGGCCGAGTGATCCCGGACGACCTGCTCCCAGGTCGGCGCCACCCAGCCGTCGACGGCGGGGACACCGCCCGCGGGCAGGGGGCCGCCGCTGGCGGCGTCCGGTGCGGTCACGCCCTCAGGATCGCAGACGGCCGGCACCGACACCTCCCCAGCGGGGGTGGGCCGGTCGGGGGCGGCGGACGGGCGGGCGGTACGCGAGAGACGCACGACCGGATCAACGGCCGAACGGCACGGCGGTGTTCCCGCACGGCCGGACGCACAGGCAGCTGACAGGTTGCGCCCCCGGCCAGGCGCGGTCGCGCATCCCGCCTCTACCCTCGAGCGGTGACCAGCGTCGGCGGACCGCCCTCTCCCGGAGCGTCCCCGACCAGCCCCGCGGACTACGCCGACGGCTACGCAGCCGAGACCCCCGCCGTGGCCACCGCCCGGCACCGGGCGATGACGTCCGCACTCGCGTTCGGCACCGCCGTGCCGGTCGAGCCCGCGGTCGGCGCCACGCTGGCCGTGCTCGCGGCCGGGATCGACGCCCGGTCGGTGGTGCTGCTGGGCAGCGGCGGTGGCGTGGCCGGGCTCTGGCTTCTGCAGGGCATGCGCCGCGACGGGGTCCTCACCGCGCTGGACGCCGACCCCGCCGAGGTCCGCGCCGCGCGGCGGGCCTACACCGACGCCGGGGTGCCGCAGGGGCGCACCCGGCTGATCTTCGGCGCGCCGGGCGAGGTGCTCCCCCGGCTGTCCCCCGGCGCCTACGACCTGGTGGTCTGCACCGGCCCCCCGCTGGAGTGGTCCGGCCAGCTGCCCGGGCTCGTCGGGCTGCTGCACCGCGGGAGCTCGCTGGTCTGCCACGGGCTGCTCGCCGACGGCCGGATCGCCGACCGGGCCGCCCGCGACGAGCAGACCGTCGCCTGGCGCGAGGTGGCCCGCACCATCCGCGAGGACGAGACGCTCACCAGCGCCGTCCTCCCCGTCGGCGCCGGCCTGCTGATCGCCACCAAGCGCGACTGAGCCTGGCGCAGGCCCGCCCCCGGCCTGCGGCGGTGTGCGGCACGGGGTCCCTCAACAGCTGAAGGGGACCTCGGAGTCCGGTTCCCAAGGGCCGCCGCGGTAGTGCCACAGGCCCAGACCGCGGGCGCGGACCGCCTCGGGCGTGAACGCCGCCGCCAGGTGCGCGTGCAGTGCGCGGGCGACCGTCGGCTCGACCTTGTTCTGCACGGTGACGTGCGCCTTCAGCGGCTGCCGGTCCTGCCGGGTGAGCACGTCACCGAACGCCGCGGTCAGCCGGCCGTGGAGGGCGTCCAGCTCCGGGGCCGCCAGGTCGTAGGCGACGCCGCGGCCGAGCATCCGCACCCCGGTGACCCGGACGTCGAAAGGCGGGCGCGCAGCCGCGTCGGCCAGCTCCCGGCGCACCTCGGCGAGCCGCTCCCCCGGCAGCGCGTGGAACAGCGTCACGTGCGCGCCGAGGTGGTTGCGGTGGGGCGGGAAGTGCGCCGCCCGCAACCGGTCGAACCGCCGCTGCGCGCCGTCGTCCAGCAGCAGCGTCACGATCAGTGGTGAGCTGCTGGAACGGCCTCCCTCCCGGGGCCCGCGCTGAGCCCGCGAAGCGTGGGGAGGAGGGAGGTCCTTCATCAGCCGATGGCGCGGGCGCCCTTGCCGAGCACGGTGATCCCGCCGGCGCTCACGTGGTAGCGCTCGCGGTCGCGGTCCAGGTCGACGCCGATCCGCGCACCGGGCGGGACGACGACGTTCTTGTCCAGGATCGCCCGGCGCACCACCGCGCCCTCGCCGACGTGCACGCCGTCCATCAGCACGCTGCCCTCGACCCGGGAGCCGCGCTCCAGCCGCACGTTGGGCGAGACGACCGACTGGTGCACCGACCCACCGTCGATGATCACCCCGGCGCTGACCATCGACTCCTCCGCCCGGCCGCCGAGCACGAACTTGGCCGGCGGGAGCATCGGCGGGAGGGTGTAGATCGGCCAGCGCTCGTTGTAGAGGTTGAAGATCGGGCTGACCGACACCAGGTCCATGTGCGAGTCGTAGTAGGCGTCCAGCGTCCCCACGTCGCGCCAGTAGCCGTGGTCGCGCTCGGTCTCCCCGGGCACGACGTTGCTGCTGAAGTCGTAGACGTAGGCGTCCCCGGCGTCGGCCATCATCGGCATGATCGACCCGCCCATGTCGTGCACCGAGTTCTCGTCGGCGGCGTCCACCCGCAGCGCCTCGAGCAGCGCATCGGTGGTGAACACGTAGTTGCCCATCGAGGCGAAGGTCTCCTCCGGGCTGCCGGGCATCCCGGGCGGGTCGGCCGGCTTCTCCAGGAACTGGTGCACCTTGCCGTTCTCGTCGGCGTCGATGACACCGAAGGCGGTCGCCTCCTGGCGGGGCACCCGGAGGCCCGCGACGGTGACGCCGGCGCCGGTGGCCAGGTGCTGGTCGATCATCTGCGCCGGGTCCATCCGGTACACGTGGTCGGCACCGAAGACGACGACGATCTCGGGCCGGTCGTCGTAGATCAGGTTGAGGCTCTGGTAGATCGCGTCGGCGCTGCCGGTGTACCAGCGCGGGCCGAGCCGCTGCTGCGCCGGCACCGGGGTGATGTAGCTGCCCAGCAGCGTCGACATCCGCCACACCGTGGTGATGTGCCGGTCCAGCGAGTGGCTCTTGTACTGGGTGAGCACCGCGATCCGCCGGATGTCGGCGTTCACCAGGTTGGACAGCACGAAGTCGATGAGCCGGTAGTTGCCCCCGAAGGGCACCGCGGGCTTCGCCCGGTCCTGGGTCAGCGGGGCGAGCCGCTTCCCCTCACCACCTGCCAGCACGATGCCGAGAACCCGAGGACCGCCACGCATGGACGGACCGTAACGGCTCCTCCGGGAGTTCGCCCCATCTACGGGGTCGTTCACCACCTAGGGTGAGCTGCGTGCGCGTCGGAGTGATCACCCGGGAATGGCCGCCGGACGTCTACGGAGGGGCCGGGGTGCACGTCGAGCACCTCGTCGCCGCGCTCCGCGGGCTCGAGCAGGGACCGGAGCTCGACGTCCACTGCTTCGGTGGCCCGCGCTCGGACGCCACCGGCCACGGGGTGCCGGCCGGCCTGACGTCGGCCAACGGCGCGCTGCAGGCCGTCGGCACCGACGTGGAGATCGCCGCCGCCCTCGTCGACGCCGAGCTGGTGCACTCGCACACCTGGTACGCCAACCACGCCGGGCACCTGGCGCAGCTGGTGCACGGCAGCGCCCACGTCGTCACGGCCCACTCGCTGGAGCCGCGGCGGCCGTGGAAGGCCGACCAGCTCGGCGGGGGCTACCGGCTCTCCTCCTGGGTGGAGCGCACCGCCTACGACTCCGCCGACGCGGTCATCGCGGTCAGCCGGGGCATGCGGACCGACGTGCTCGACGTCTACCCCGACCTCGACCCGGCGAAGGTCGTCGTCGTGGGCAACGGGGTCGACGCGCAGGCCTACCGGCCGGTGCAGGCGCCCGACGTCGTCCGCTCGCTCGGGGTCGACCCGGACCGGCCGTACGCGCTGTTCGTCGGCCGGATCACCCGGCAGAAGGGGCTGATGCACCTGCTGGCCGCGGCCGAGCAGCTGCCGCCCGAGGCCGGGCTGGTGCTCTGCGCCGGCGCGCCGGACACCCCGGCCGAGCGGCAGCAGGTCGCCGACGCCGTCGCCGAGCTGCAGCGCCGGCGCAGCGGGGTGGTGTGGATCGAGCAGATGGTGCCGCGCGAGCAGCTGGTGCCGCTGATCACCGGGGCGACGGTCTTCGTCGTCCCCTCGGTCTACGAGCCGCTGGGCATCGTGAACCTGGAGGCCGCCGCCTGCGGCACGGCGGTCGTGGCCAGCGCCGTCGGCGGCATCCCGGAGGTGGTCGACGACGGCCGCACCGGGCTGCTGGTCCCCTACGACGCCGAGCGCCCGGCCGAGTTCGCCGCCGGGCTGGCGGCGCGGATGACCGAGCTGCTGGCCGCCCCCGACCGCGCGGCGGCGATGGGCCGCGCCGGCCGGGAGCGGGTGCTGGCCGAGTTCGGCTGGCCGGCGATCGCCGCGCAGACCCTCGCGGTCTACGAGGACGTGCTCCGCTCCCGCGGCTGAGCCGCGGGGCGTCCTGGCTCACCGTGCGTGCTCCTGGCTCCCTCCTGACGTGAGCCAGGAGCACGCACGATCAGGCCTCCTGATCCCGGGGCCTCAGCGGTCGAGCTCGCTGCGGCCCCGGCCGGCCTCCTTGGCCCGGTAGAGGGCCGCGTCCGCGCGGCGCATCACGTGCGACGCCTGCTCCCCCGCCCGGTGCTCGGCGACGCCGACCGACAGCGGGACGCGGGTGCTCGCCGCCCGCAGCCGTTCCACGAACCGCAGCGCCTGCGGCCCGGGGCAGGCGGGCAGCAGCAGGGCGAACTCGTCTCCGCCGTGCCGGGCCAGCACTGCGCCCCGTGGCAGCAGCGGCAGCCAGCTGTCGGCCACCGCGCACAGCAGCTCGTCGCCGGCGGCGTGGCCCTGCTCGTCGTTGACGAGCTTGAAGTCGTCGAGGTCGGCCAACGCCACGGAGAACTCCTCCCCCGACCGGACGGCGAGCCGCAGCGCCTCGTCCAGGGCGTCGTCGAACCCACGGCGGTTGGCCAGCCCGGTGAGCGCGTCGACGCTGGCCCACGAGGCCTGCCGCACCAGCACGGCCACCACCAGCGCGATGGTCGCCGTGACCAGGGCGACCGCGACCACCGACCCCGCGGGCAGCCCCCGGAGGGAGAGGACCACGGCGCAGGCGGCCATCGCGAGGAACAGGTAGGCCAGCGCCACCAGCGGGGCGAAGAGGAAGAAGGCGGCGACCGCGACGAAGGAGTAGATCCCCGCCAGCGCCATCGCAGCGGTGGGGTCCGGCGCGACGGCGACCACGGCGGTGATCAGCGCGGTGCCCGCCAGGACGGCGACGGGGAGCGCGGCGCGCGGCAGCGACCGGCCCCACCGGATCAGCGCCAGGCCGGCGAGCACCGCCGCCGGCCCGATCGCGGTCATCACCGGGGACGCCGACCGGTCCGCACCTCCGGGCAGCACCACCACCGCCAGCACGACCAGGCCACCGAGCGCGTAGAGCAGCCCGATGACCGGGCCGGCCAGCCGGGCGGTCGCCACCTCCGGCGCACCCCGCCTCCACCTCATGCAGCCTCTTCGATCGCCGGACCGGGACACCCGAGCATCTCCCCGCACCACCCCACCCGCACAGGTGACCCGCCAGCAGCGTCAGAGCTCCGGCTTGAGCTGCACCTTGACGAAGCCGTCGGCCTTCTCCTGGAACGCCCGGTAGGCCTCGGGGGCCTGCGACAGCGGCAGCCGGTGGGTGGCGAAGGTGTCCACGCCGAGCGGGTCGGCGTCGGTGAGCAGCGGCATGATCTCCGGGATCCAGCGCTTCACGTTGCACTGGCCCATGTGCAGGGCGATCTGCTTGTCGAACAGCGTGATCATCGGCATCGGGTCGGCCGCGCCGCCGTACACACCGGACAGCGAGATGGTGCCGCCGCGGCGCACGATGTCGATCGCGGAGTACAGCGCGTTCAGCCGGTCGACGCCGGCCGTCTTCTGGATGGGGGCGGCCACCGCGTCGGGGAGCAGCCCGGCTGCCTTCTGCACGAACCCAGTGGCCGGCGAACCGTGCGCCTCCATGCCGACCGCGTCGAGCACCGAGTCCGGCCCGCGCCCGCCGGTCATGTCGCGGATGGCGTCGCCGAGGTCGTCCTCGTGCTCGCGGAGGTCGACCACCTCGATCCCCCGGGCCGCGACCCGGGCCAGCCGCTCGGGCACCAGGTCCACGCCGATGACCCGGTACCCCTTGTGCTGGGCGATCCGGCAGGCGAAGTCCCCGACCGGCCCCAGCCCCAGGACGACGAGCGTGCCCCCGTCCGGCACCTGGGCGTAGGCGACGCCCTGCCAGGCGGTGGGCAGGATGTCGGAGAGGTAGGCGAACCGGTCGTCGGGCGGGCCCTCGGGCAGCTTGACGTGGGTGAACTGCGCCTGCGGGATGCGCAGGTACTCCGCCTGCCCACCCGGTACCTGGCCGTAGAGCTTGGAGAAGCCGAACAGCGCCGCCCCCATGCCCTGGTCGCGCACCTGGGTGGTCTCGCACTGGGTGTAGAGGCCCTGGTCGCACATCCAGCAGTGCCCGCAGGAGATCTGGAACGGCACGGAGACCCGGTCGCCCACCTTCAGGTCGCCGACCTCTGACCCCACCTCCACGACCTGACCCATCGCCTCGTGGCCGAGCACGTCGCCGGCGCCCATGAACGGGCCGAGCGGGTCGTACAGGTGCAGGTCCGAGCCGCAGATGTTGGTCGTGGTGACCCGGATGACCGCATCCGTGGGCTGCTGGACGACGGGGTCGTCCACGGTGTCCACCCGGACGTCGTGCTTGCCGTGCCAGGCCACTGCCTTCATGGGTCCCCGATCGTCGCGCGACGCAGGCGTGCGTCGCCGGACGAGCTGTGCCCCTGCCTGACCTGCACAAACAGTGCCCCATCCCACGCCCGCGCCGCCCCCGGTGAGCCACGTGCGCCACGGAGGGCCACGGGACGCCGGCACCTGGCAGCATGCCGCCCGTGCCGCAGACCCCGACCAGGTTCCTGGAGTCCCCGCTCGTCCACCGCGGGGTGCCGCTGCTGCTGGCCGTGGGCTGCGGCGCCGCGGCGGTCACCTCGGCGGTGGCCGGGAACGCGGTGTGGGCGGTGGTCTTCGCCCTGCTCGCCGCGTGCTGGCTGTGGTGGTTCCGCCGCAGCTCCACCACCCCCCGCCCGGTGCCCGGTCACGTCGACGAGGCGTGGGCGCGCCGGGTGATCGCCGAGGCGGGGTCGCCCGAGGGCGTGGCCGCCGTCGTGGCGCTGCGCCGGGCCGAGCCGGCGCTGTCCCTGGTCGACGCCAAGCAGCTGGCCGACCGGGTCGCGCGCTGACCGACCCGGCCGGTTCACCCCGCGCCGCGGTCGATCTCCGCGGCGACGGCGCGCAGCACCTCGAGCACCCGGGCCACCACCCGCCGCTCGGCCCGGTCGGGACGGAGCAGCGCCTCGACCCGCCGGCCGGCCGGCACACCGGTCAGCGGGAGCAGCCGCAGGCCCGGCACCGGTGAGGTGGTGTGCCGGGGCAGCAGCGAGATGCCGTGCCCGGCGGCCACCATCGTCGAGGCCACCGCGAAGTCGTTGATCCGGTGCGCGATGTGCGGCGCGGCCCCCGACCGGGCGGCCACCGCCGCCATCACCGGCGCCACCGGGAAGCCCTCGCGCACGGTGATCCACGCCTCGCCCGCCAGCTCCTCCGGGGCGACGGCGGACCGGCCGGCCAGCGGGTGGTCGGCGCCGACCGCGACGTCCAGCGGCTCACGGAACAGCGGCACGACCCGCACCCCGCTGGCCCAGTCGGCGGCGCCGTCCGGCCGGTGCGCGACCACCACGTCGAAGCGGTCCGCGAGGTCGGGGAAGTCGGCGAGCGCCACGTCCTCGTCGGTGCACTCCAGGGTGATCCCGTCGAGCGCGGCCACCGCGCCCAGCAGCCGCGGGAAGAGGAGCTGGGCACCGCTCTGGAACGCCGAGACCCGCACCGTCCCGACCGGCCGCTCGGCGAACGCCTGGCAGGCCGCGCGGGCCCGCTCGACCGCCTCGGCGACGTCGACCGCGGCGTCGGCCAGCGCCGCTCCGGCCGGGGTGAGCCGCAGCCCGCGGCCCACCCGCTCGGTGAGCGGCACGCCCAGCTCCGCGGTGAGCGCGGCCAGCTGCTGGGACACCGCCGACGGCGTCAGGTGCAGCACCGCGGCGGCCGCGGTGACCCCACCGCGGCTGCGGACGGCGCGCAGCGTCTCGAGCGACCGCAGGTCCATGCAGGAATGCTGAACGGACCGTCAAGGACTATTCACTGGAGCTGGACGCCGTTGGGCGGCACGCTCGACCCGTGCCCCTCCGCGACCGCCTGCTGGCCTGCCTCGTCGCCGTGCTGTGGGGCGTGAACTTCACCGCCATCCACCTGTCGCTGGAGCAGTTCCCGCCCTTCGCCCTGGTGGCGCTCCGGTTCGCGCTGCTGGCCGTCCCGACCTTGCTGTTCGTGCCCCGGCCCGACGTCCCGCTGCGCTGGCTGATCGGTTACGGCACCGGCTTCGGCGTCCTGCAGTTCCTCTTCCTGTACCTGGCGATGGACACCGGGATGCCCACCGGCCTGGCCTCGCTGGTGCTGCAGTCCTCGGCCCCGTTCACCGTGCTGCTGGCCGGCGTGCTGCTGCGCGAGCGGCTCACCGCCCGCCAGCTCACCGGTGTCGGCATCGCCGTGGCCGGCCTCGGCGGGATCGCCCTCTACCGGGCCGAGATCGGCGGGGCCGCGCTGGCGCTGCCGGTCGTGCTGACCCTGTGCGGCGGGCTGGGCTGGGCGCTGGGCAACCTGTGCACCCGGCAGGCCCGGGCGTCCGAGCCGCTGAAGCTGACCCTCTGGATGAGCGTGGTGCCCCCGCTGCCGATGCTGGCGGTCTCGCTCGTGGCCGAGGGACCGGCGGCGATCACCCGGTCGTTCACCACGCTGGGCAGCCTCCAGGGGCTGCTCGCCCTGGCCGGGCTGCTCTACACCGTCGTGGTGGCCACGCTGCTCGGCTCCGGGATCTGGACGGCGCTGATGGCCCGGCACCCCTCGAGCACGGTCGCGCCGTTCTCGATGCTGGTGCCGGTGGTCGGCATCGGCGTCTCCTGGTTGGCGCTGGGCGACGCCACCTCAGCCGTGGAGCTCGGCTGCGGCGCCGTCGTGGTCGCCGGGGTGCTGCTGGCGACGACGACCGGCCGCCGGCCGGCGCAGGGCCGGATCGACGCTCAGGGCCAGATCGACGCGACGATGATCGCCGAGACCGCGAGGGTCGAGCCGGCGGAGACCAGGCTGGCGGGGTGGAAGTCGACCCCGGTGAGGTGGTGGCCCAGCCGGCCCGGGGTGACCACGTCCAGCAGCAGGAAGGCCAGCACCTGCAGCAGCACGCCGAGCAGGCCGAACACCACGGTGTAGGCCAGCGCCCGGCCGAACCCGCTGGTGGCGTTGGTCCAGATCGTGGTGAACGCGATCGCCCCCTGCCCGAGGAAGCCGGCCGCCAGGGCGATCCCGGCGTTCACCGAGCGCTCCTCGTAGATGTGCTTGGCCAGCCGGCCGGGGGTCAGCAGGTCGAGGGCGAGCGCGCCGACGAACAGCAGCGCGATGCCGACGGCGGTGTAGGCGACGGCGTAACCGATGCTGGCCAGCACGGGGGACCTCCAGGTCTGGGGGCAGGGCGGGAAGGAGCCTAGGGGGTCCGCCACACCCGGCCCCGGAATGGCGCCCCCGGCCACCGTGCTGCACCTGGCGTGACCGACGCGCTGACGCTGTTCGACGACGTGGTCCCGGCGGAGACCCCCGTGGAGAACCGGCTGCTGCAGGTGCGCACCGTCTACGCCGAGCCTGCGGCCGCAGCCTCCCCCCGCGGCCGCCAGGTGCTCGCCCGGTTCCCCGGCGCCGAGGTCGTCGAGGTGGCCTCGCACTGGCAGCTGCCCGAGCTGCACGGCAACGCCGGCAACGTCGACCGCTGGGTGCGGGTGAAGAGCGAGACGCTGGTGCTCGGGGTGAAGAAGACGCTGACCACCCGCCCGAACGGGCGCTCGGCGGACTTCATCGCGCCCTCGACCGCGAACGGCTGCGCGATGGCCTGCGCCTACTGCTACGTGCCCCGCCGCAAGGGCTACGCCAACCCCATCACCGTGTTCACCAACATCGACCAGATCACCGCCTCGGTGCGCCGGCACGTGGCCCGCCAGGGCCCCAAGACCGAGCCGAACCAGTGCGATCGGGACAGCTGGGTCTACGACATCGGCGAGAACGGCGACTGCTCGGTCGACGCGGTCGTCAGCGACAACGTCGCCGACCTGGTCGCCACCTTCCGCGAGCTGCCGACGGCGAAGGCCTCCTTCGCCACCAAGTACGTCAACCGCGACCTGCTCCACCTGGACCCGGCCGGCCGCACCCGCATCCGCTTCTCGGTCATGCCCGACGCCGACTCCCGGCTGCTGGACGTGCGCACCAGCCGGGTCGCCGAACGGATCGCCGCCGTCGACGACTTCGTCGCGGCCGGCTACGAGGTGCACCTCAACCTCTCCCCCGTCGTGCTGCGCGAGGGCTGGGAGGCCGACTGGACGGCGCTGCTGCAGCAGCTGGACGACGGGCTCTCGCCCGCCGCGAAGGCCCAGGCCGCCGCCGAGGTGATCATGCTGACCCACAACGAGGGCCTGCACGAGGTCAACCTCGGCTGGCACCCGCGCGCCGAGGAGCTCCTCTGGCGCCCGGAGCTGCAGGAGCCCAAGGTCAGCCAGAACGGCCAGCGCAACGTCCGCTACCGCGCCGGCGTGAAGCGGGCCGGCGTCACCCGGCTCCAGCAGCTGATCGGCGAGCACGCGCCCTGGCTGCGCGTCCGGTACGCGTTCTGATGCGGCTGTCGCTGCTGGACCGCTCCCGCACCCGCGCCGGCGAGCCGGACGCCACCGGGGTGACCGGCACCGTCGATCGGGCGGTCGCCGCCGAGCGGCTGGGCTACGACCGGTTCTTCGTCGCCGAGCACCACGGGGTCCCCGGCGTGGCCAGTGCCGCACCCGCCGTGCTGCTCGCTGCGATCGCCGGCCGGACGACGACGCTGCGGATCGGCTCGGCCGGCGTCATGCTGCCCCACCACCAGCCGCTGGTCGTGGCCGAGCAGTTCGCGATGCTGTCGGCGCTGGCACCGGGCCGGGTCGACCTCGGGCTCGGCCGCTCCCCCGGCTTCACCCCACCGGTGCGCCGGGCGCTGCGGTCGGCGGGCGAGAGCGACTTCGCCGCCGACCTGGCCGAGCTGCGCGCCTTCCTCACCGGGACGGCGGAGGTGACCGTGCACCCGCGCCCGGCGGCCGAGGTGCCGATGACCGTGCTGGCCACCGGCCGCGGCCTGGAGGTGGCCGCCACGCTGGGCCTGCCGGTGGTCGTGGGCGGGCCGCTGCTGGGCGTGGCCGGCGACCCGGCGCCCGGGCTCGCCGCGCTCGCCACCTACCGGCGCAGCTACCGGCCGAGCGAGCAGGCGCCGGAGCCGCGGGTGGCGATCAGCCTCGACGTCGTCGTCGCCGACACGGCGGCGGAGGCGCAGGACCTGCTGCTGCCCGAGGCCTGGGCCATGGCGCAGGCCCGCACCACCGGCGCCTTCCCACCGCTGGAGCCGGTGGCCGCGATCCGGGCGCAGGACTTGACCGCGCGGCAGCGGCAGTACGTCGAGCAGACGGCCGCCGGGGCGATCGCCGGCACCGCCGAGCAGGTCGCCGAGCGGCTGGCCGCACTGGTCGAACGCACCGACGCGGCGGAGGTGGTCGCCTCCAGCAGCACGTTCGACCGCGATGCGCTGGCCGCCTCCGACGCGGCGCTGGCGGAGCTCTTCGGCGGTCAGGCCGCCGGCAGGGCCGCGGCGAGCGCATCGCCGTCCGGGGCGTAGACCACCGGCACCTGCCCGATCCGCTCGACCCTGGTCTCCGCGTGCTCGACGTCGCGCAGCAGGATCCGCCGCACCCGCTCGGGCTGCTCGGTCGCGAACTCGGTGTACAACGCCGGGTCGTGCTCCCCGGTGTCCCCGACGAGCGACCAGGCCACGCCGGGGATGTCGTCGGCCAGCCGGCGCAGCTGGCCCCGCTTGTGCGCCCGACCGTCGCGGAACCAGCGGTCCGGCCGCGGCCCCCAGTCGGTGAGCAGCAGGGCGCCGGGCGGCAGGCCGGCGCGCTCGATGAACCGGGTGAGCGGGCCGGCCAGGTTCCACGGCCCGTTGCTCAGGTAGACGACCGGCACGTGCGGGCCGCCCGCGGTCAGCTCCCGCAGCAGCCGCGCCATCCCCGGCACCGCCCGGCGCCCGCTCATCGGCTTGACGAACGTGCGCCACGCAGCCCGCAACGGCGTCGAGATGCCGGTCACGAGCACGGTGTCGTCGATGTCGCACACCACGCCCCGGGCGGCGTCCGCAGAGGCCAGGTGCACCACCGAACGCGACTCCCGCTCACCGGCGCGCAGCAGCACGGGGACCGAGGCCGTGTCGGGCAGTGGGGTGTCGAGGGTGACGTCGAGCAGCCCGTCGTCGTCGCTGCGGACCACGTACCGCTGCCCGGCCAGCTCCACGGTGACCTCGGTGCGCGGGCTCTCCAGGGTGAGGAAGCGCTGCCAGCCGGGCACCGCGCGGCGGTCCTCCGGATGTGCGCCGGCCGGGGCGAGCAGCACCCGGCCGAGCACCCGCGCCCGCCCTTCGCTGCCGTAGCCGGGGTGGGCGAGCACAGCGGGGGTCCAGCCCGCCCGGCGGGCCCACCGGGAGAGCAGGGCGCGCAGGGCGGAATCGGCACGGCGGGCGAGCGCAGGCAGGGAGACCACCCGGGCAGCCTGCCAGCTGCGATCACGATGCGGACCGGTGCGGCGCGGAAACCCCCACCCGACCGTCGGCTGTGCCACGGTGCTCCCGCCCGTCCCCCAGCTCAGGAGCCGCCCGTGCCCGCCCTCGAGATGCATGCGGTCGCCAAGACCTACGCCCGGCGCGGGCGACCCCCGCAGCGTGCGCTGGACGGCCTGGACCTGGTCGTCGGCGACGGCGGCGTGCACGGGCTGCTGGGGCCCAACGGCTCCGGCAAGACGACGATGATCCGGGTCGCGCTCGGCCTGGTCCGGCCCGACAGCGGCGAGGTGCGGCTGCTCGACCGGCCGGTGCCCGGCGGGCTGCCCGAGGTGATCGGCAGCGTGGGCGCGCTCGTCGAGACACCGCTGTTCTTCCCCGGGTTCACCGGCCGGCGGAACCTCCGGCTGCTGGCGGAGACCGCCGGGCTGCCCCGCACCCGGGTCGAGGAGGTGCTCGAGGTCGTCGAGCTGCGCGAGCGCGCCGACGACCGGTTCGCCGGCTACTCCCTCGGCATGAAGCAGCGCCTGGCCATCGCCGCCGCGCTGCTCAAGGCGCCGCAGCTGCTGGTGCTCGACGAGCCGGGCAACGGGCTGGACCCCAGCGGCATGCGGGACGTCCGGGAGCTCGTCCGGCGGCTCGGCCGGGAGGGGACGACGGTGCTGATCAGCTCGCACCTGCTGTCTGAGATCCAGCAGGTCGCCGACTCGGTGTCGATCATGGCCCGGGGTCGGTGCATCGCCTCCGGCCCGGTGCACGAGGTGCTGGCCGGCGCCGGGGCCCCCGACGTCCGGGTGCGCGTGCCCGATCCCGCGGCCGCCGCCGCGGTGCTCACCGCCGCCGGGTACCAGGTGGCGCCGGCGCCGGAGGGTGGCCTGCTGGTGCACGCGGTCGCCGCACCGGCGCAGGTGACCCGGCTGCTGGCCGAGTCCGGACACTGGCTGGAGGAGCTGACCCCGATGACCGCAGACCTGGAGAGCGCGTTCCTTGCGCTGACGGCGGAGCGGGCATGAGCGCCGTCCAGACCCCGCCGCAGGCCGACCGGCCGACCGCCCCCGCGGGCCGGTTCGGCGGGCTGCTGCGCGCGGAGTTCCACCGGTTCACCGCCCGCCGGTTCATCCGGCTGCTGCTGCTCACGGCCGCGCTGGTCTGGGTCGGCGCGCTGGTGGTCGGGCTGCTCAACTGGTCCTCGCCCACGCCGGAGGGGCTCGCCGCGGCGGAGCAGCAGCGGCAGGAACAGGTCGAGCTCGCGATCGAGGGGCGCGCCGAGTGCCTGGCGCAGCAGCCGGCCGACACCGGGGTGACGCCCGAGGAGTGGTGCGGCCCGCCCGTCCAGGAGTCCGACTTCTCGATCGAGTGGTTCATCGACCCGCCACCGTTCTCCCTCGCGGAGCAGGGCGCGAGCGGCGCGGCCGTCCTCGGCCTGCTGGGCTCCGCCCTCGCCTTCCTGGTCGGCGCCACGTTCGTCGGTGCGGAGTGGTCGAGCCGGTCGATGACCAACCTGCTGTTCTGGGAGCCGCGGCGGTCCCGGGTGCTGGGTGCCAAGGCAGCGGTCGTCGCCGCCGCCTCGGTGGTGCTCGGCGTGGTCGCGCAGGTCGCCTGGCTGGCGATGGCCGGCATCTGGCAGGCCCTCGTCGGCGACGGCCGGGACCTGCCCGACGGCTTCTGGTCGGACGTGGTCGGCGCCCAGGGCCGCGGGGTGCTGCTGACCCTGTTCGCCGGGCTGCTCGGCTTCGGGCTGACCAACCTGGTGCGCAACACCGGCGCCGCGCTGGGCACCGCGTTCATCTACGTGCTGGTGGTGGAGACCGCCGTCCGCGCGCTGCGGCCGGAATGGCAGCCGTGGCTGATCACCAACAACGTGACGGCGCTGGCCCTCCCCGACGGGCTCTCGCTCGTCGTCGATCAGGGGGAGACGGTCGACGCGCAGGGCAACGTCGTCTGGCAGATGACCGAGTACCTGCTCACCCACCTGCAGAGCGGCGTCTTCCTGACCGTCGTCACCGCGCTCGTGGTGGGCGCCGGCGTCGTCCTGTTCAGCCGGCGGGACGTGCCCTGAGCCACCTGCCCCTTCGACTGGGCACCGGACCGCGCGGCCCCGGTCACCTGACGGTCTGATGACAGGCGTTTGGCCCCTGGGGAGGCCGCGGGTAGGCGGAGGGGCATGGACACAGACCTCGCTGATGCCCCCCGGTCCGAGCTCATCCGCCGGGCCCGTGAGCAGGACATCCCCGGCCGCTCGTCGATGAGCAAGCAGCAACTGCTCACCGAGCTCCGGCAGCGGCGAGCGGCCCCGTCGTCCGCATCGCCGGACGACGGGCCGGCCGACGGCGACGTCGTGGGCGACGGTGCCCCGGCGGTGGCGTCCCGGGTCGACGCCTTCCGGGCGCTGGCCGAGGCCCGGGCGCGCGGTGAGATGGTGCTGATCCCCCGGATGCTCACCGGCAACGACCGCCGGGTGCACGTCCGCGAGACGGTGCGCGAGGACCACGAGCAGCGGATCGCCACCGGCGACCTGGAGGCCCGGGACAAGTTCGACAAGCTGGCCGGCTCGGCCTTCCAGTTCTTCCGCGGCACCAACCTGCTCTTCTACCGCGACCTGGCCGGCGAGGACGCGCGGCTGCCCACGGTGCTGTGCCTGGGCGACGTGCACCCGGGCAACTTCGGCGTGATGCCCAGCTCGGACAACGTGCCGATCTTCGGGGTCAACGACTTCGACGACGCCTACTACGCCCCGTTCACCTGGGACCTCAAGCGCGGCGCGGTCGGCTTCCAGCTCGCCGCCGAGGAGAAGGGCGACAAGGGGCGCAAGAAGCAGCGGGCGATCGCCGAGCGCTTCGTCCGCGGGTACGTCGCCGGGATCGCCTCCTACGCCAACGACGGGCGAGAGGAGACCGAGCAGCTGCGGCTGGACAACGCCCCGCCGCTGATCGCCGACCTGATCCGCAGCACGCTGGAGCGCGGCCGCGCCGAGTGGCTGGCCGAGGACCTGCTCGACGAGACGCTCAGCGGCTTCCGCACCGACGAGGAGATCGTGCCGATCCGCAGCCGGCGGGCCGAGTTCCAGGGGATCGTCGACCGCTTCGTCGCCGAGAACGAGATCCCGGTGCCCGAGCGCGCGGGGCAGATGCGGGCGAAGGACGTGGCGGAGCGGCGGAACGCGGGGACGGCGTCCCTGGGGCTGACCCGCTACTACGTGCTGATCGCCGGCGTGCGTGACGACGGCACCGACGACCTGCTGCTGGAGTTCAAGCGGGCCCGGCGGTCCGCGCTGACCGGGCTGGCGCCGCACTCGGGGTTCGAGGTCGACGGCCAGGGTGACCGGATCCGGCACGCCCAGCGGGTGCACCTGGTCAACGGCGACGTCTTCTACGGCAGCGTGGAGATCGACGGCGAGAGCTTCATGTCCCGGGAACGGGCGCCGTTCCGGGACGACCTCAGCCTCGCGTCGCTGTCGACGGACGAGTGGAAGGACTACGCGGAGATCTGCGGCAAGGTGCTGGCGCACACGCACGCGCTGTCCGACGAGACCGGCAACGTCGACTACGACGTGGAGCCGGCCATCCTCACCGCCATCGGCGGGCACGACCTCTTCGTCGACGACGTGCTGCGGTTCGCCGGGGAGGCGGCCGACCGGGTCCGCCGCGACCACGAGTTCTTCGTCGCCGACCACGCCCTGGGCGCCTTCAGCAGCGTGGACGTCGTCTACCGCTGACCCGCGGCGTGACCCGGGCCTCGCGCTTCGGGTGCCGCACGTCAAGGCGTCGGCGTCGGCGTCGGCGTCGGCGTCGGCGACCTGGGCTCCCAGGTGGTCGAGCATGCCGGGCCTCCTGCTTCGCGGGGCCGAACGTTGCACGCCGGGTGCGCGCCGCCGCTCCGGAACTGTCGTACCTCGAACGTATGTTCGACTCATGACGCGGAGGTCGGGGTCGAGCACGATCGAGGGGCTGGTCGTGGACTGGGTCCTCGATCACCGCGTCGAACCGACGCGGCTGCCCGTTCCCTGGCTCAGTGATGAGGAGCTGGCCGCGGAGTTGCAGCGGGTGCAGCAGCGCCGTGCCCGGGACGCCGCCTACGAGGCGGAGCTGATCCTGGGCCTGGCCGGTCAGCGGCCCGCCTCGACGGACCCGGCGCCGGAAGACCCCGGTGCCCGGCGGGCGGGGTGGACGGCGCAGCCGGCCGACGGTGAGGTGAGTGAGTTCTTCACCGCCGAGCTGGCCACGGTGCTCAACGTCGGCCGCCCCACCGCCGCGACCTGGCTGACCCGGGCGCTGACCTGGGCCCGGAAGCTGCCGGCCACGTTCGCCGCGCTGCGGGCCGGGGAGCTCGACGAGCGCCGCGCCCAGCAGCTGGCCGACGCGTTGCAGCACACCAACGCCAGCGTCGCCGGCCGGGTGGAGGACGCGCTGCTGGGTGAGGCCCGGGACCTGTCGGTGACCGGGCTGGGCAAGCGCGCCACCGAACTCATGCTGCGCTTCGACGCCGCCGCCGCGGAGGAGGCCCGGGCGGAGGCGGAGAAGACCGCCGACGTGCGGTTGTACCCCTCGGCCGCCGACGGGCGGGCGGTGCTGGCCGCGGACCTGCCGGCCGACGAGGCCGCCGAGTGCCACGACCTGCTCGACCAGCTCGCCAGGATGCTCAAAGCCGACGGGGACGAGCGGCCGATCGGGCAGCTGCGCACCCACGTGCTGTCGATGCTGGTCCGCCGGCCCGGTGACCACGGACTGCCCACCGTGGCGGCGAACCTGACCGTCACCGCAGCGCTGGCGGCGCTGGAAGGCGGCAGCACCGCGCCGGGTGAGGTGAACGGGCTACCGGTCACCGCCGCCCACCTCCGCGACCTGCTGGCCCGGATCGGGGCGCTGGGCCTCACCGCCCCCGACGGCGGCACGCTCACCTTCGCGATCACCGGCCCCGACGGCGAACTGCTGGCCACGGTGACCCCCGCGGAGCTGGCCCGCCTGGCCCGCCGCGGCTGCCCGCAGCACGACGCCGGCACCGGCGGCAGCGGCAGCGGCAGCGGCAGCGGCAGCGGCAACGACAACGGCAACGACAACGGCAACGACAACGGCAGCGGCAGCGGCAGCGGCAGCGGCAGCGGACCCTGCGGGTGCGCCGTGCTCGGCCCGCCACCGGCGACCACGAACTACCGGCCCACCGAACGGCAGCGCGCGTTCGTCACCACCCGCGACCGGCGCTGCCGGTTCCCCAACTGCGGCCAACGCGTCGGCTGGGCCGACCTCGACCACGTCGTCCCCCACGCCTGCGGCGGGGTGACCGACTGCACCAACCTCTGCTGCCTGTGCCGCTCCCACCACCGGCTGAAGACCTTCGCCCCCGGCTGGCGGTTCGCCATGACCCCCCACGGAACACTGCACGTCACCACACCGTCCGGCGTCACCCGCACCACCCGACCACCCGGCCTCCGACCGCGGTCCGAGAAGGCCGTTGAGCCAGAGCGACCGCCCGGACCACCCGCCGGGCGCGCATCACCCCGACCCGAGCAGCCACCCACCGAACCGGCCGACGACCCGCCGCCCTTCTGATCGGTCGTGCGCTGACCTCACCGCCTGTCTGCACGTCGCCTTGTCGACTTGCAGACAGGCGGACCGGGGTGGCTGCCCCGCCGTGGGCCGTTGCCCTCACCGGCGTCGGGCACCAAGCTCACCGGGTGCACAGACGCCACTTCCTCGCCGCCGGTGCCGCGCTCGCCCTCGCCGGGTGCAGCTCCGGCACGACGCGACGCGCGGACGGTCCGACGACGTCAGCGGCCACCTCGGCCCCGTCGCCCTCCCCCACGCCGGAGCCGACCCCGACCGAGGAGCCGCCGCCCACCCCGGGAACGGCGGAGGAGATCCTGGCCCGCTCCACCGTCCCGGTGCTCTGCTTCCACCAGCTGCGCGAGCACACCGCCGAGGACAGCGCGTACGCCCGCAGCATCACCACCCCGCCGGACGCCTTCCGAGCCCAGCTGAGCGCGCTGCGGGACGGCGGCTACACCCCGGTCTCCGCCCCCGCGCTCGTCGACCACCTGCAGTTCGGCACCCCGCTCCCCGACCGCGCCGTGCTGCTCACCTTCGACGACGGCTCGGCCACCCACGCCACCGTCGGGCTCCCGGTGCTGCGCGAGTTCGGCTTCCCCGGCGCGTTCTTCCCGATGACCGTGGTCCTGGACAAGCCCAACTGGCTCAGCAGCGACCAGCTGCGCGAGCTCGACGCCGCCGGGATGGCGATCGGCGCGCACAGCTGGGACCACCAGCGGATGGACCGCATCTCCCGCGACCAGTGGGCCGAGCAGGTGGACCAGCCCCGGCAGACCCTGGCGGAGGTCCTCGGGCACCCGGTCGACCTGCTCGCCTACCCGCACGGCATGTGGAACCAGGAGACGCTCACCCACGTCGCGGCGGCGGGGTACCGGGCGGCGTTCCAGCTGGCCGATCCGACCGACCCGGCGCAGCCGCTGCTCACCATCCGCCGGATCATGCCCCCGCCCACCTGGGACGCCGCCACCCTGCTGGCCCACCTGGAGTCCGACTTCTGACCTCCCCCTCCGGCGGTTGGGCGAAGAAACACCTCTCGTCCGCGCCATCGGGTGCTTCATCGCGCACACGCGACCGCCGGACGCCGGCCGCTACCGTGGGCGCGTGGCCCGGGTGGTGGTGATCGGCGCCGGGCTCGGCGGGCTGGCGGCCGCCGCCCGGCTCGCCGCGGCCGGCCACGCGGTCACCGTGCTGGAGCAGGCGCCGGTCGTCGGCGGGAAGCTCGGCTGGTTCGAACGCGACGGCCACGGCTTCGACACCGGTCCGAGCCTGGTCACCCTCCCCCAGGTCCTGCGCGACCTGTTCGCCGCCACCGGCCCCCCGCTGGACGACGTGCTGGAGCTCCAGCGACTCGACCCGGCGGTCGCCTACCGCTTCGCCGACGGGACGGCGGTCGACGTCCCGGGCAGCCGCGAGCGCATCCCCGCCGCGCTCGAGGCCGCGCTCGGCACCGGAACCGGCGCCCAGTGGGCGGCCCTGCTCGACCGGGCCGAGGCGATGTGGCGAGCCACCGAGCAACCGTTCCTGCGCTCTCCGCTGGCCGGCGCCGGCACCCTGCTCCGGCTGGCCCGGAACACCACCGACCTGCGCACCATCGCCCCCGGCCGCACGCTGCGCGGTCTGGGCGGGCGGTACCTGTCCGACCCGCGGCTGCGGATGCTGCTGGACCGCTACGCCACCTACTCCGGCTCCGACCCGCGGCGGGCCCCCGCGGCGCTGCTCACCGTTCCGCACGCGGAGCAGGCCTTCGGCTCCTGGTACGTCCCCGGCGGCCTGCGCCGGCTGGTCGATGCGGTGGCGCAGCGGGCCGTCGAGCGCGGCGCCACCGTGCGGACCGACTCCCCCGTCGCCGAGGTGCTCGTCGAGGGCGGCCGGGCCGCCGGGGTGCGGCTGGCCGACGGCGAGCGGGTACCGGCCGACGTCGTCGTCAGCAACGCCGACGCCACGGCCCTGTACCGCGAGCTGCTCCCCCCCACCGCCCCGGCCCGCCGGCCGCGCGCCGCGCTGCGCCGGGTCACACCGTCGTCGTCGGGCCTGGTGCTGCTGCTCGCCCTGCGCGGGCGCACGCCCGGCCTGGCCCACCACACCGTGCTCTTCCCGGCCGACTACGACGCCGAGTTCGACGCGCTGTTCGGCAGGCGTGGCCCGAAGCGGCCGGTCGAGGACCCGACCGTCTACGTCAGCGCGCCCGACGACCCGGCCACCCGGCCCGACGCCGACAGCGAGTCGTGGTTCGTGCTGGTCAACGCGCCGCGTCACGAACCGGGCAGCGGCGTCGACTGGACCGCCCCCGGGCTCGCCGACGCCCAGGCCGACCGGGTGCTCGACGTGCTGGCCGCCCGCGGGCTGGACGTGCGCGAACGGGTGCGCTGGCGGGTGGTGCGCACCCCGGCCGACCTGGAACGGGAGACGGCCAGCCCCGGCGGGTCGATCTACGGGACGTCGAGCAACGGCGCCCGCGCGGCATTCCTGCGCCCGGGGAACGCCTCCCCGCTGCCGGGGCTGTTCCTCGTCGGCGGCTCCGCGCACCCCGGCGGCGGGCTGCCGTTGGTCACCCTCTCCGCGCAGATCGTCGCCGAGCTGGTGGGCCCGGCCTGAGCGCGGGAGGCAGTCGGTGGGCGGCCCTAGTCCGAGACGTCGTCAGCCCCGTGATCACCCGAGGAGTGGACGATCTGCTCGGCGATCGCGGCCTCGATGCTCTCGGTGACCAGGTACACGACGCCTGCGACGAACGGCGCCAGCACCCAGAGCGCCAGGTGGACCGCGGCACGCTCAGGGCAGCCAGCACCGAGACGATGTCCATGCTCGTGCCCACCGTCAGCGTCCGGGTTCGCTGCGCAGAGGAGGACGCGAGGCAGGTCCGGCGCTCCCTGAGTCACCTGGAGGACCCCGCACGCCGCGGTGACCAGGATCGAGAAGCCGAAGGTGGTGCTCTCCCGGCCCACCGTGCTCCGCATCGTCCGGATCAGCGGGTTGGTCTCGTTCTCCGCGTTCCGGTCCTGCGCCATCGGCTTGCCCTGCTCCCCAGTCGTGTGGCCGGCGCGTCCTGCTCGGGCGCCGGCGGTCCGGACTTGGGGGGCACCGGCCCTACCCCGCCCGCGCGGGGCCACTAGGGTCAGCGCTACCTACAAACCACTAGGTAAGCGAGGACCCGTGGGCACCGACGCTCAGCACACCCCCTTCGACACCGCGGTTGCCGCCGTCCGCGGCGGAGCCGACGTCCAGAGCGAGGCCCAGCGGCTGTTCGCCGAGCTGACCCCGGACGAGCGGCTCGGCCTGCTCGACGGCGACTGGGAGTTCTGGGACGGCTTCCGCGCGATGCTGACCGGTGGCTACAACACCGTGCCGATCCCGCACGGTGCCGTCGCCCGCCTCGGCATCCCCGGCACCCAGTTCGTCGACGGTCCGCGTGGCTGCGTCTCCGGCAACGGCACCGCCTTCCCCGTCTCGATGGCCCGCGGCGCCACCTGGGACCCCGAGCTCGAGGAGCGGGTCGGCCAGGTCATCGGCCGGGAGGTGCGCGCCGTCGGCGGCAACTTCTTCGGCGGCGTCTGCATCAACCTGCTGCGCCACCCCGCCTGGGGCCGGGCGCAGGAGACCTACGGCGACGACCCGTTCCACCTGGGCGAGATGGGTGCGGCGCTGGTGCGCGGCACCCAGCGGTACGTGATGGCCTGCGCCAAGCACTACGCGCTGAACTCGATGGAGAACGCCCGCTTCACCGTCGACGTCACCATCGACGAGGCGACCCTGCAGGACGTCTACCTGCCGCACTTCAAGCGCGCCGTCGACGAGGGCGTGGCCGCGATCATGAGCGCCTACAACTCGGTCAACGGCGAGTGGGCCGGGCAGAACCGGCACCTGCTCACCGAGGTGCTGCGCGACCAGTGGGGCTGGGAGGGCATCACCGTCAGCGACTTCATCTGGGGCCTGCGCGACGCCGGCGCCTCGCTCAACGCCGGCCTGGACCTGGAGGAACCGTTCCGCCAGCAGCGCGCGCAGCACCTGCCCGGCCAGCTGGACGACGGCACCACCAGCTGGGAGCTGGTCGAGCGGTCCGGCGTCCGGATGATCGCGGCGATGCTGCGCTCCTACGCCGCCCGCGAGGACGGCGACTTCGGCCCCGGGCTGATGGCCGACGACGACGCCCGCGCGCTGGCCCGCGAGGTCGCCGCCCGCGCCATGGTGCTGCTGCGCAACGAGCCGGTCGACGGCGCCCCGGTGCTCCCGCTCGACCCGGCATCGGTCACGTCGATCGCGGTCATCGGCCGGCTGGCCACCGAGGTCAACCAGGGCGACCACGGCTCCTCCGACGTCCGCCCGCCGCACAGCACCACCCCCCTGGAGGGCATCACCGCCGCCTTCCCCGGCGCCCGGATCACCCACGTCGCCGAGGACGACCCGGTGGCCGCGGCCGAGGCGGCGCGGCAGGCCGACGTGGCGATCGTCGTCGCCGGCTTCACCGCCGAGGACGAGGGCGAGTACGTCGGCTCGGACACCATGAACAACCCCGACCTGCTGGCGCTGTACCCGCCGCGGCCGGACGGCGTCCAGGCCACCGGCGACGAGGTGGTGATGACCGCCGGCGAGGGGTTCGGCGGCGACCGCGACTCGCTGCGGCTGCGGCCCGAGCAGGAGGAGGTCATCCGGGCGACCGTGGCGGCCAACCCGCGCACCGTCGTCTCGATCGTCGCCGCCGGCCCGGTGCTCACCGAGGCGTGGCGGCACGAGGTGCCGGCGGTCCTGCTGCAGTGGTACGCCGGCATGGAGGGCGGCCCGGCGCTCGGCGACGTGCTCACCGGCGCCGTCGAGCCGGCCGGCCGGCTGCCGTTCAGCGTGCCGACCAGCGAGGAGCACCTGCCCTTCTTCGACCGGGACGCCACCGCGATCACCTACGACCGGTGGCACGGCCAGCGGCTGCTGGACCGGCTGGGTGTCGAGGCGGCGTACCCGCACGGGTTCGGGCTCTCGTACACGTCGTTCACGATCGGCGACGTGACCGCGGACGGGTCGACGGTCACCGCGACGGTGACCAACACCGGCCGCCGCGACGGCCGGCACGTCGTGCAGGTCTACGGCCGCACCCGCACCGGCGGCTACGCCGGCGAGCGGATGCTGGTCGGCTTCCGCAGCGTCGCCGTCCCCGCCGGGGGCTCGGTGACCGTCGAGGTCCCGGTGAGCCTGCTGGCGCTGGCCCGCTGGGACGACGACCGGCGCGAGCGGGTGCTGCCCGAGGTCGGCGACGTCGAACTGCAGGTGGGCGCGCACGCAACCGACCCGCAGGCCGTCGTCCTCCCGCTTGGCTGAGGCCCGCCCGCGCGGACCGGGCAGCCGGTGGACGCCGGAGCAGCGCCGCCGGCAGATCCTCGACGAGGCCACCCGGATCGTCGGGCAGCGCGGCTTCTACGGGTTCAGCGTGCAGGCGGTCGCCGACGCGTGCGGGCTGACCGTCGCCGGGTTGCTGCACCACGTCGGCTCGAAGGAGCAGCTGCTGGTGGCGCTGCTGGAGGACCGGGACCGCCGGGACGCCGCCGCCGTCGCCGGGGAGCTCGGCGCGGGGCTGGACGACCTGGACGGCTCCTCGCCGGTCCAGACGCGGGCGGTGCTGCGGGCGGTCGTCGTCCGGAACACCACCCAGCCGGAGATCGTCCGGCTGTACTCGATGCTGCGCACCGAGTCGCTGTTCGAGGGGCACCCCGCGCACGGGTACTTCCGCGACCGGGACGCCCGGGTGCTGGCCACCTTCACCCGGCTGGTCACCGGGCACGTCGGGCACCCCGGGTCGACCGCCCGCCAGCTGCTCGCGGTGATGGGCGGCCTGGAGGAGCAGTGGCTGCGCACGCCGGACGAGGTCGACCTGGTGCAGGAGTGGGACCGCGCCGTCGCCCGGCTGCTGCCCTGAACGCGCCGGGGGGGGGGGGGGGGGGGGGGGGGGGGGGGGGGGGGGGGGGGGGGGGGGGGGGGGGGGGGGGGGGGGCGGGGGGGGGGGGGGGGGGGGGGGGGGGGGGGGGGGGGGGGGGG
>NZ_JBJHAG010000037.1:0-36244 GCF_054050925.1 Modestobacter sp. SYSU DS0657 | reverse complement strand
CAGGTAGGTGACCGAGCTGCCGTCCTCGAGGGAGAGGAAGGCGTGCCCGAGCCCCTCGGAGAGGTAGACCGCCCGGGGCTCCGCGCTGTCCAGGAGCACGGCCTCGTGCACGCCGAAGGTGGGGGAGTCGACCCGGACGTCGACGACCACGTCGAGCACCCGGCCGGCGGGGCAGTAGACGTACTTCGCCTGGCCGGGGGGCACCAGGGCGAAGTGCACCCCGCGCAGCACGCCGCGGGCGGAGACGCTGTGGTTGGCCTGGGCGAGGGGCAGGCCGGACCCGGTGGCCTCGGCCAGCACGTCGGCCCGGTACCACTCGGTGAACCGGCCGCGAGCGTCGCCGTGCGCGACGAGATCGAGGACGTAGCTGTCGGGCACGGACAGTTCACGGATCTGCACGTCCCGACGCTAGCGGCCGGCCAGCGGCTCTCCCCCTCAGGTGGTGGGGCCACCCAGGTGCAGCCGGCCGGCCAGCGAGGCGCCGCCGAAGGTGGCCGCGGGTTCCCAGCAGGTCGACCAGCCCTCCGCCTGCAGCTGCACCAGGGCCGCGCCGACGACCGCGCCCAGGGCCAGCGAGGTGACCGGGGTGATCGGGTCGGCCAGGTGCACGTCGACGACCTCGCCGGCGTCCCCGTCGTCGCTGCCGTAGCGGAAGACCACCGGGAACTCCGGGAGCGCTGCCACCGCGGTGCGGAAGGCCTCGGTGACCGCGGTCAGGGCACCGGCCCGGGGGGTGCGCTCCGCGGCGGGGCGACGGCTGCCGACCAGGTCGCGGCTGCCGGTCGGGAAGAGGTCGCCGGCGCCCAGCCGGACCAGCGGGCGCGTGCCGGGGTCGGGGTCGGGGACCGGCAGGGCCAGCCCGCGGACGACGGCCACGGGCAGCCCGGCGAGCTTGCCCTTGACCAGGTCGGCGGCGGCGGCCAGCTCGTCGACCACCGCCACCTGGGTGGTCTCCAGCCGGTTGCCGTGCGCGTCCACGGCGCCCCGGTGGTCGACCAGGGCCGGCAGCCCCGCCGACCCGATGGCCACGTCGGTGACCCCGTCCCGCCACGGGCGGCCGAACGTGTCGCTGACGACCACGGCCACGGTCACCCCGAGCAGGCCGGCGAGCGCGGCGCGCAGCTGCCGGGCGGACGCATCGGCGTCGGCCGGCAGCAGCACGAGCGCGTCGGCGGCGACGTTCGAGGCGTCGATGCCGGCCGCGGCGACGACCCAGCCGTGCCGGGTCTCCACGATCCGCAGCGGCCCGCGGCGGGCGACGACCCGCACCGTCTCGGCGTCGATCGCCCGCTGCCGGGCGGCCTCCCGGTCGGCGCCGGGTTCGACCGCCACCAGGTTGCCCTCCACCTTGGAGACGACCTTGGAGGTGACGACGACGACGTCGCCGTCGGCGAGCCAGGGGGCGGCGGTGGCGATCGCGCCGGCCAGGTCGTCCCCGGGTGCGAACTCCGGCAGTCCCGCCACCGGCAGCACCGAGATCCCCGTGGGTGGTCTGGTCACGAGTCGCTCGTGGCCCCGCCCAGGGGCCCGCCCTGAGCTCGCGAAGGGTGGGGAGGGCGGGGTCCTTCCGCGGCGGCGTCCAGGGCGGCCCGGGCCATCGCGCGGGTGGCCTCCGGCGAGCTCATCAGCAGCGGCACGGTGTGCACGTCGACGCCGGGGACCGTGGCGGCGTCGCCGGTGTGCACCAGCCAGGCGTCGAGCAGCCCACCGTCCCGCCGGGCGCCGTAGTGCCGGCCCACCCCCTCCGCGCTGACCTCGACGCCGACCACCGGCAGGCAGCGGTCGGCCATGCCGCGCACGACCTCCCCGCCGACGACGGGGGAGAGGCCCACCACCCGTCCGGCGGCGTCGCGGAGCGCCTCCCGGACGCCGGGCACGCCCAGGATCGTGCCGATGGAGACCACCGGGTTCGAGGGGGCGAAGAGCACCACGTCGGCGGTGCCGAGGGCCTCGACCACCCCGGGGGCGGGGCGGGCGTCGTCGACCCCCACCTGGACGAAGGCCCGGGCCTCCAGGGCGGCGCGGTGGCGCACCCACCACTCCTGGAAGTGGATCGCCCGCTGCCGGCCGGTGTCCGGGTCGGTGACGACGACGTGGGTCTCCACCCGCTGGTCGCTCATCGGCAGCAGCCGCACCCCCGGACGCCAGCGGTCGGCGAGCGCGGCGGTGACCTCCGAGAGCGGGTAGCCGGCGTCGAGCATGCGGGTGCGGACGAGGTGGGTGGCGAGGTCGCGGTCGCCGAGGCCGAACCAGGTCGGCTCGGCGCCGTAGGCGGCGAGCTCGTCCTTGACGGTCCACGTCTCGCCGCGGCGGCCCCACCCGCGGTCGTCGTCGATCCCGTCACCGAGCGTGTACATGACGGTGTCCAGGTCCGGGCAGATGCGCAGCCCGTGCATGGTCACGTCGTCGCCGGTGTTGACCACGGCGGTGACCTGCGCCCCGGGTGCGGCGCTCGTCACGCCGCGCAGGAAGCGAGCTCCGCCGACGCCGCCGGCCAGGACCACGATGTGCACCGGACCATCGTGCCCCTCGGCAGATGTGCACCGCAGCACCGGCCGCCAGCAAGGCGATCTTCACGAAACCGTTCCGTTCCGGTGGGCAGATGGTGCTGGAAACCGCGGCGTGTCCGAGTGCTCGGTGACCACTTACGAACAACTTGTTACGGGAGGGGTCAGAGTGACGAGCGGTTACACCCTCCCAACTTGACCTCGACTCAACGACACGCGTGTAATTCCGATGTTGTCATCGGACGCCGACGGATCCGGAGTGGTCCCGGCGGGTGACAAGAAGCCAGCGAGAGGGGACGCAACGTGATGGCCGAGGTGTCGTGGATGAGCGAGTACCGGAGTGCCGCGCCGGCCGGTCACGGGCGGGACGTGCTGGGGGTGGCCGGGGCGTTCGACCCCGGTTTCCCGGGGCTGGACGGCGAGGAGCAGGGCTGGCAGGAGCGCGCGCTGTGCGCCGAGACCGACCCGGAGGCCTTCTTCCCGGAAAAGGGCGGCTCCACCCGGGAGGCCAAGCGGATCTGCACCGGCTGCGAGGTCCGCGCCGAGTGCCTGGAGTACGCGCTCGCCAACGACGAGCGCTTCGGCATCTGGGGCGGGCTCTCCGAGCGGGAGCGCCGCCGGCTGCGTCGCCGCGCCGGCTGACGAAGGACCCTCCTGCCCCCCCACCGCTGGCAGGCTCGCGGCGGGACCCTGCAGAAGGGCCGGAGGCGGGCCCCGGGATGGGGGCCGACAGGCTCGCGGCGGGAACCCCACCGAGGCCGCCGGGTCCCTCCCCTCGCCGGGACCCGGTGACCGATCCGGTCGCGATGGATGTGGTCGACTGAGGCGTGTCGACCGAGGGGCCGGAGCCGCACGTCGCCGACGGCCGGGCGCGCGTGGTCCGGGAGATCCGCGCAGCCGCGCCGCTGATGGCCGCGCTCGCCGCCCCGCTCACCGCCCGCGGCCCCTGGCTGACCGCCGCCCTCAACGCCCAGTCCGCCCGGGTGCTGGCCCCGGTGCGCGCGCGGGCCGTGGTCGTCGCCCCCGCACCGGGTGCCCGCCCGGACGGGCTGGCCCTGCTCACCTCCCACCGTCGCGGCCTGGTGACCGCGGTGGGCCTGCTCGGCTCGGGCCCGGGCACCGCGCCGCTCCCCGGCGGCCGGCCACCGGCCCGGCTGCTCGCCCGCGACCCCGAGGTGGCCGAGCGTCTGGCCGGGGGCGTGCTCGACCTGCTGGACTCCGTCCGCGGGGCCTGGGCACTGCGGTTGACCGGCCTGCCGCTGGGCGACCCGGTCGTGCGCCGGCTGGCCGCGGCGCTGCCCGACGCCCAGCTGGCCACCAGCCGCAGCCGCCGGCTGGTCGACGAGCTGGACACCGTGGCCGAGGTGCGGCGCAGCCGCGACCCCGCGGAGCTGGAGCGCTGGCTGCCGGAGCTGGCCGGGCGGCTGGGGGCCCGGGCGTTCGCGCCCCTGCGGGCCGCGGCCCGGCTGCACGCCGCCATCGGCCGGCTGGAGCTGGCCGTGGTGCCCGCGGGGACCGGTGCGGCGGCGGTGCTGCTCACGCTGCTGGAGGACGGTCCGGCCGGGGAGGAGCGCCGGCCCTGGTGGGGAGCCAGTGACATCGGGGGGCTCCGTCGGGAGCTCGGCTCCCCGTCGGTGTCGCTGACCGCCTCGCGGGGGCTGGTCAACCTGACCCGGCGCGGCGTCAGTCGGGGAGCGACAGGTCGCTGACGCCGGGCGCCGGGCTGACCGGTGCGCTGTCCAGCCCGAGCTGCAGCACCCCGGTCGCCGCCGCCCGGCCGTCACGGACCCCGCCGTCGGCCGTCAGCGTCGCGGTCAGCCGGTACGCCCGGCCGGTGTACGTGGGGGCGCCGCCGTTGGGTCGGGTGTACGTGGGGAAGAGACCGGCCAGCTCGACCCGGTCGCCGTCGCGGCGCACCTGGAGGCCGGGGTCGGCCAGGTCGGCGTACTCGGTGCGCCCGCGGGCGCAGCCGGCCGCGGCGGGGTCGGCCGGGGGCTCGGCGGTGAGGCAGTTCCAGATCGGCAGCCGGACGTGGGCCAGCGCGCGCTCCCCGTCGGTGGAGACGCTCAGGCTCGGGGTGGTGACCGTCAGCCCGACCGCGCGCTCCTCCAGCAGCAGGCCGGTGAACGCGGCCCGCGCGGTCAGCCCGTCGTCGCCCGGGAGGACCGAGCGGAACGCCAGGGAGCCCGCGGCGGGTTCGGCGGCACGGGTCTCCGGCGACCCGGTCGGCCCGGTCTCCGGGGGTGCTGCCAGCGGGATCGACCGGGCCGCGGTCGCGGGGGTGGTGCCGGTGGGCCCGGTCCCGGCCAGTGCCGCGGCGCCGAGCAGCAGGACGACGGCCCCGGCGGTCGCGGCCTGCGTGCCCCGGCCGTCCGGGCGCCCGGCTGCGCCGGCGGGGACGGCGGTCGCGGTGCTGGCGGAGCTGCCGCTGCGGGGCGCCGCCGGCGGGGCGGGGGAGCCCGGCGGGCGGTCCAGGAACGCGGGCAGGTCGTCGACGACGCCGTCCGGCGGGTCGGTGGTCGGTGCCGTGCCGCCCGCGTCGGAGCCGGTGGTGCGCCCGGCCGGTCCGCGCCGGCCGGCGGTCAGCGCCGTCGTCGCCAGGCCGAGGGCGGCGCCGGTCAGCAGGCCCACCAGCAGCCAGCGGCCGGTCCCGCTGCCACCGGCCGGTTCGGGGGCCGCCGTCGAGACCCGGGCGACGTCCACCAGCTCCTCCGACCGGCCCTCCGCGACGAGCACGTCGACCACGGCGTCCGCGGCCCGGACGGCGTCCGCCCGGTCCGGCAGCGTGCTGCGCACCGTGATGGTCGCCGCGTCCCCGACCCGCTCGACCGCCAGGCCGGCCCGCAGGTCGGCCAGCGGGACGTCGGACAGCGCGGCATCGGAACCGGCGGCGGCGCGCGCGGTCTCCGGAGCGGTGGCCAGCGCGGCGTACCGGTCGGCCACCAGCACCGCCGCCGCGGCGCCGGTCTCGGTCCGCGGGGTGACGGTGAGGCCGGCGGCGGCGGTCACCTGGCGCGGGCGCAGGGCCAGCGCGCCGACGGTGACCGCCAGGACCAGGAGCAGGACCAGGCCGCCGGCCAGCCAGGGGCGCCGGGCGTCCCGTCCGTCGGTCGGGCGGTGGTGCGGTGCGCTCATCGCCGGACAGCATGGCAGTGCCGCGCCGGTGGCCCCGCCCAGAGGCTCGCCCCGAGCCTGCGAGGGGGCCGTCGTCAGCCGGTGGGGTCGATCTCCTCCGGGTCGCGGCCCAGCAGCACCGCCACCTGGTCGACGACCACGTCGCGGACCAGGTCGGCGAGGTCGTCGCGGTCGGCGGCCCGGATCTCCAGCGGGCGCCGGTAGACCACGATCCGCGCCGGGTGCTCGCGGCCGTCCTCGCGGCGGGCGGGCAGCACCCGGGCCAGCGGGACGCTGCCGTCGTCCAGCACGTCGGAGTCGAGCACGACGTCGTCCGGGCTGGAGTGGTCGACCCACGGGACGTCCTCGACCGCGAACTCGACCCCGGCCAGTTCCCGTTCCCACCGGCGCTCCAGGTCCTCGACCGCGTCGAGGACCAGGTCGTCGAACTGCTCCGCCCGGCTGCGCGACAGGGGAACGGTGGGCGGCACCAGCCGCCCGCGCAGCCCGCGACCGTGTCGGTCGCGCCGGGCGCGGGCAGGGAGGCGGTCCATCGCAGGCAGAGCGTACGGCTCCCGGCACGGCCCGGGGACGCCGGTTCCGCGAGGTGCCGGGCGGCCCGGTGGGGCGGGTGGGACGGGCCACCCGGTGTGCCTGCTCCCCAACTTCCGGATCCACGATTACTGTGCCGGTCGTGAGGAACCGGTGGTGAGGCAGTCCCGTCGCTGCTCGCGCAGCGGCTGCGCGCAACCGGCAGCGGCGACCCTGACCTACGTGTACGCGGAGTCCACGGCCGTCGTCGGGCCGTTGGCGACGTACTCGGAGCCGCACAGCTACGACCTGTGCGAGTTCCACGCCCAGCGGCTGACCGTGCCGCGGGGCTGGGAGGTCGTGCGGCACGAGATCGACGCCGACGACGCCGGCATGACCGGCGACGACCTGCTGGCGCTCGCGGACGCCGTCCGCGAGGCGGCCCGCCCCGAGCCCCCGCGCAACCCCGCGGACGACGGCAGCGGCACCCGGCGCGGCCACCTCCGGGTGCTCCCCAACCTCCCCTAGTCGCTCTTCCCGGCCCCGCTGCAGGGCCCCGCCGCGACCTCGCGGGCGGTGGGGGGCAGCGGGGTCCTTTAGGGTTCGGCGCGTGACAGACCTGTCGTCGATCATCAAGGCCTACGACGTGCGTGGGCTCGTCCCCGAGCAGTGGGACGAGGACGTGGCGCGGGCCATCGGCGCCGCCTTCGCCGAGTTCGTCTCCGCCGAGGCCCTCGCCGCGGGGAGCGAGGCGACCGCGGTCGTCACCGCCCACGACATGCGCGACTCGTCGGTCCCGCTGTCCCGCGCGTTCGCCGAAGGGGTCCTCTCCCGCGGCGTCGACGTCGTCGAGGCCGGGCTCGGGTCCACCGACATGCTGTACTTCGCCGCCGGGTCGCTGGAGATGCCCGGGGCGATGTTCACCGCCAGCCACAACCCCGCGCAGTACAACGGGATCAAGCTGTGCCGCGCCGGCGCCGCCCCGATCGGCCAGGACTCCGGCCTGGTCCAGATCCGCCGGTGGGCCGAGACCGAGCTGGACGCACCCGGCACCGCCTTCGGCCGTGCGCCCGACCGGGTCGGCAGCGTCTCCGCGCGCGACCTGGTCGCCGAGTACGCGGCGTACCTGCGCCGGCTGGTCGACCTCTCCGGCATCCGCCCGCTCAAGGTCGTGGTCGACGCCGGCAACGGGATGGGCGGCTTCACCGTCCCGGTGGTGCTCACCGGGCTGCCGCTGGACGTCGTCCCCATGTACTTCGAGCTCGACGGCAGCTTCCCCAACCACGAGGCGAACCCGCTGGACCCGGCCAACCTGGTCGACCTGCAGGCCGCGGTCCGCGAGCACGGCGCCGACATCGGCCTGGCCTTCGACGGCGACGCCGACCGCTGCTTCATCATCGACGAGCGGGGCGAGCCGGTCAGCCCCTCGGCGATCACCGGGCTGGTCGCCGTCCGGGAGCTGGCCAAGGGCCGCGGGACCACGATCATCCACAACCTGATCACCTCCCGCGCCGTGCCGGAGATCGTCCGCGAGCACGGTGGGGAGCCGGTGCGCACCCGCGTCGGCCACTCGTTCATCAAGGCGGAGATGGCGCGCACCGACGCGGTCTTCGGCGGCGAGCACTCCGCGCACTACTACTTCCGGGACTTCTGGCGCGCCGACACCGGGATGCTCGCCGCGATGCACGTGCTCGCGGCGCTCGGCGAGCAGTCCCTGCCGCTGTCGGAGCTGACCGCGGAGTACGAGCGCTACGCCGCCTCCGGCGAGATCAACTCCACCGTGACCGACGCCGCCGGGCGGGTCGCCGCGGTGCGGAAGGCCTTCGAGGAGGGCGAGGGGGTGACCGTCGACGAGCTCGACGGGCTGACCGTCTCGCTGCCCGACGGCTCCTGGTTCAACCTGCGGGCCAGCAACACCGAGCCGCTGCTGCGGCTGAACGTGGAGGCTCCGGACGCGGCACGGATGGCCGAGCTGCGCGACGAGGTGCTGAGGACGGTGCGGGCATGACCGACGGCGACACCGGCGGACGTGCGGACACGCTGGGCATCGACCCGGCGCTGCTGGAGATCCTGGCCTGCCCGGACACCCACCACACCCCGCTGACCCTCGACGTGCCCGCGGCGGAGCTGGTGTGCCCGACCTGCTCGCGGGCCTTCCCGGTGCGCGACGGCATCCCGGTGCTGCTGCTCGACGAGGCGCGGCTGCGGCCATCACGGCGGGGCTCGTGACGACGGGGCCCGTGAGAGGGGGTCGGGCGTGACCTCTCCCGAGCTCGCCGAGGAGGTCCTCGACGACCTCTCCCTGCTGCGGGCCCGCGACCCCCGGGGCCTGCTGCCGGCGGTCGCCGGCGCCGGTGCCCAGGTGCGGGAGACCGCCGCGCTGACCGGCGAGACCGACCTCGGCCGGGTCACCGCCGGTGGCCGTCCGCGCGGGCTGGTCATCGTGGGCCGGCGCGAGGGCGCGGTGGCCGCCGAGGTGCTGCGCAGCCTGCTGGGCCCGGCGAGCCCGGTCACCGTCGACGTCGTCCCCGGGCCGGCGCTGCCGGTGTGGATGGGCGCCTCCGACATCGCGGTGGTCGCCACCCGGACCGGCGCCGGGCAGTACGCCGTCGCGCCGGCCTACGAGGCGGCCCGCCGCGGCGTGGCCCTCGTCGGCATCGGCGCGGTCGACGCCCCGCTGCACGCCGCCTGCGCCACCGCCCGCGCGCCCTACGTGCCGCTGCCTGCCAACCGGGTGCGGCACGCCACGCTGTGGTCGCTGCTCACCCCGATGCTGCTGCTCGCCGCCGAGCTCGGGCTGCTGCCGGGCGACACCGCCGACGTCTCCCCGGTCGCCGACGCGCTGGACGCGGTCGCCGCGGAGTGCGGGCCGGCCCGGGAGTCGTTCGTCAACCCGGCCAAGACGCTGGCGCTGGAGCTGCTGGACGCGCTGCCCGTGATCGTCGCCGAGGGGCCGCTGGCCGGCGCCGCGGCGGGCCGGGTCGCCGACCAGCTGGCCACCCTCGCCGGGCTGCCGACCACCACCTTCCGGCTGCCCGACCAGCGGGTCGCCGCGCGCACCGTGCTGGCGGGACCGCTGGCTCCGGAGGGCGGCGAGGACGACTTCTTCCGGGACCGGGCCGAGGACGCCGGCCGGCGACTGCGGCTGCTGACCCTGCGGGACGCCGGCGCCGGCGCCAGCGAGGGGGCGCACGAGCGCGATCCCCGGTCGGCGGGGGAGGCGATGACGGAGGTGCTCCGCATCGCCGCGGAGCACAACGTCCCGGTGAGCCGGCTGGCCGACGACGACCAGCCCGAGCGCCACCCCCGGCTGGCCCGGGTGGCCAGGCAGCTGGCCGTCGCGGACTTCAGCGCCGTCTACCTGGCACTGGCCCTGGACCACGAGAGGGCGCTGGGCTCGTGAGCGGCATGCCGGCGGCGCGGGCGGCGGCGGCGCCGGGCGCGACTACCCCCGCCGGGTGAGCCGCGGCGGCGCGGGTCTCCAGTTCCCGAGGGAGGTGGCCGACTCCCTGGAAGTGACCACTCCACCGGTAGCCTCCGACTCGATGTGGCAGCTGGACAGCCCGGTGCGGCACTACCCGTGGGGGAGCCGGACGGTCATCCCCGAGCTGCTCGGCCTGCCCTCGCCGGCCGAGCAGCCGTTCGCCGAGCTCTGGATGGGAGCCCACCCCGACGCCCCGAGCCGGCTCGCCGACGGCACCGGCCTGGACGAGGCGATCGCGGCCAACCCCGACGAGCTCCTGGGCGTCCGGGTGCGCGAGCGCTTCGGGCCGCGACTGCCCTTCCTGATGAAGGTGCTGGCCGCGGACACCCCGCTGTCGCTGCAGGCGCACCCCACCACGGCCCAGGCCGAGGTGGGGTTCGCCGCGGAGGAGGCCGCCGGGGTCCCGCACGACGACCCGACGCGGACGTTCAAGGACCCCTTCCACAAGCCGGAGATCCTGCTCGCGATCACCCCGGTCGAGGCGCTGTGCGGTTTCCGGCCGGTGGCGGAGTCGCTGCACTGCCTGGCCAAGCTCCAGCTGCCCGAGCTGATGCCGACGATCGCCGCGCTGGCCCACGGCGGGCTGCGGGCCGCGATCCCGCAGCTGCTGGCGCTGTCGCAGCTGCGCAGGACGTCGCTGGTCGCCGCGGTGGCCGAGCGGGCCGCGTCCTTCGTCGCCGCGCACGACCCGGAGTTCATCAACACCTACCGCTGGGCGGCCACGCTGGCCGAGCAGTACCCGGGTGACCCCGGCGTCGTCATCTCGCTGATGTGCAACCACCTGCGGCTCGCCCCGGGTGAGGCCGTGTTCCTGCCCGCCGGCAACCTGCACGCCTACCTGTGCGGGGCCGGCGTCGAGGTGATGGCCAGCTCGGACAACGTGCTCCGCGGTGGGCTCACCAGCAAGCACGTCGACCTGGCGGCGCTGATCGAGGTGCTGGACTTCACCGACGGCCGGGTCCCGGTCATCCACCCGGTGCTCGGCCCGGGCGGCCTGCGCTACCCGGTCCCGGTCGACGACTTCGACCTCACCCGGTGCCAGGTCGACGTCGACCCCGGTGTGCTGACCACCGCCGGCCCGCAGCTGCTGCTGTGCGCCGAGGGCACCGCACGGCTGGCCGCGGCCGACGGTGAGCTGGTCCTGGAGCGGGGGCAGTCGGCGTTCGTGCCGGCCGGGGCCCCGGTCACCGCGCGCGGCCCTGCCGTGCTCTACCGGAGCACCACCGCCCTGCGCTGACGAAGGACCACCCTCCTCCCCACGCCTCGCACGCTCGGCGCGGGCCCCTGGAGGGCGGCCGTTCCAGCACCTCACCAGGCGGCCGTCCCCGCAGCTCACCTGCACTACCCTGGGACACGGCACGAGCCCCGCCGAAGCCTCGGCATGCTCGCTCACCGCGTCCGCCTGACCGATCGTCAGGGGACTCAGCGACCGACGACCGCCCGCCGACCGAGTGGGCCGGACACTGGAGCGACATGACCGCCAGCACTGGCAACCCCGTCCTGACCGACGGCGACTTCAAGGTCGCCGACCTCTCCCTCGCCGGCTTCGGCCGCAAGGAGATCTCCCTCGCCGAGCACGAGATGCCCGGGCTGATGGCGCTGCGCGCCGAGTACGGCGACGCCCAGCCGCTGGCCGGCGCCCGGATCGCCGGCTCGCTGCACATGACCATCCAGACCGCGGTGCTCATCGAGACGCTGACGGCGCTCGGCGCCGACGTGCGCTGGGTCAGCTGCAACATCTTCTCCACCCAGGACCACGCCGCCGCGGCCATCGTCGTCGGCGACGGCACCCCGGAGCAGCCGTCCGGCGTCCCGGTGTTCGCCTGGAAGGGCGAGACGCTGGAGGAGTACTGGTGGTGCACCCAGCGGCTGTTCGAGTTCCGTGACGAGAACGGGGACGTCGTCGGGCCGAACATGGTGCTCGACGACGGCGGTGACGCCACCCTGCTGATCCACCTGGGCACCCGGTTCGAGGCCGACGGTGTCGTGCCCGACACCACCGACGCCGACTCCGAGGAGTACGGCGTCATCCTCGACGTGCTGCGCGGCACGCTGGCCACCGACGGGCAGTACTGGACCCGGATCGGCCAGGGCATCAAGGGCGTCACCGAGGAGACCACCACCGGCGTGCTGCGGCTGTACGAGCTCGCCCGCGAGGGTCGGCTGCTCTTCCCGGCGATCAACGTCAACGACTCGGTCACCAAGAGCAAGTTCGACAACCTCTACGGCTGCCGGCACTCGCTGATCGACGGCCTCAACCGGGCCACCGACGTGATGATCGGCGGAAAGGTCGCCGTCGTCTGCGGCTACGGCGACGTCGGCAAGGGCTGCGCGGAGTCACTGCGCGGCCAGGGCGCCCGGGTGATCGTCACCGAGATCGACCCGATCAACGCCCTCCAGGCCGCGATGCACGGCTACGAGGTGACCACGCTGGACGAGGTCATCGGCAAGGCCGACATCATCATCACCGCCACCGGCAACAAGGACATCATCTCCGCCGAGCAGCTGGCCTCGACCAAGCACCAGGCGATCATCGGCAACATCGGCCACTTCGACAACGAGATCGACATGGCCGGCCTCGCCCGCACGCCCGGCGTCACCCGGACGACGATCAAGCCGCAGGTCGACGAGTGGCAGTTCGCCGACGGCCACACGATCATCGTGCTCTCCGAGGGGCGGCTGCTGAACCTCGGCAACGCCACCGGGCACCCGAGCTTCGTCATGAGCGCGTCGTTCTCCAACCAGACGCTCGCCCAGATCGAGCTGTGGAACAACCGCGCCGCCTACGAGGGCAGGACCCCCGGCGTCACCGTGCTGCCGAAGAAGCTCGACGAGCACGTCGCCCGGCTGCACCTCGACGCCCTCGGGGTGAAGCTCACGACGCTGACCAAGGTCCAGGCCGACTACCTCGGCGTCCCGGTCGAGGGCCCGTACAAGAGCGACCACTACCGCTACTGAGGAAGGACCCCCTCGCCCCCACCGCTCGCGCGCTCGCGGCGGGACCCTGCGAGGGGGCCGTTCCAGCACGTCGCGTCCGCCCCTCACCCCCGTTCGGGGTGAGGGGCGGACGGCTTTCCCGGCCGGGTGGGAACGATTGCCGCGCTCCGTCACGCACAATGGCGCCGTGCCCCCTTCCGCACCCATGCCAGGAGCCAGTCGCGGCCGCGTGCTGGTCGTCGACGACGACGCCGCCCTCGCCGAGATGCTCGGCATTGTGCTGCGGCGCGAGGGATACGAACCCGCCTTCGTCTCCGACGGCGCCCGGGCGGTCGCCACGTTCCAGCAGGTCCGGCCCGATCTGGTGCTGCTGGACCTGATGCTGCCCGGCCGCAACGGCCTGCAGATCTGCCAGGACATCCGCACCCAGTCCACGGTCCCGGTCATCATGCTGACCGCGAAGGGCGACACGATCGACGTCGTCCAGGGCCTGGAGGCCGGCGCCGACGACTACGTGACCAAGCCGTTCAAACCGGTGGAGCTGGTCGCCCGGGTGCGGGCGCAGCTGCGGCGTGGGGAGAACGGTCAGGCGGAGAGCCTGTCCATCGGCGACGTGCTGATCGACGTCCCGGCGCACCAGGTGACCCGGGACGGCGAACCGATCGCGCTGACCCCGCTGGAGTTCGACCTGCTGGTGGCGCTGGCCCGGAAGCCCCGTCAGGTGTTCACCCGGGAACTGCTTCTGGAGCAGGTGTGGGGCTACCGGCACGCCGCGGACACCCGGCTGGTCAACGTGCACGTGCAGCGGCTGCGCGCCAAGGTCGAGCGCGACCCGGAGAAGCCCGAGGTCGTGCTGACCGTCCGCGGCGTCGGGTACAAGGCCGGCCCCCCGTGAGCGGAGGGGGCCGCGGGAGCGAACCAGTGGGCGCCGTGAGCGGCAGCGGACCAGTGGGCGCCGTGAGCGGCAGCGGACCAGTGGGCACCGTGAGCGGGCCGTCCGGCCGGTGAGCACCGTGCCACCCGCCACGTCGGCACCGACGGTGGCCGGGCCCGACGCCGCGCCGGCCGCGCGTCCGGGTGGTGCGCCCGGCACCGCCCAGCGGCTGCGGCGCGGGGTGCGTCGCCGGGCCCGGCGGGCCCGCCGCAAGGCGCTGGTCGGCAGCTGGCGGCTGGCCCGCCGGGCGCTGCACGCCTGGCGCTCCTCGCTGCAGCTGCGGGTCGCCTCGATCACCGTCGTGGTCGCCGGCGCGGTGGTGGTCGTCGTCAGCCTGGTGCTGTTCCGCCAGATCACCGACCAGCTGCTGGGCGTGAAGGAGCAGGCGGCGATCGACCAGTCGCTCAACGGCATCCCGTTCGCCCAGTCCGAGGTCAGCGCCATCGCCACCGGCGACTCCGCCAGCGTGCGGTCGGCGCTGGCCCGCACCGTCGAGGGGCTGCAGCAACGCGGGGGCGCCGCCGGCGACTTCGACGTCGTCATGCTCTACCGCTCCGGTGAGTTCGAGCGGCCGGCGGTCAGCCGGCGCGACGTCTACCCGGCGTTGCCCGCCGACCTGCGCGCGGAGGTCGCCGCCGGCTCGCAGGCCTACCGCTACGCCCCCGTGCCCGACGACCAGGGCGAGCCGGTGCCCACCCTGCTGGTCGGCGCGCCGGTGCCCACCGATGCCGGGGCGGGGGAGCGGGTGGAGCTGTACTTCGCCTTCCCGCTGGACCAGGAGCAGGAGAGCCTGGAGCTGATCCGCAGCACCGTGGTGATCAGCGGGACCGCCCTGGTGCTCTTCGTGGTGGGGATCGGGGTGCTGGTCACCCGGCTGGTCGTCGACCCGGTGCGGCGCGCCGCGGGCAGCGCCCAGCGGCTCGCCGAGGGGCACCTGGAGGAGCGGCTGGCCGTCCGCGGCGAGGACGAGCTGGCCCGGCTGGCCACCAGCTTCAACGCGATGGCCGACAGCCTGCAGCGCCAGATCACCCAGCTGGAGGGCTTGTCCCAGCTGCAGCAGAGGTTCACCTCCGACGTGTCCCACGAGCTGCGCACGCCGCTCACCACGGTGCAGATGGCGGCCGCCGTCCTGCACGACGCCCGCGACGAGTTCGACCCGGCGGTGGCCCGCTCCGCGGAGCTGCTGCAGGCCGAGCTGAACCGCTTCGAGGTGCTGCTGTCGGATCTGCTCGAGATCAGCCGGTACGACGCCGGCGCCGCGGTGCTGGAGGCGGAGGCGCAGGACCTGCGGCGGCTGGTCGAGCAGTCGGCCGAGGGGATGACCGCGCTGGCCGAGCGGCACGGCTGCGAGCTGCGGGTCGACGTCCCCGCGAAGCCGGTGGTCGCCGAGGTCGACGGCCGGCGGATCGAGCGGGTGCTGCGCAACCTGGTGGGCAACGCGGTCGAGCACGGCACCGGACGCCCGGTGGAGCTCACCCTGGCCGCCTCGGGCAGCGCCGCGGCGATCACCGTCCGGGACCACGGCGTCGGCCTGAGCAGCGCCGACGCCCAGCACGTCTTCGACCGCTTCTGGCGCGCCGACCCCTCGCGGGTGCGCACGGTGGGCGGCAGCGGGCTGGGCCTGTCGATCAGCCTGGAGGACGCCCGGCTGCACGGGGGCTGGCTGCAGGTGTGGGGTCAGCCGGGGCAGGGAGCCCAGTTCCGGCTCACCGTGCCGCTGACCGCGGGTGCGGCGCTGACCAGCAGCCCGCTGCCGCTCCGCCCGGTCATGCCGCGCCGGACGGAGGACGCCCGGTGACCGCCCGGCGGCGGTGGACCGCCCTGGTGAGCCTGCTGGCGGTCCTGGTGCTGGCCGGCTGCAACACCGTGCCGAGCAGCTCGCCGACCGTGCGGATCACCCAGGTTCCCCAGCCGCCCCGCGGGGACGTCGGCGTCGAGCCGTTCGGCCCGGTGGCCGGGGCGACCCCGGAGGAGGTCGTCCGGGGCTTCATCGAGGCCAGCGCCAGCCCGACCCGCAACCACCCGGTGGCCCGCCAGTACCTGACCACCGGGGCGGCGGAGTCCTGGTCCGACGCCGACGGCATCACGATCATCAGCCGCGACTACGCCGCGGTGCGCGCCCAGCCGGGCACCGTCGAGGTGACCGCGGCGAAGGTGGGCACCGTCGACCAGCGGGGCGTCTTCACCGTCGCCGGCGACGAGCAGTACAACGGCTCCTTCACCCTCGTGCAGGAGGAGGGTGAGTGGCGGATCACCGACCCGCCGGGTGGCCTGGTCATGCTGCAGCCGGACTTCGAGCGCACCTACGACCAGCTCGACGCGTTCTTCCTCGACCCCACGTTCAGCCGCGTCGTGCCCGACCCCCGTTACCTGGTCTCCGGTGACGCCCAGTACAACCTGCTGGTGGAGCGGCTGCTCAGCGGGCCCTCGCCGACGATCGCCGCCGGGGTGGAGAACCCGCTGGCGGGGGCGCAGCTGCGCAGCGCCGTCGAGGTCTCCGGCCAGACCGCGACGGTCGACCTCACCTGGCCGGACCGGGTCTCCGACACGACGCTGGAGGCCGCGGCCGGCCAGCTGGTCTGGACCCTGGTGCGCGCCGGCCTCGGCGCGGTCGAGGTGCGCCGGGACGGCCAGCCGTTGGGCATCCCCGGCCTGCCCGTCGCGCAGACCACCGACGACTGGGTGCGCCTGGACCCGGACTACGCGCCGGCCGACGCGGTGGGGCACTACCTCGCCGGCGGCGCGCTCCGCCGGGCCACCGACGGCGAGCCGGTGCCGGGCCCGGCGGGTGCCGGGGCCTACGGGCTGCAGTCCGCGGCGATCACCACCGACCGGGAGGGTGCGCTGGGCCTCACGGCGGGCGTCTCGACGTCGGTGAACCCGATGGGTGCGCCGGCGACGCTGTTCGCGGGGCCGTACGGCGGGGAGATGGCCCCGGTGCTCGGCGGCCCGGGCTTCACCCCACCGACCACCGCGGGCCCCCGCGCGGAGGTCTGGACGGTCCGCGACGGCACCGAGGTGGTGCGCCTCGCCGCCGGGGGCGCCCCGCAGACGGTGAGCGCCACGACGCTGGCCGGCCTGGGGCGGGCGACGGCGTTCCAGCTGTCGCCGGACGGGGTCCGGGCGGCCGTGGTCATCGAGGGCCCCGACGGCGGCCGGTTGTACGTCGGCACCGTGGTGCGCGACGAGGAGGCGGTCAGCGTCCGGGACCTGCGCTCGATCACCCCCTCACTGCGGGAGGTCACCGACGTGGCGTGGCGGAACGCGGGCGTGCTGGTCGTCCTCGCCGCCGACGCGGGGGAGGAGCGCGCCGTCCCCTGGTCGGTCGACGTCGACGGCTGGGCGCTGACCGCGCTGGCCACCGCCGGCCTGCCCGCTGACCGGACCGGCCTGGCCGCCGCCCCAGGTCGCCCGTTGCTGGTCAGTGCCGACGGCACGATCTGGCAGCTGATCAGCGGCACCTGGGTGACGCCGATCCGCAGCGCCGGGCCGCTGGCCGGGGGAGCGCCCTTCTACCCGCTCTGACCCGCCGGTGACCGCCGCCGTCCCCAGCGGCGGTGAGCGTCCCCAGGACGCCGTGCGGGGCGGTGGTCCGCGCGGGAGCCGGGCAGCCTGGTGCCCGTGGGCACGACGCCGGCCGGCCCGGGCCCGGGCACCCAGCTGGGTGGCCTGCTGGGGGACGCCGTCCGGACGCTCGCCGACCTGGTGCTGCCCCGCGCCTGCGCCGGCTGCGCGGTACCCGGCCCGGTGCTGTGCCCGCGCTGCCGGGCGCTGCTGGCCCGCCCTCGGCTGGCCCAGCCGCGGCGGCACCCGCCGGGCTTCCCGCCCACCGTCGCCGCCGGCGCCTACGCCGGGCCGGTGCGCCCGGCGGTGGTCGCCTTCAAGGAGCACGGCCGGGCGGAGCTGGCCGTGCCACTCGGCAGCGCGCTGGCGCTCGCGGTCGCCGCGGTGCTGACCGGCCTGGCGCAGCCGCCTGCGCCGGGTGCACCGGTGCTGCTGGTGCCGGTGCCCAGCTCCGCCGCGGCGGTGCGGGCCCGCGGCCGGGACCACGTGCGCGAGCTGGCCGACCGGGCGGTGACGGACCTGCGCGCCGCGGGGACGCCGGCCACGACGGTCCCGCTGCTGCGACGGCCCCGGGGCGCCGTGGACAGTGCGGGGCTCGGGGCGCGGGAGCGGCAGGCCAACCTGGCCGGCCGGTTCGCCGTGCGGGGCCGCCCGGTGCCGTCCGGCGTCCTGGTCCTGGTCGACGACGTGGTGACCAGCGGGGCCACCCTGACCGAGGCGGCCCGGGCGCTCCGGGCCGCGACGGAGCACGCTCCGCCGGCCGACACGCCGGTGCTCGCCGCGGTGGTCGCCGCGACCCCGCGGCGCGGCTCCGCACCCCGGACGGCGCCCCCACCAGGGGCGTTCACCGTGCGTCGCTGACGGCGGGCCCCGACCGGGGTGTCTCCGGTGTCGGGAACCGGGAGACGCAACTAGCGTGGGTGCGATCACACCCGCTCACCGGGAGGTCTCATGGAGATCGTGGTCCGTGGACGCAACGTCGAGGTGCCCGAGCACTTCCGCACGCACGTCGAGGACAAGGTCGGTCAGCTCGAGCGCTTCGACGGCAAGTTGATCCGCATCGACGTCGAGCTGTTGCACGAGAAGAACCCGCGTCAGGCGGCCAACTGCCAGCGCGTGGAGATCACGCTGCGCGGCAAGGGCCCGGTGGCCCGCGCCGAGGCGTGCGCCCCCGACTTCTACGCCGCGCTCGAGCTCGCGGTGGACAAGCTGGAGAACCGGCTGCGGCGGGCCAACGACCGCCGCCGCGTGCACCACGGCCGCCGGACCCCACCGAGCGTCCGGCTCGACGGCGTCTCCGACGCTCCGGTGGAGACGATGCTGGCCGGCAAGGCCGCGGACCTCGGCGGGGGCGTGCCCGACCTGGAGCCGAACGCCGCGCCGCTGGTCACCGACCTCGACGAGCACCTGCCCGGCCGGATCGTGCGCGAGAAGGTCCACTCGGCCACGCCGATGCACGTCGACCAGGCCCTCTACGAGATGGAGCTCGTGGGCCACGACTTCTTCCTGTTCCTGTGCGCCGACACCGGCCAGCCGTCGGTGGTCTACCGCCGGCACGCCTTCGACTACGGCCTGATCCGGCTGGGCGCGCAGGTGCCGGGTGCCCAGACCGCCGGCGCCGACGCGGCGAGCGGTGGCGGCACCGTCGGGACGACGGAGCGGGAGGCGGCCACCGTCTGAAGAAGGACCTCCCTGCCCCCCACCACTCGCGAGCTCGCGGCGGGCCCTGCAGGGAGGCCGACGGCGGGCCGTCTCCCTTCCGGGAGGCGGCCCGCCGTCGTCAGTCGCCGGGCAGCCGGGAGAACAGCGCCGCGTCGCCACGGCTGCCGTCCCGGTACGGCAGGTAGGAGCGCAGCACGCCCTCCTGGGTGAAGCCCGCCCGGCGGGCGACGGACTGCGAGCCGGTGTTGCGCACGTCAGCGACCAGGTAGACCCGTGGGGCGCCGAGCCCGATGGCCCCGGCCCCCGTGCAGGGGCCCGGCGCGAGCTTGCGAGTGCTGGGGGGCACGGGGGTCCTTCTACCAGTAGCCGATCTCCGGGCCCAGCGGGTGCTGACCGATCCGATGCACGCCAGTGGAGCCGACGACGACCCCGTCGACCTCGATGGCGAGGTTCGTGCCGGTGCCGACCCGACGCTCGGCGGGGGAGTCCTCGAGCACGTAGGCCCGGGCGTCGTCCCGCGTGTACGGCACCGGGATGTTGATCCAGCGCTGGACGTCGGGGTCCTGGCAGCCCGTCAGCACCGCGTCGACGTCGTCCTCCCGGAAAGGGCGCAGCACCAGCCGCTCGGTGCGCACCACCTCGGTGGTCAGGTCCACGCCGTTCAGGTCGAGCACGTCAGTCCTCCGTCGGTCGGGCTGCGGATCGTTCCGCGTTGCCCAGCACCCGGTCCACCGAGATCTCGATGACCACCCGCGCGGGGTTGGGGCGGGGCTGCTTGTAGCGGCGGGCGTAGCGGGCCTCGGCGTCGGCGATCGACGCGGCGTCCTCCCGCAGCACCGCCGTCCCCTCCAGCGTCGCCCAGCGCCGCCCGTCGACGGTGCAGACGGCCACCCGGGACTGCCCGGCCCGGACGTGGCGGGCCTTCACCGACGTGCCCGAGGTGATCACCCGAGCGGTGCCGGTGGCCGGGTCGAAGGTGACCCCGACCGGGACGACGTGCGGCGTGCCGTCGGCGCGCAGCGTGGTGAGGGTCGCCAGGTGCCGTTCGGTGAGGAACGCGACCAGGCCGGGGCCGAAGGACGGCCGGGCCGGTGCGGTGGGGGAGGACACGCCCGCAGACGGTACGGCCGGAACCGCGCGGGGTAGGGAGATCGGCCACGTCGGGACCGCTGCCCGGCTGCGCCGCCTACGCTGGGGTCGTGGTGTTCTCCAAGATCCTGCGTGCCGGTGAGGGCAAGATCGTCCGTCGTCTGTCGAAGATCGCCGATGCGGTCGAGGCGCTGGAGGTCGAGGTCGTCGACCTCACCGACGCCGAGCTGCGGGCCAAGACCGACGAGTTCAAGGCGCGCTACGGCGACGGGGAGACCCTCGACCAGTTGCTGCCCGAGGCGTTCGCGGTGGTGCGCGAGGCGAGCAAGCGCACGCTGGGCCAGCGGCACTACCGGGTCCAGCTGATGGGTGGCGCGGCCCTGCACCTGGGGAACATCGCCGAGATGAAGACCGGTGAGGGCAAGACGCTCACCGGTGTGCTGCCGGCCTACCTCAACGCGCTGTCCGGCGAGGGCGTGCACGTCATCACCACCAACGACTACCTGGCCACCCGCGACGCGGAGTGGATGGGCCGGGTGCAGCGGTTCCTGGGCCTGAGCGTCGGCACGATCGTCTCCGGGCAGCGGCCCGACGTCCGCCGGGAGCAGTACCTGGCCGACATCACGCACGGCACGAACAACGAGTTCGGCTTCGACTACCTGCGCGACAACATGGCCTGGTCCAAGGCCGACCTGGTGCAGCGCGGGCACGCCTACGCCATCGTCGACGAGGTCGACTCGATCCTCATCGACGAGGCCCGCACGCCGTTGATCATCAGCGGCCCGGCCGAGTCCAGCGCCCGCTGGTACGGCGAGTTCGCCCGCATCGCTCCGCTGATGAAGCGCGACCGGCACTACGAGGTCGAGGAGAGCAAGCGGACGGTCGCCATCACCGAGGAGGGCGTGGAGTTCGTCGAGGACCAGCTGGGCATCGACAACCTCTACGAGGCGGCCAACACCCCGCTGATCAGCTACCTGAACAACGCCCTCAAGGCCAAGGAGCTGTTCAAGAAGGACCAGCAGTACATCGTCAGCAACGGCGAGGTGCTCATCGTCGACGAGTTCACCGGCCGCGTGCTGGCCGGCCGTCGCTACAACGAGGGCATGCACCAGGCCATCGAGGCCAAGGAGCGGGTGCAGATCAAGGACGAGAACCAGACGCTCGCCACGATCACCCTGCAGAACTACTTCCGGCTCTACGACAAGCTCTCCGGCATGACCGGCACGGCGCAGACCGAGGCCGCCGAGCTGCACCAGACCTACGGGCTGGGCGTGGTGCCGATCCCGACCAACCGGCCGATGATCCGGGCCGACGAGGCCGACCTGATCTACAAGACCGAGAAGGCCAAGTTCGAGGCGGTCGTCGACGACATCGCCGAGCGGCACGAGGCCGGGCAGCCGGTGCTGGTGGGCACCGCCAGCGTGGAGAAGTCCGAGGTCCTGTCGAAGTTCCTGCTCCGCCGCGGCATCCCGCACGAGGTGCTCAACGCGAAGAACCACGCCCGGGAGGCCGCGATCATCGCGATGGCCGGCCGGCTCGGCGCGGTCACCGTGGCCACCAACATGGCCGGGCGAGGCACCGACATCCAGCTCGGCGGCAACGCCGAGTTCATCGCCGACGAGGCGCTGCGGGCGAAGGGCCTCAGCCCGACGGAGACCCCGGAGGAGTACGAGGCGGCCTGGGACGACGCGCTCGCGGCGGCCAAGGAGCAGGTCAAGGCCGAGCACGACCAGGTGGCCGAGGCCGGGGGCCTCTACGTGCTGGGCACCGAGCGGCACGAGAGCCGCCGCATCGACAACCAGCTGCGCGGTCGCTCCGGCCGGCAGGGCGACCCGGGCGAGTCCCGGTTCTACCTGTCGCTGGGCGATGACCTGATGCGCCGGTTCAACGGGCCGATGCTCGAGAACATGATGAACACGCTGCGGGTCCCCGACGACCAGCCGATCGAGCACAAGATGGTCAGCCGGGCCATCCGCTCGGCGCAGACGCAGCTGGAGCAGCAGAACTACGAGGTCCGCAAGGACGTCCTGAAGTACGACGAGGTGCTCAACCGCCAGCGCACGGTCATCTACGCCGAGCGCCGCAAGGTGCTCGACGGCGAGGACCTGCACGTGCAGGTGCGCAGCATGGTCGACGACGTCGTCGCCGCCTACGTGGACGGCGCCACCGAGCTCGGTTACGCCGAGGACTGGGACCTCGAGCAGCTGTGGACCGGCCTGAAGGCGCTGTACCCGGTGGGTCTGGACCGGCAGGAGCTGCTGGACCGGGTGGCCGACGGCGACCAGGCGGCGCTCACCGCCGACGTGCTCAAGGCCGAACTGCTCGCCGACGTGGAGCGCGCCTACGCGGAGCGGGAGAGCACGCTCGGCGCGGAGGTCATGCGCGAGCTGGAGCGGCGGGTGCTGCTCTCGGTGCTGGATCGCAAGTGGCGCGAGCACCTCTACGAGATGGACTACCTGCGGGCCGGCATCCACCTGCGCGCGATGGCCAACCGCGACCCGGTCGTGGAGTACCAGCGCGAGGGCTACGACATGTTCAACGCGATGCTCGACGGGATCAAGGAGGAGTCCGTCGGCTTCCTGTTCAACATCGAGGTCAAGACCAAGGAGCAGCAGGAAGCCGAGGCCCGGGCCAAGCAGGCGCAGTCCGAGGCGGAGGCGCTGGCCCGCGCCCAGGCCGGCACCCAACGGGTGCTGGCGCGGCAGGCCGCGGCCGCGGCCGCCCAGGCGGCCACCGCGACGGCCGCGCAGGCCCCGGCGCGCACCGACGGCGACGGCCCTGCGCCGGCCACCGACGGTGCGGCGCCGGCCACCGACGGGAACGGTGCACCGCCCGCCGCGACCGGCGATGGTGCCGTGCCGGCCGGCAGTGGCGCCGTGCCGGCAGGGAACGGCAACGGCTCGGGCGATGGCTCGGGCGACGGTGCGGGGACCGCGAGCTCCGCCCGTCGCACCCGGAAGCCCGCCCCCGCCACCGCGACGGCTCCCGAGGCCCCGGCCGCCGCCGCGGTGCCCGGGGCGCCCGACGGGGGGCCGCAGCTGTCGGTGAAGGGCCTCGAGGCGCCGAAGCAGGAGCAGCTGACCTACAGCGCGCCCGGCCTGGACCAGTCCGCCAAGGACGCCGGCCGGCCGAAGGCGGCCAAGTCGGCGACGGTCACCGGCACCAAGGAGACCCCGCGCAACGCTCCCTGCCCCTGCGGCTCGGGGAAGAAGTTCAAACAGTGCCACGGGTCGGCCGCCAACAGCTGAGAAAGGACCCCCTTCCTCCCCACCCTTCGCAAGCTCAGGGCGGGCCCCTGGAAGGGGGCCTAACGACGCCCCGCCGACCGGCCGGTCGGCGGGGCGTCGTGCTGTCCGGGCTCAGCCGATCTGCAGCGCGGTGCACCGCCAGCGCCCGTCGATGCCCTCCAGGCGGGCGGCGACCGCGTGGGCACGCCCGGCCCGGCGGGCCACCGCGCTGACCTCCGCGACGCCGTCCACCGGCTCGCAGACGTGCACCCGGCCCACCAGCAGCGGCGCCGTGCCCTCGGCGCACCAGCGCGGACGGCGCCGCTCGGCGAGGGCGGTGAAGAGCGCGGGGGTGACCAGCGGCTGCAGCTGTGCCATCGGTCGGCGGCCGGCGAACGCCTCCAGGGTGAGGGTGACCAGCCGCCGGCCGGCCGAGGCGGCACCGGGCAGTTCCGCGCGCCCCGACCAGCGGGGGCCGAACTCGGCCTCCTCCGGGGCGAACAGGTGCGCCGCCCGGTCCAGCCGGGGGCGTGGGCCGGGCGGTGGCGCCGGCCGGCGGTGCCGGTGACCGGGCACGAGCAGCCGCACCGGGTGCGCCGCCGGCTCCAGCGTCGGCCCCGGCGTGGGCACCACCGTCAGGTGCATCCGCGGTCGCGTGGTCGGCTCGGCCACGCCGGGCACGGAGGGGGTCAGCTGGTGCTGGGGTGCGCTCATCGGAGCTCCTCGGAGGGCGGGGCCTGCAGCACCTGACCGGGCAGCAGGAGGTCGGGGTCGGGGCCGATCACGTCGGCGTTCGCCTGCCACCAGGCGGCGACCGCGGTGGCGGTGGCGGCGTCGGTGACCGGGGTGCCGGGGGACGTCCGGGCCAGCCAGGCGGCCGCGATGTCCCACAGGCAGTCCCCACGCAGCACCACGTGCTGCGCGGACCGCACGTCGGGCGCGGTGGGGCCGGCCGGCCCGTCCGCGGCGTCGCCGGGGTGATCGCCGGATGGTGGCCAGTCGGCACCGGGCGCCGCGGGCCAGTCGACGTCGGTGCCGGCCGGCCGGTCGGCACCGGGCGCCGTCGGCCAGTCCACGGACACCGGCGACCCGAGGTCGGTGGTGTCGGCGACGGTGGCGACGACGGTGGGCGCGGGCCAGGCCACCGCAGGCGCGGCGGTGACCAGCCCCAGTCCGACGGCGAGGGCGGCCGCTCGACGGGCACCGGCCGGCAGCAGCAGGTGGAGCAGCCGGCTCGCCGCACGGCCGGCCGTGCCCGGCGTGGTGGACAGCGCGGTGAGGAGCAGGCCCACGGCCCCCCAGGCCCAGCACAGCCATGCCGCCGCGGTGACCGCTGCGAGCACCAGCGCGTCCGGGCCCGCGCCGTCGACCAGCCCCTGCGGGTCGGCCAGCGCCGTCCGCACCGCGGCCGGATCGGTGCCCAGGGCAGCCAGCGCCCAGGCGACCGCGGCCATCGCCGCCGTCGTCGTCATCCATCGCCGAGTGGACATCACACCTCCTGGATGACCACCAAACAGGATCAAAGCAAGCAAATGCAACCAAACGAAATGATCTGTGGACGGCTACGCTCCCGCCATGCGCTGGGAGCAGCTGTTCGCCGACCTCGAGGCGCAGGCGGCTGAGCAGGAGGCGGCCGAGCTCGACGCCGAGGCGGCGTCCCGGTCGCGGGCGGAGCTCGGCCGGCTGCAGCTGGCCGATCGGCTGCGCGGCGCGGTCGGCACCGAGATCGCGCTGGCCTGTGCCGGGGTGGGTGAACTCGCCGGACGGCTGGTCGAGGTGGGCGTCGACTGGCTGCTGCTGACCGACGTCCAGCAGCGGGAGCTGCTGGTCGCCACCCGCGCGGTCCGGGCCGTGAGCGGGCTGACGGCCGTGACCGTGGCGGCCCCCGACGTCGGTGCGCCGTCACGGCTGGACCTCCGCCGGGCGCTGCGTGGCCTGGCCCGCGATCGTGCGACGGTGCAGTGCCTGCTCGACGACGGCAGCGTCTTCGCCGGCACCGTCGACCGGGTGGGCGCCGACCACCTGGAGCTGGCCGAGCACGCGATCGACCGCCCGCGCCGGCGGGGTGCGGTCAGCGGGGTGCGGGCGGTCGTGCTGGCGGCGGTGGTCGCCGTGCGCACCCTGCCGCCGGCGGCGGTCTGAGCCCGGAGCTCAGCCGGTCAGGAGGAGGAGTCGACCTGCGTGTCGTTCGCCGCGCTGTCGAGCGCCTCCGGCTCGCCTGCACGCGCCTCGGCGTACTTCTGCTGGATGAAGCGCTCCAGCTCGTCCTTCTCCACCCGCCACTGGCCCCGGCCGCCGATCTGGATCGCGACGAGCTCCTTGCGGCGGACCATCGCGTAGGCCTGCGACCAGGAGACGTTGAGGATCTCCGCGACGTCGTCGAGGGTCCAGAACCGCTGGGTCGCCATGAGGTGGGTCGCTCTCCCGTCGAAGGTGGTCGCCAGTCTGTCAGTCGGGTGGTCCAGGGCTGCATCGTCCACCCGAACGTGTGGACAACGGCTGCGCGGCCGGCGGTTCCTCGGTCATGATCTGCCTCCGCTGCACCGAGCGGTACTGCTCCGGACGCATCCCGTCCGGCCGTCATCCGGGGAGGGACGACCAGGCATGAGCGCGCCGACCACCTCCGTGGCCCCCGGCGTCGGGTCGGCGCCGACCGGCCCGGTCGTCCGGCGCGTCCGCCCGCCGCGCTGGCTGGACCTGCGCCTCGTCCTCGGTGTCCTGCTGGTGCTCGGGTCGGTGCTGGTCGGGGCCCGCGTCGTCACCGCGGCCGACGCGACCGTGCCCGTGTGGTCGGCCGGCGCCGACCTGGCGGCGGGCACGGTGCTGACCGCCGCGGACCTGGTCTCGGTGCCGGTGCGGCTGGACGACGTCGCCGGCGCCTACCTGTCCGCGAGCACGCGCCCCGAGGGCCGGGTGCTCGCGCGAGCGGTCCGCGCCGGTGAGCTGGTGCCCAGGTCGGCGCTGGAGGAGGTCACCGGGCAGGTCCAGCTGGCGCTGCCGGTCCAGGCCGGGTTCGTGCCGCCGGGGCTGTCCCGTGGTCAGCTGGTCGACGTCTACGCGGTGGCCGACCCGGCCGTGGGCGCCTCCCTCGAGACGGGGGGCGACGTGGACCTGGTGGTCGGCGCCGCACCGGTCCAGGCGGTGACCGGTCGGTCCGACGGCGTGCTGTCGGCCTCCACGAGCACCCTGCAGGTCGTGGTCACCGTCCCGACCGACGACGCCCCTGTGGTGCTGGCCGCCATCGGTGGCCGCGGGCTGGTCGTGGTGGTGCGCGACTCGGTCGACGCCGCTGCCGGAACGACGACCTCCGGGGACGCCGCCGCCGACCGGGGACCGACCGGCTGATGGGGCTGCAGGTCTTCACCGCCGTCACCGGGGCCGCCTGGGAGTCCGAGCTGGTCGGAGCCCTGGACCGGGAGGACCACGGCGTCACCGTCGTCCGCCGGTGCGTCGACGTCGCCGACCTGCTCGCCGCGGCCAGCACCGGCACCGGCCAGGCCGCGCTGCTCTCCGCTGAGCTGCGGAGGCTGGACGGCGCCGCCGTGAACAGGTTGATCGCCGCGGGGGTCGCGGTGGTGGGGTTGGTAGAGCCCGGTGACCTGCGTGCCGGCGACCGGCTGCGCCAGCTCGGCGTCGAGCGGGTGCTGCCGGCCGACGCACCGGCGGAGGAGATCGCGCGGGCGCTGCGGGCCGCGGTCGCCGGGGGTGTGCCGGCCGGCTGGGACGTCGCCGACCCGCGTGGGGCCCTCCGCCCGGCCGAGCCGGGTCACGAGGAGCCGCCCCGGCCGGCCGGGCGGGGTCGGGTGGTGGCCGTCTGGGGTCCGACGGGAGCCCCGGGGCGGACCACGGTCGCGGTGGGCCTGGCCGACGAGGCGGCCCGGCTGGACGTGAGCACCCTGCTGGTGGACGCCGACGTCTACGGCGGCGTGGTGGCCCAGGTCCTCGGGCTGCTGGACGAGTCGCCGGGGGTGGCCGCTGCCGCGAGGCAGGCCGGCGCGGGCACCCTCGACGGCCCCGCGCTGTCCCGGCTGGCCGGGGCGGTGGGGCCACGGTTGCGGGTGCTCACCGGGCTGGCGCGCGCCGACCGGTGGCCGGAGCTGCGTCCGCAGGCGGTCGCCGTGGTGCTGGAGGAGGCCCGGCGGCTGGCCTCCCTCACCGTGGTCGACTGCGCGTTCTGCCTGGAGGAGGACGAGGAGCTGTCCTTCGACACGGCGGCGCCCCGGCGCAACGGCGCCACCCTGGCCGTGCTCGAGGCCGCGGACGAGGTGCTGTGCGTGAGCGGTGCCGATCCGGTGGCGCTGCAGCGGACGATCCGGGCGCTCGACGAGCTGCGTGCGGTGCTGCCCGAGGTCCACCCGAGGGTGGTCGTCAACCAGCTGCGCCGCGGCCCGGTGGCCGGGGACCCGCGGCGGGAGGTCGCTGCGGCGCTGGCCCGCTTCACCGGCGCGGAGGTGGACTGCTTCCTCCCCGCGGACCGGCGATCGACCGACACCGCCCTCGCCGCGGGCCGGACGCTGGCCGAGGTGGCGCCGGGGTCTCCGCTGCGGGCCGCGCTGCGCGAGCTCGCCGCCGGACTGAGCGGTGCACCGGTGCCGGTGGGCCGCCGGCGCGCTCGCGGCTGAGCCGCCGGTCGGGGCGGACCCGTGGGGCCACCCCGACCGGGTGGAGGGCCACCCCGTAGGTTGGGGCGACCGTCAGTGAGGGAGGTCACGCCGTGGTCCAACGGCTCACCGCGCTGGACGCGTCCTTCCTGTACCTCGAGGAACCGGCGACGCCCATGCACGTGGGTGGGGTGCTGGTGCTCGAGTGCCCCGACGGCGGGCTCGACCACGAGGCGCTCGTCGCGCTGGTCCAGGCCCGCCTGCCGCTCGTGCCCCGCTACCGGCAGAAGGTGCTGGAGGTGCCCGGGCACCTGGCCAACCCGGCCTGGGTCGACGACCCGGACTTCGACATCAGCTACCACGTCCGGCGCTCCGCGCTGCCCCGCCCGGGCACCGAGGAGCAGCTGCTGGACCTGGTCGCGCGGCTGACCGCCCGGCCGCTGGACCGCACCCGGCCGCTGTGGGAGATGTACCTGGTCGAGGGGCTGGCCGGTGACCGCACGGCGGTGGTGACCAAGACCCACCCGGCGCTGGTCGACGAGCTCGGCGCCATCGACATCGGGCAGGTCATCCTGGACACCAGCCCGCACGCCGATGCCGGCACGGTGGCCGTGCCCGACGACTGGCGGCCCCGGCGCCCTCCGGGCCCGGCCGCGCTGGTCTGGGAGGCGGTCGAGGACTACCTGCAGCGGCCCTCGGCCGTGCTGGACACCGCCCGGACCGCGGTCGGTGACGTGCGGGCCACGGCCGCCCGCTGGGCCGGCGTGGCCACCGGCCTGCTGGCCGCCGCCGCCCGGACCGCGGTGTCCCCGGCCCCGGCCAGCCCGCTGAACGCGCCGATCGGCCGGCAGCGGCGGTTCGCCGTCGCCCGGGTGTCCCTGGCGGAGCTGCGGGAGGTGCGCCGGTCCCTCGGCGGCACCGTCAACGACGTGCTGCTCAGCACGGTCACCGGGGCGCTGCGGGAGTGGTTGCTGTCCCGCGGGGAGCCGGTGGTGGGCAGCACCGTGGTGCGGGCCCTGGTGCCGGTGTCGGTGCGCACCGACGACGACGCGGGCGGCAACCGGGTCTCCTCGTTGCTGGTGGACCTGCCGGTCGGGGAGCCGAACCCGCGGGTGCGCCTGGCCCGGATCAGCTACGCCATGCGCGGGCTGGCGCCGCGCAGCCAGTCGGTGGGCGCCGACACGCTCAGCGCGCTGTCCGGTTTCGCCCCGCCGACCCTGCACGCCCTCGGCGCCCGCGCCGCCAGCGGGCTGTCGCGGCGGCTGTTCAACCTGGTGGTCACCAACGTCCCCGGACCGCAGGTGCCGCTGTACGCGGGCGGGGCCCGGATGGTCGAGGTCTTCCCGGTGGTGCCGCTGGTTCGCGGGCAGGGCCTGGCCATCGGCCTGACCAGCTACGACGGCACCGTGTACGTCGGCCTGAACGCCGACCGGGACAGCATCAGCGACGTCGAGGTGCTCGCCGACCTCATCGAGCAGGAGGTCGGCGACCTGCGCGGGGCCGCCGGCTGAGGGAGTACCTCCTGCCCACCCCTCGCAGGCGCTCCGGGAGGTGGCCGGACCGGCTGCTCTCGCCTGCCGGGGAACGAGGCGCGCGGCCGGCGACGTTACGGTCGCTGTTCCACGACTGAGGAGGCGACCCGGGTGCGCGTGTACGTGCCGGCCACGACGACCGTCCTGCGACGGCTGCTGGACGACGGCCGACTGGAGGGTCCGCTCACGGTGTTCGCCGTCACGCCGCAGCTGCGCAGCCACTACGAGCTGAGCGACGGTCTCAGCGACGACGAGGAGCTGGAGTACGCCGCGCTGCTCGCCGCGGCCCGGGCCAGCCTCCGGCTGATCGACGTCGACCCGACCGCCGCCCGGCGCCGGGTGGTGCTGGCCGCCGACGTGCCCGACGCCTCGCTGACCCCGATCGAGGACCCCGCCGCTGATCCCGGGGCCGCGCGGACCACCGCTGCCGTCGCCCTGGCGGACGTGGCCAGCGCGCACCTCGACGTGGCCGAGGCCGAGGCGGACGTCGCGGCCGCGGTCGCCGTGGTGCTGGAGGCAGACCTGGGCAGTGACGAGGCGCAGTTCGCCGTGGACCAGGCCGAGGGCCACGAGCTCGCCTGGTACGCGACGCAGGAGATCGGGCCGGCGCTCGAGCTGCTCTGACCACCGCGCCGGGTCACGCCGCCTCGCGCGGGATCCGGCGCCGTGCGACCTGCACCCGCGTCGGCTCGCCGCGGACGAGCAGCCACCCGGAGCCGGGCCGGCCCGGCAGGGGCGTGCGCGGGAGGCGCAGCCCGAGCAGTTCGGCGTCGCCGGGGCCCGGACGAAGCAGCAGTGCGGTGCGGGACCGGCGCAGCGCGGCCACCGGCCCGCGGAAGCTCCCGGCCAGCTCGGCCGGGCTGCCGGCCGCGATGACCAGCACGGCACCCGAGGCGGGTGCGTCACCCGCGGGGCTCCCGGCCGGTGCGCCGGCCGCCACCGCGAGCGCGTCGGCCACTGCGTCGGGCAGCGAGGTGACGTCGTCGGCCAGCACCACCCTGGCGCCGGGGCCCGGCTCGGCGAGCCAGGCCCGCAGCCCGGTCACGTCGCCGCGGTCCACCCGGTCCACCCGGTCCACCCGGTCGACCCGGTGCTCCGGGCTGTCCGGGCTGTCCTGGCCGCCCCGGTGCTGCTGGCCGTCGTGGCCGTCGCCCGGGGGCGGCGCCGCCAGTTCGAGCACCCGGGCGCCGCTGGCGCGGCAGTGCCGGCCGAAGGCGCGCACCGCCTCGCTGCGGCCGCTCCCGGGCGGACCGACGACCAGCAGCCCACCGCCTGCCCCGAGGTCGACCCCGGTCACCTGGCCCTCGTCGCCACCGGGGCCCACGGGGAGCCAGCGGTACCCCGCGTCCGGGAACGGCAACGGCAGCTCGGGGTCGGCGGGCAGGTCGGTGACCCGCACCGGGGCGGAGCCGCCGGTGCGCGGCGGCCAGGCCCGGACGGTGCCCCGGGGCGAGGCCAGCTGGCACTCCACGGCGTCCTCACCCACCAGTGCCCGGCCCGGGGGGCGGTGCTCGGGCACCGCGCGGGCGGGCACCCCGGCGACCGCGTAGTCGGTGCGGTCCGGCAGTGGCAGGACCAGACGCTCCCGCACCGCACTGGCCAGCCTGCTCCCGGGCACCGCCCGATCGGCCGTCAGGGCGACGGTCAGCCCCACCGCACCGCCCTCCCGGCAGAGGCGGATGAGATCGGCGGCGCCGCCCGCGGGGTCGCCGTTCTCGAGCTCGGCGGCGAGGCTGTCGTAGCCGTCGACCAGCAGGAGGACGAGCGGCTGGTCCGGCGGGTGCCCGGCACGCCGGCGCTCCAGCTCCGCGGCCAGCCGGTGCAGCAGCCGACCACTGCGGTGCGGGTCGCCGCGCCCCACCACGGTGCCGGTGTGCGGCAGCTCCGCGGCTCGCGTGCCCACCGCGCCGCCGCCGTGGTCGAGCACGTGGACGTGCAGCTGATCGGGGGAGAGCTGCGTCGCCGCCTCCGTCAGCACCGTCTCCAGCGCGGTGCTCCGCCCACTGCGCGGCCCACCCACCGCCAGCCAGCCGCCACCGGCGGCGAGGTCCAGCTCGAGGGGCGGTTGCACCTGCCGGTCGGGGACGTCGAGCAGGCCGATCCGGAGGACCGTCGGGCCGGTCGTGGCCCGGTCGGTGAGCAGGTCGGCGACGGTGAGCCGGCTGGGGAGCGGGGGCAGCCAGGGACGCGGGGGCGGCTGCAGCCCCTCTCCGGCCGCCCGCCGACCGACGGCGGCGACGATCCGGGCGAGGTCGGTGGTGCCGTCGCTGCGGCACCTTCTCGTGGCGGGTGCGGACTGCGGTGGCCAGGCCCGCCGGCGCACGTGGACCTCCGGCCCGGCCGGTGCCGGTGTGGAGACCCGGGCGACCTGGAGGAGGACCGGTGCCGCGCTGCCGGCGCGCAGCCACGCCCGACCGGGGCGGTCGGCGGGCAGCTGGGCGGGCGGTGCGCCGCCGAGCACGTCGCGGGCCTCGGCCTCGTCGGTGGTGCGCAGGCAGATCCGCAGGGAGCAGTTGGCCCGGATCTCCGGGCTCACCACCCCGGAGGGGCGCTGGGTGGCGAGGACCAGGTGCACCCCCAGGGAGCGCCCGCGCTGCGCGATGCCCACCAGTCCGCTGACGAAGCCGGGCAGGTCCTCCACCAGGGTGGCGAACTCGTCGACCACGATGACCAACCGGGCCAGCGCCACCTCGTCGGGCAGGCTCCCGACGTCCCGGGCGCCGTGGGCGGCGAGCAGCCGCTCCCGGCGGGTGAGCTCGGCGGCCAGGGACCGCAGCGCTCGCGCGGTCGACTGGTGGTCCAGGTCGGTGAGCACCCCGACGGTGTGCGGCATCGCGGCGGCCTCGGCGAAGGCCGCGCCGCCCTTGTAGTCGACCAGCAGGAGGCTGCAGCGGTCCGGTGGGTGGTGCAGCGCCAGGCTGGCGACCAGGGTCTGCAGCAGCTCGGACTTCCCCGACCCCGTCGTGCCCGCGACGAGCGCGTGCGGCCCCTGGGCCACCAGGTCCAGGGTCAGCGGGCCGCGGCTGGTGGCGCCGAGGGTGGCCGTCAGCCGGGTGCGCGAACGGTCCCAGTCAGGGGTGGGCTGGTCGCCGGTCCGCCCGGGGGGTGCGCAGAGCTCGAGCAGCCGGGCGCTGTCGGGGATCCCGGACCCGTCGGCCGGCGCGGTGAGCGCGGCCAGTGTGCGGGCCAGTGCCGCCGCCGTGGTCTCCCGCACCCCGTCCAGCGTGATCGGGCGGCCGGGGGTGCCGGGCAGCACGAGCCGGCCGGCCGAACCGGTCTCGCCGGTGACGGTCAGCTGCGCACCGGATGCCGGCCCCGGCCGATCGGTGAGCTCGAGCACGGCCACGCGCGGTGCAGCGGCCACCAGCGCGGCCCGGGTCTCGGCGTCCATGGGGCCGTCGACCACGACGAGGGTCCGGCCACCGGTGTCGCCGCCCCGGTCACCGCCTCCGCCGCCGGCCGGGGAGGCGACGGGCCGGTCGCCCGCGGAGAGCCCGGCCGGGTGGACCCCGCCCAGTTGCGGCAGCCAGCGGACCCACGCCCAGTCGGCGAGTCGGGCCGGGGCGCAGACCAGCTCGAGGGACAGGGCCCCGGGCGGGCAGAGCGCGGCCAGCTGGCACACCAGGGTCCGCGTCGTGGCCAGGACGGCCGGCCGCGGGCCGGAGAGCGTCAGACCGCCGCAGGAACCGAGGTCCAGGGTGATCGGGACGGCGTCGGCCGGCGCCGCGGATCGCCCGCCGTCCGGGCCGGAGGCGGTCACCGCCGTGGGGCCGGGGCCGCTGCCCAGGCGCACCACCCAGCCGGACGGGTCGTGCGCGCTGCGGGACCACAGCGGTGCGACCCGCCGCCGCGCCGCGGCGACCAGCCGGGCGACGTCGGGGTGGCGCTCGTCCTGGCCGACCACGTCTGCGGTGACCGCGGCAGCCAGCTCGAGCTCCGCCCGGGCCAGCGCGACCGCGTGCTCGGCGCGGGCCCGCCGGCCGGCCCGGCGGCCGGTGAGCCGGTCGGACCACCAGCCGGCCACGGCCACCGCCGGGCTGAGCAGGGCGAAGAACAGGAACGCCGGGGTGTCGAGCAGCCAGGCCATCGCGACGCCGCCGACCGCGGGCAGGGACACCGCCACCCAGCTCAGGCGCCGGCTCGGCGGGTCGGCCGGCGGGGCGGGCAGCTCGACGGTGACGGGGACGGGCGGCGGTGGGGTGACCGCGACGGGACGCACCACCAGCCGTCCCGCGCTGGCGTCCAGGCTCTCCAGCGGGGAGCCCGCGGGGCCGGTCAGCCGGAGGGTGGTGGCACCCAGCCGGATCGCCTCGCCCACCGGCCAGGTCGTCTCGGCGGAGCCCAGCGGGACAGCGCCCTGCCGCGTGGTCAGCACCGTGCCGTTCGAGGAACCGAGGTCGGCGACGGTCACCCGCCCCTCGGCGACGGTGACGGCGGCGTGCCGGCGGGACACGTCCGGGTCGTCCAGGTGCAGCCCGCACGTCGAGCTCCTCCCCACGACGAGCCGCCCGCGCCCCAGCGGCAGGCAGCGCCCGGCGTCGGGCCCACCGACGACCTGCAGCTCCAGCGCCCCGGCCCGCTCCGTGGTCGGGTCCCGCGGGGCGGGACGGCCCCAGCCCAGCACTGCGGCGTGGTGCAGCTCGGGGACCGACAGCGGTGTGCCGCCGGGCAGCTCCGTCGAGCCGGACCACAGCGGGCCGGCCGACGGGCCCAGCTCGACGGCGAGGGCGGGCAGGACGTCGTCCAGCACGGCGTCCTCGGGCGCGGAGACCTCGACGTCGACGGCGCCCCGGGCCGTGTGCAGCGTCCAGCTGCGGCTGGTGGTCCGCGCCCCGCCCGGGGCGCCGGCTGAGGTGGGCACCGGGGGATCGTGCCGCTCCCGGATCGCCCGTGGCGCCGGCCCGGCGGATCTGTGGACAGCGCCGGAGGCTGTGGACGACGGACGACGCCGACCGGCCCGGCCACCTAGCGTCCTGCTCCACCCGGGAGGTGCCCGGGTCAGGAGGAGGAACGGTGAAGGTCGACATCGCGACGTTGCAGGGGATGGCCGGCCGGTGCCAGGCCGAGGCCGGGGAGACCACGGCGCGGCACACGGCGTTGTCCGCCGGGATCAACACCTCGGTGCTCGAGGGGTGGACCGACAGCCAGGCGGCGGTGCAGTTCACCGAGCTCTACGAGAAGTGGCGGCTGTCCAGCCAGGGGCTGAGCGAGGCGCTGACCGGGATGGGGCAGCTGCTCACCAACGTCGCGGCCGCCTACCAGCAGCACGAGGCGGAGATGGCCGCCCGGATCGGCGCGATGATCTGAGGCGCCGCGATGTGAGGCGCCGCGATGTGAGGCGCCGCGATGTGAGGCGCCGCGATCTGAGGTGCTCGCGACCCGAGAGGCGCGGTCCCAGGTGTCGGGTGCCGCCGCACCCGGCGCCGGTCAGCTCCGGGCGGGAGCCGGCACCGGCGCGGTGGGTCGGTCGGGGGTCGTGTCCCGGCGGCGGGCGGTAAGCCGCTCCCAGGGCAGGATCGACAGGATCGCGATGCAGTGCGGCAGGAAGATGATGCTGACGCCGGCGTAGACCATCACGTGGAAGCCGAGCAGGAAGAGCACCAGGCCGATCCGGGCCCGGTCGGTGCGCACCAGCAGGATCAGCGGTGCGGCCAGCTCGACCACGATCATCACCCACTGCGCCGCCGGCAGCAGCCAGGCCACGTCCAGCGTCCACATCGACAGGTCCGTGCCGCGGCGCAGCACGGCGCGGGTGAGCGTCGACCCGGTGGCCCAGTCCCAGCCCCCGAACCGGATCTTCGCCCAGGCGGCGAGGAAGTAGGTGAGCATCACGGTGACCAGCACGGCGGCCATCGCGAAGCCGGCGGCCTCCGAGGAGCGGCGGTCCCGGAACCGGGCCGCCCCGATGGTGGGCAGCACGGCGAGGGCGACCAGGAAGGCGATCCGGTCGTGGTCGACCTTCCCGTAGCTCATCGCGATCACCATCCACTCCATGTACAGGAGGAAGACGGTGGCGCCGAGCAGCCGGGGCGCGCGGCCGGTGGCGGCGGCCACCGCGGCGAGCACCAGCGCCCACTGCACGACCACCACGAGGGTGTGCGTCGGGGTGGGCAGGTGCAGCAGCCGGCCGATCAGCAGCGGCTGGTACCAGTCGGTGGGCACGTCGGCGTGGGCACGCACCCACCCCGTGGTCAGGAAGACGTCGACCGGGATGAACAGGTAGGCGATCACCCGGAAGACCGCGATGCGGGCCAGCGGCACCGGGCGGAACCACCAGCTGGGGGTGCCGGGGACGGCCGGCGCCTCCTCGGGGCGCACCGGTGCCGCGGCGGGTGGGGTGGTGGCTGCGGTGCTCATCCGTCGTCCTCCAGCTGGTACTCGATCAGCACCCGGTCGCTGACCTCGCCGGTCCGCTGGCCGTCGGAGAGCTCGAAGCGGCGCTGCACGACCTGCACCTCCACCAGCTCCTCGGCATCGGGGTGGTGCTCGGCGTATGAGTCGGCGAGGAGCCCCAGCAGCGAGGGGTCACGGTGGATGCGGGGGAGCTGCCCCTCGAACTCCGCCCGGCGCAGGCCGACCTCCCCACCGGACAGCCGCACCTCCGTGCCGGCCGGGGTCAGCCCGACCACCCGGGTGGAGGTCACCGGGGTGTCCGGGTTCGCGCGGGTCGAGTACATCCGGAACGGGCCGAAGGGGAACGCGTCGTCGTCGCCCCAGACGGTGCCGGCCAGCAGCAGCGCCAGCACCACCGCCGCGGCGGCGAGCCGGGCACGCCGCCCGGCTGACGTCAGCCGCACCACCTCACCCTCGGCGGGCAGGTCGGGAGCGGACTGCAGGTGCACCGGGCCATCGTAGGAGCGGCGCCCGTGCGTGCGGGCCATCGTCGCCCCGCCCGGGCAACTCCCGTTCCGCGTGTGGAACGGGGGTCGCCTGGGGCGTCCGCGTCCCGTCGTCGCGAGCCGGTGCGGCGGGGGGGGGGGGCCCGCCCGGGGGGGCCCCCACCCCCCCCCCCCCCCCCCGCGCGCCCCGCGGCGCCCCCCCCGCCGCCCCCCCCCCCCCCCC
>NZ_JBJHAG010000036.1:0-40332 GCF_054050925.1 Modestobacter sp. SYSU DS0657 | reverse complement strand
CGGCATCGGGGGCGCGGCGGACGCGCGGGCGGCGCGCGGCGGGGGGGGGGCGGGCCCCCCCCCGGCGCGCCCGCCCCCCCCCCCCCCCCCCCCCCCCCCCCCCCCCCCCCCCCCCCCCCCCCCCCCCCCCCCCCCCCCCCCCGCGCTGGACGCCGCGGTGCGCTGCCTGAGCGAGGCCGGGCTGCGGTCCCTGCACAGCGCGCCGCCCACCCTGGAGGAGCTGTTCCTCCGGCACTACGACCAGGCGGCCACCACCGCGGACGGCGCGCGGTGACCGCCCGCCCCTCGCTGACCGGCACCGGCGCGCTTCTGCGGTTCGCGCTCCGAAGGGACCGGCTCCGGCTGCCCGTCTGGGTGACCGGCGGCGCCCTGCTGGTGGTCGTGCAGTCCGCCGCCGCCCAGTCGACCTACGACTCCCCCGGCTCGCTGGCCGCCTACCGGGCCTCCGTGGGCAGCAACGCCGCGTCCATCGCCCTCGCCGGCCCGCCGGTGGGCCTGGACACGATCGCGGGCACGGTCGCCTTCGAGATGGCGACACCCCTGGCCGTCGTCGCGGTGCTGATGGTCATGTTCACCACCGTGCGGCACACCCGCGCCGACGAGGAGCTCGGGCGCACCGAGCTGGTCCGGTCGACCCGGATCGGTCGGCACGCCCCGCTGGCTGCGGCGGCCGGGGTCGCCGCGCTCGCCAGCGCCGCGCTGGGAGCCGCGATCGGCGTGGGGGCGACCGCCAGCGGGCTCCCCGCGCTCGGGGCCTTCGTGCTGGGCGCATCCGCGACGGCGACCGGGCTGGCCTTCGCCGGGCTCACCGCACTGGCTGCCCAGGTCGTCTCCACCGCCCGCGGGGTGTACGGGCTGGTGGGCGCCCTGCTGGGCGTGTCGCTCGTGCTGCGGGCGATCGGCGACGTCGAGGGCAACGGCCTGTCCTGGGCGTCCCCGGTGGGATGGGCCCAGGCCAGCCACCCCTGGTCCGGCGGCCGCTGGTGGCCGCTGCTGCTGAGCGTCGCCGCAGGCGTGGCAGCGCTGGCCGCGGCCACCCAGGTGCTGGACCGGCGCGACCTCGGCGCCGGGCTGGTGCAACCCCGCCCCGCGGCCGCGGTGGCCCCGCGGTCGCTGCTCTCGCCGCTGGGGCTGACCTGGCGGCTGCACCGCGGCGCGTTGCTGGGCTGGGCGGTCGGGGTGACCCTGCTGGGGGCGGTCTACGGCGCCCTCGCCGAGTCCGTGGAGACGCTGCTGGCCGACAACCCCGACGTCGCCGCCTTCCTGCCCGACGCCTCGGCCGCCGGCCTGGTCGACGCCTTCCTCGGCGTCGCGCTCACCACGACCGCGCTGCTGGTGGCCGCCTACGGCGTCGCCGCGGCGCTGCGGGCCCGCGCGGAGGAGACCGCCGGGCGCGCCGAGCCGGTGCTGGCGACCGCCACCTCGCGGAGCCGCTGGCTCGGCGGGCACGTGCTCGTCGCGCTCGCCGGGACGGTCGTGCTGCTGGCGCTGGGCGGGCTCGGCACGGGCGCGGCCCGCGCGGCCTCCACCGGGGACGCCGGCGACCTCGTCCGGGTGCTCGGGGCCGCGCTCGCGCACACCGCCGGCGTCTGGGTGCTCGTGGCGGTCGCCGTCGCCCTGGTGGGGCTGGCGCCCGAGCCGGCGCTGCCCGCGGCGTGGGCCGCCTTCGGCCTGGTCGCCGTCGTCACGCTGTTCGCCGAGTCCTTCGACTGGCCCGGCTGGGTCGCCGACCTCTCGCCGCTGGCCTGGACGCCGGCCATGCCGGTCGAGCCCTGGTCGACCGCGCCGGTGGCCGGGCTGCTGGCGGTCACCGCGGCGCTGACGGTGATCGGCCTGGGCGCGTTCCGCCGCCGCGACCTCGCCACCGCCTGAGGGCCCGGCCGGCAGAAACCGGGTGCGGACACCCGGGGCGCGGGGGCAGCATGCCGACGTGATCGTCCGCCGCGAGCAGCCGACCGACGCCGAGCAGGTCCGGCAGGTGCACCGGGCGGCCTTCGCCGCGCCCGGGCTGCCGGACGGCGCCGAGGTGCCCGAGGCCCGTCTGGTCGACGAGCTCCGCGCGGACCCCGGCTTCCTCCCACACCTGTCGCTGGTCGCGGTCGACGGCGACCGGGTCCTCGGGCACGTGCTGGCGACCCGCGGCCGGCTCGAGCCCCTCGCCGTCCCGGCGCTGGGGCTCGGTCCGCTGGGCGTGCTGCCCGCCGCGCAGCGGCGCGGCGTCGGGACGGCGCTGGTGCACGCGGTGCTGGCGGCGGCCGAGGCGTGCGGCGAGCGGCTGGTGGCGCTGCTGGGCGACCCTGCCTACTACGGCCGCTTCAGTTTCCGCCCGGCCACCGAGCTGGCCGTGACCGCCCCCGACCCGGGGTGGGGCGAGCACTTCCAGGCCCGCCTGCTGGGGCCGGCCACGCCCGCGGGCACCTTCCGGTACGCCGCGCCCTTCGACCGGCTCTGACGCTCAGCCGCGCTTGGTCGGCGGCTTGCCCTCGTCCAGCGCCTCCTGGGCCTGGACCGGGTCGTAGGCGCAGGCGTCGGTGACCTCGGCGGCCGGGTCGGCCGGCGTGGGCTCTGCCGGTGCGCCCGACTGGGCCGTCGAGCTCGAGGGGGCCGGCTGCGCGGCGTCGGCCGGCGGCGCGGTGGTCCCGGCCGCCGCGTCGCCGTCCGAGGGGGGCTGCAGCGCCTGCTGCACCAGCGAGCGGATGCGGTCGTAGTCGGGGTAGGCCGGGGTGATCACCGTGTCGTCGAAGACGACGCTGCGGATCTCGGTGCCCTGCACCAGGAAGGCCAGGTCGACGACGTCGTCCAGCAGCGACTGCGGGATGTCGGTGGAGACGATGTCCTGGGTGGTCGCGGCCAGCTCCCGGTACCGGGACAGCAGGGTCACCGGGTCGGCGGCCTCGACGATCGCGTCGATGACGCAACGCTGGCGGTCCATCCGCTGGTAGTCCGACAGCCCGTAGCGACCCCGGGCGAAGTCCAGCGCACGGACGCCGTCCATGTGCTGGTCGGGGCCCGGCGCGATGTAGTCGTCGGGGAGCTCCTGGCCGACGATGCCGTTGATCGGCACCCAGTAGTTCACGTCCACGGTGATGCCCCCGAGGGCGTCGACCAGCCGGCTGAACCCCTCGAGGTTGACCAGCACGAAGTAGTCGATGTGCAGGCCCAGCGCCTCGCCGACGCCCAGCTTGAGCATGTCCGCGCCGAGGTCGTCGGTCGGGCCCAGGATGTCGGGGTACCAGGCCGGCCCGTTGCGGTAGACCGCGTTGAGCAGGCTCTCGCCCTCGCTGCCGACGTCGAACCCGTCGGGCCAGACGTCGTGCAGCGGGCTGTCCTCCGGGAAGGGCAGGTCCTGGAGGTTGCGGGGGAGGCTGAACAGCGTCGTCTCCCCGGTGCGGGTCTGGATGTTCGCCACGATGACGGTGTCGGTGCGCACCCCCTCGCGCCCCTCCCCGCCGTCGCCACCGAGCAGGAGGATGTTGACCTCCTCCCGGTCGCCGAAGGGGTGCTCGTCGTCCACCGGGTCGGTGACCGTGGCGCTCTCCCGGTCGGCGAACACCGTGTCGACCAGGTCGCGCTGGGCCAGGGTCGCGCCCACCGCCTGGTAGGTGGGCCAGGCGATCCCCGCGCACAGGGCCAGGACGACCGCGGCTCCCACGGCCTGCTGCCAGGGGCGCAGCCGGCGGGGGCGCAGCACCAGCCAGCCGGCGACCACCATCAGCGCCCACGCGACCGCGAGCGCGACCAGCCCCACGACCACCCAGGCGAGTGCGGTGGAGTCCACGGCCACCCGGACGGCGTCCCGCCAGCCGCCCAGGCCCAGCCACACCAGCGCGGCCATCAGCAGCCCGAAGACGACGAGCACGGCGGCGCCCAGGCGGCGGCGGCCACCGGCCACCAGCGCCGTGCCCGGCAGGACGGCGCCGACGACGGTGAGCCCCAGCGCGGAGCCGAAGCCGCGGTCGGCGTACCGGCCACGGCGACCGGCCGCGGTGGCACCGGTGGGCGGAGGCGGCCCGGAGGTGCGGGCGGAGCCCGATGGGTCGTCGCTCACGCAGCCGTCGTCCCCTCGCAGCACCCGGTCATCCCGCCCATGCTCCCACCGGAGGCGCGTGCCGTGCCCCGGCTGCGACCGCGGATCACCCGTCCGGGCCGCCAGCATCGACGGTGCGTCCGCGCATGATCACGGTCAGCGGCGAAGCGGGGGACGCGGTGGTGAACACGCGCAGAGGCGCGGACTGCGCCGGCCCGATGGCGGGTAGTCGGAGGAACGCCAGCCGCCGCGCCCGTTGTTACGGTTGCGTAGGTTACGAGACCGTAGGTCACTTCCCGGGAGGACCCGTGCCGCAGACCACCGCACAGGCAGCACTGCTCATCGAGCTCGAGTCCGTCGTGGAGGAGAACCTCAACCGCCACCTCGGCCTGGCCCAGGAGTGGCACCCGCACGACTACGTCCCCTGGTCGCAGGGGCGCGACTTCGCCTTCCTCGGCGGCGAGGACTGGTCGCCGGAGCAGTCGAAGCTGGACGAGACCGCCAAGGCGGCGATGTTCACCAACCTGCTCACCGAGGACAACCTGCCCAGCTACCACCGGGAGATCGCCACCCAGTTCGGCCGGGACGGCGCCTGGGGCACCTGGGTGGGCCGCTGGACGGCGGAGGAGAACCGGCACGGCATCGCCCTGCGCGACTACCTCGTCGTCACCCGCGGCGTCGACCCGGTGGAGCTCGAGCGGGCCCGGATGGACTACATGACCTCCGGCTACGACTCCGGCGACAAGACCGCGCTGGAGACCGTCGCCTACGTCTCCTTCCAGGAGCTCGCCACCCGGGTGAGCCACCGGAACACCGGCAAGGCCACCGGCGACCCGATCGCGGACAAGCTGCTCGCCCGGATCGCCAAGGACGAGAACCTGCACATGGTCTTCTACCGGAACATCGTCTCCGCGGCGTTCGAGATCGACCCCGACGCCACCATGCGGGCGGTCGCCGACGAGGTCATGCGCTTCGAGATGCCCGGCGCCACCATGGCCGGCTTCCGCAAGAACTCGGTGATCATCGCCAAGGCCGGGATCTACGACCTGCGCCTGCACCACGACGAGGTCATCTCCCCGGTGCTGCGCGCCTGGAAGGTGTTCGAGCGGACCAACCTCGGACCCGCCGGCGAGCAGGCCCGCGAGGAGCTCGCGCAGTTCATGGCCGGGCTGGACGCCCAGGCGACCAAGTTCGTGGAGAGCCGCGAGCGGATGCGCGCCCGCCAGCAGGCCCGCCAGGACACCCAGCTGACCCCGCTCCCCCAGGCCTGAGCCCCTCGGGGACCGCGCCTAGGCTCGGTCCCCGTGCGCCTGGCGACCTGGAACGTGAACTCCATCCGCAGCCGAGTCGACCGGGTGGAGGCCTGGCTGCAGCGCAGCGACGTCGACGTCCTGGCACTGCAGGAGACCAAGTGCAAGGACGAGCAGTTCCCCGAGGAACGCTTCCGCGCGCTGGGCTACGAGGTGGCCCACGTGGGCTACTCGCAGTGGAACGGTGTGGCGCTGCTGTCCCGGGTGGGGCTGACCGATGTCGAGGTCGGCTTCCCGGGGATGCCCTCGTGGGCCAAGGAGGGCGCCGAGCCGGCCGCCGAGGCCCGCGCCCTGGGCGCCACCTGCGGCGGGGTGCGGGTGTGGAGCCTCTACGTGCCCAACGGCCGCACGCTGACCGACCCGCACCTGCAGTACAAGCTGGAGTGGCTGGAGGCCCTGCGGGTCAGCGCCGGCGGCTGGCTGACCGACGACGCCGACGCGCAGGTGGCGCTGGTCGGCGACTGGAACATCGCCCCGCAGGACGACGACGTCTGGGACATCTCGGTGTTCAGCCACTCCACGCACGTCTCCGAGCCCGAGCGGGCGGCCTTCCGCGGGGTGGTCGAGGCCGGGTTCACCGACGTCGTCCGGCCGTACACCCCGGGGCCCGGCGTCTACACGTACTGGGACTACACGCAGCTGCGCTTCCCGCGCCGCGAGGGCATGCGCATCGACTTCGTGCTCGGCTCCCCCGCACTGGCCCGCCGGGTCAGCGACGCCCGGATCGACCGCGAGGAGCGCAAGGGCAAGGGCGCCAGCGACCACGCCCCGGTGGTCGTCGACCTCGCCGACTGAGGCCCGTCAGGACGGCACGTGCATGAGCTCCAGCTGGATCTCGCCGTGGCTCACCCGAGTGGCCGGCGGGCCGCAGGTGCCGTAGGAATGGTTCCTGGCCAGTCCCAGCAGCGTGGACCCCGGCATCCGTGCGTCGCCGATCGGCGAGCGACGAGCACGTCACCCCTCGCTCGTCCCGTCACGTCCACGAGCCCGCATCGGCGCTTCGCGGCACGGCTGCGACGTGTGCACCCGGCGGCGTGCTCGTTCGACACACCTCCAGGAGAACCCCGTGGCGAACACCGCCCAGCGCACCACTCGCGACCGCCGTCTCAGCACCGAGACCAAGGCGTCGACCAAGACCACCGAGCTGTACGCCTACGTCGCCGCAGTGGCGGCGGTGGTGATCACCGCCCTCGTCGTCGGGGACGGGGAGGACGGCGGCGGCGACCCCTTCGGCGCCTCCGAGGCCATCCGCTACATCACCTTCCTCACCATCGGCTACATGGTGGCCCGCGGTCTGGCCAAGTCGGGCAGCCGCGACTTCTACGACGAGCACGGCAGCTGACCGCGGATGTCCCGCAACCAGCGCCGGAAGAAGCGCAACAAGCCGAGCAACAGCCAGAAGGCGAACGGCACCGCGAACCGCGACACCGCCAGGAACCCGTCTGCCCAGGCGGTGCACCTCCGCCCGAGCACCGAGACGAAGTCCGCGCTGCGGACGACCGAGTTCCTCGCCTACGTGGGCGCCGTGCTCGCCGTCGTCATCACCGCGCTCGCCGTCAACGACGACGGCCGAGGGGGCGAGGACCCCTTCGGGGCCGAGTCCGCCCTCCGCTACATCACGTACCTGACGATCGGCTACCTGCTCGCTCGCGGCCTGGCGAAGTCCGGGAGCCACGAGAACCGCGTCGCGCACGACACCGGCACTGACGACGCCGCACGCACCGGCGTGGTGCACGACGCGGACGCTGACGCGCGACTCGACGACGACCGGCTCCACGACGGACGGCGCGACGACGAGGACGTCGTGGCAGCGGATGACGCGGAGACGGCCGTCGCGCCGTCCGACCAGGACCCGCGCCCGACGGCCCAAGACGTCGACACGAGGCCCTGAGCCCCCCTGAGCGCCGCGGAGCTGCCGCAGCGGGCCGTGTCTCTCTGCCGCGGCAGCTCCGCGGGTCAGTGCGGGCGGTGCTGGACCAGCCCGACCGGCACCGGCCCCGGCCAGTCGGCCTCCAGCGCCTCGGCGGTCTCCTCACGCAGCTCCTGCGCCGCTCCCACCGTGCAGAGCCGCTGCGGCACGGGTTCCTCGGTCGCCCGCACGTCGGCGACCACCACCGTGATGTTGTCCGTGGGCGGGCCGGCCAGCGCGGCGTCCCGCAGCGCCGCCGCGGCCTCGGCGGGGGTGCCGGTGGCGAGCAGCCCGGCGATGACGTCGGGCGGGACGACGTCGGAGAGGCCGTCGGAGCAGACCATGACCCGGTCACCGGCGGCGGCGTCCAGCCGGATCACGTCGAGGGCGGCGACGTCGTCGTCAGCCCCGTGCAGCGCGGCGTAGACCGCCGACCGCTGCGGGTGCACCCGGGCCTCGGCCGGGGTGAGGCTGCCGGCATCGATGAGCGCCTGCACCAGGGTGTGGTCGGTGCTCACCTGCTGCAGCTCCCCGCCGGAGAGCAGGTAGCCGCGGGAGTCGCCGATGTGCAGCAGCACCAGCCCCTCGGCGTCCGCGTGCACCGCGGTGAGGGTGGTCGCCATCGTGCGCAGCCGCGGGCGCTCGGTGTAGGCGGCCCGGATCCGCTCGTTGGCGCTGGCCACCACCCGGACCGGGTCGTCGGAGCCCTCCCCCGTGCTGCCCACCGCCAGCGGCGCGAGCCAGGTGGCCACCAGCGAGGAGGCCACCGCCCCGCCGACGTTGCCACCGACGCCGTCGGCGATCGCGACCAGCAGCGGGCCACCCACCGCGGAGTCCTGGTTGTCCGGGCGCGGGCCGCGGGTGGAGACGGCTGCGCTGTCCAGCACGAGCACCGTCTCCACCTCCTGACCTGCAGATCTCACCTGGCACCGCGCGCGGCAGTGATCGAGAGGACGTTAGATGACGCGACGGCGCGGCGCCCCCGGGCAGCGCCGCGCGCGCCGCGGCTCCGGGCGTGCCGACAGCCTGCCACCGGGGTGCCCGGGCGCTCACCGCCGCCCCGTACCGTCGCACGACGTGCTCGTCCTGCTGCCCCCGTCGGAGACCAAGCAGACCGGTGGCGACGGCCCGCCGCTCGACCTGGACGCGCTGACCGCGCCTGAGCTGACGCCGGTCCGGGAGCAGCTGGTCGACGCGCTGACCGCCCTCGCCGCCGACGTCCCGGCCGCCCGCGCCGCCCTCGGGCTGTCGGCGAAGCAGGACGACGAGATCGCCCGCAACGCCGCGCTGCGCACCAGCCCGACCATGCCGGCCATCGAGCGCTACACCGGCGTGCTCTACGACGCGTTGGACGTCCGGTCGCTGACCCGCGCCCAGCGGGCCCGGGCCGCGACGCGCCTGGCCGTGGGGTCGGCGCTGTTCGGCGTCGTCCGGGCCGGGGACCGGGTACCGGCCTACCGGCTGTCGGCGGGCTCGGCACTGCCCGGCCTGCCCACCCTGCGGTCGCTGTGGAAGCCCGTGCTCACCGACGTGCTGACCGCGACCGACGAGCTCGTCGTCGACCTGCGTTCGGGCGCCTACGCCGAGCTGGCCCCCGTGCCCGACGCGGTCACCGTCCAGGTGCTCAGCGAGCGACCGGACGGCACCCGGGCGGTGGTCAGCCACTTCAACAAGGCGCACAAGGGCCGGCTGGCGCGGCTGCTGGCCACGACGACGGCCGAGCCGGACTCGGTGGTGCGGCTGCGGGCTCTGCTGCGCCGGAACGGGTTGCACGTGGAACATGCCGGCGGCAGCCAGCTCACCCTCGTCGTCCCGGCCGACGCGGTCACCCGGTGAGCACGGTTCCTCAGCGCTGAGATACCGGCTAGCGTCGCCGGGGTGAGCGACGACCTGTGCACCCGACCGGCCACCGAGCTCGCGGCGCTGGTCCGCGCCCGGCAGGTCAGCGCCCGCGAGCTGCTCGAGGCCCACCTGACGCGGATCGACCGGCTCAACCCGGCGCTCAACGCCATCGTGACGCTGGACGCCGAGGGCGCCCGGGCCGCGGCCGACGCCGCCGACGCGCAGCTCGCCGCGGGGGAGCCGGTCGGCCCGCTGCACGGCCTGCCGGTGGCGCACAAGGACACCCACCAGACCGGGGGCATGCGGACGACGTGGGGCTCGCCGCTGCACGCCGACACCGTGCCCGCCCGCGACGAGCTCGCCGTCGCCCGGTTGCGGGCCGCCGGTGCGATCCGGGTGGGCAAGACGAACGTGCCGGAGTTCGCCGCCGGCTCCCACACCTTCAACACGCTGTTCGGCGCCACCCACAACCCCTACCGGCACGGGTTGTCGGCCGGCGGGTCCTCCGGCGGCGCCGCCGCGGCGCTCGCGGCCGGGCTGGTGCCGCTGGCCGAGGGCAGCGACATGGGCGGCTCGCTGCGCAACCCGGCGGCTTTCTGCAACGTCGTGGGGCTGCGCACCACCCCGGGCCGGGTGCCCACCCACCCGGCGCCGATCGGCTGGTCGCAGCTGTCGGTGCAGGGGCCGATGGGCCGCACCGTCGCCGACGTCGCGCTGCAGCTGTCGGTGCTGGCCGGCCCCGACCCGCGGGTGCCGATCTCGCTCTCCGACCCCGGCCACCCGTTCGCCGCACCGCTGCCCACGGAGCTGACCGGCCTGCGCATCGCCTGGACCCCCGACCTGGGCGGCCGGGTGCCGGTCGACCCGGCGATCACCGAGGTGCTCATGGCCCAGCTCGGCGTCTTCCGCGCCCTCGGCGCAACGGTCGACGAGGACTGCCCGGACCTGCGCGACGCCGACGAGGTGTTCGGCGTGCTGCGGGCCTGGCTGTTCGAGGCGAGCTTCGGCGACCAGGTGCGCCGCAGCCCGGAGTCGTTCAAGCAGACGATCCGCTGGAACGCCGCGCGGGGCGCGGAGCTCACCGGCGCCGACGTCGGCCGCGCCGAGGTGGCGCACACGAAGCTGTACGAGCGGGTCGTCGCCTTCTTCGAGCGGTACGACGTGCTGCTCGCCCCCACCACCCAGGTGCTGCCCTTCCCGGTGGAGGTCGAGTACCCCACCGCGGTGAACGGGGTGGCGTTCGACGACTACCTGGGCTGGATGCGCTCCTGCACGCTGATCTCGGCCACCGGCTGCCCGGCGCTGTCGGTGCCCGGCGGGTTCACCGCCGACGGCCTGCCGGTGGGGCTGCAGATCGTCGGCGCCCCGCGGGCCGACCGAAGGGTGCTGGAGGTCGGGCACGCCTTCGAGCAGGCCACCGGCCACGGCCTGCGCCGTCCGGACCTCTGAGGCGGCGCGGGTCGAGCCGCCGGTCGCGCGGGTCGAGCCGGGCCACCTGATGTGGAGCCGCGTCACAGCGCGGCTCCACATCAGCCGGGGCGGCTCAACCCTCCTGCGGACGCAGCCGGACGGCGTGGTCCGGACGCCGGTGCGCCAACCGGCCGTCGCTGTGCCGGGCGGATCAGTCCGCGGTGGGAGCCGCGGCCCGGTAGGCGCCACCGTCACCGGGGGTGCCGGCCGGACGGTGCGCGCGCTCCACCTGGACGTGCTCCTCGTGCCGGGCGAACACCACGGTCCCGACGAGGAACAGGCCCGACAGGATGAGCACGACGGCGGTGAAGGCGTTGGCGAACGGGATCTCCACCCCGATCAGGGTGAGCACGCCGAGCCCGACCAGGACGAGCGCGGCGAGCACGGCGCCCAGGGCCCGCCACGGGCTGCGCCCGACCTCCTCGATGCCCTCCTGGGCCTTCTCCTTGGCGTAGTCCAGCGGCTTCCGCGCCCAGGAGAAGCGGGTGGCGAGCACCGCCAGTCCCGCGGCGACGAGCACGAAGCCCGGGCCCGGCAGCACGAGGAGGGCGATGCCGGCGAGGGTCAGCAGGCCACCGAGGACGGCGACGACGACGGTCTTCACCGTCCGGTTGTGCCCCATCCGATGCCGGACCACGCCTGCCCGGGTCAGCCGGCCCGGATCAGCCGGCCCGGCGGCGCAGGCCGCGCAGGGTGCGGACGGCGACGAGCAGCTCGGCGAGCTCGTGCCGATCCCCGGTCGCCAGCTCCTCCAGCTGCACCGCCGCCCGCTGCTGGGCGACGTCCCACGCGTCGGCCCACCGGCCGACCAGCGCGTCCGCGGGCTCGTCGCCGGACTGGCGCAGGCCCAGCACGTCGGCGGTGAGCGTGGCCTGCTCGGCGGCGAGGTCGTCGCGCAGCGAGGTGCGGGCGATGGAGTCCCAGCGCCGGTTGCGGGGCAGCGCGATGACCAGCTCCCGCAGCGGCACCAGCCCCAGCCGTTCCCCCAGGCACTGGGCCACCTGGGCGGCCAGCGCGATCGGCGCTCCCGTCGACTCGGCGACCACCGCGAGGTCCAGCGCCGCCGGCAGCAGCGGCGCGACGGCCACCTCGGCGGCCAGCTCGGCGGACACCCCGTCGGCGCGCAGGGCGGCGGCCCGCTCGGCGTAGCCGGCGGCGTCGGCGCCCAGCAGCCACCCGGGCAGCCCCGCGCAGACCTCCGCGACCGGCCCGGCGAACCGGTCGACGACCTCCTGCAGCGACGGCGCCGGCTCCGCGGTCAGGCCGGGCAGCCGGAGCAGCCAGCGGGTGGCCCGCTCGGCCAGCCGGGTCGCCTCGGTGCGGACGTGCACCTGGGTGGCCGCGGGCACCCGGTTGTCCAGCTGCCGGGGCGCGTCCCACAGCCGGTCGACGTCGAAGACGGCCCGGGCGACGGCGTGCGCCCGGACCACGGCGGACAGCGGCGCGCCGGTCTCCTCGGCCAGCCGGAACACACCCGTGACGCCGGCGACGTTCACCGTGCGGTTGGTGAGCACGGTCGCCACGATCTCCCGGCGCAGCGGGTGGTCGGCGATCGCGGCGGCGAACCGGCTCCGCAGCGGGCGGGGGAAGTAGTCCGACAGCAGCCCGGCCAGCGCCGGGTCGTCGGGCAGCCCCGAGGCGAGCACCGCGTCGCCGGCCTCGATCTTGGCGTAGGCCAGCAGCACCGACAGCTCGGGGCCGGTGAGCGCCAGCCCGTCGCGGCGGCGCTCGGCGATCGCCCGGTCGTCGGGCAGGAACTCCACCGCCCGGTCCAGCCGGCCGGCGCGCTCCAGCCAGCGCAGGTAGCGCTGGTGGGCGTCCAGCAGGCCGCGGGCGGCGGCCGCCTCGCCGGCCAGCGTGGCGTTCTGCGCGTGGTTGTCGGTGAGCACGGCGGCCGCGACCTCGTCGGTCATCTCGGCCAGCAGCCGTGCCCGTCCCCCGGCGTCCAGCAAGCCCTCGTCGACCACGCGGTTCAGCGCGATCTTGATGTTGACCTCACGGTCGGAGGTGTCCACCCCGGCGGAGTTGTCGATGGCGTCGGTGTTCAGCCGCCCGCCGGTCAGCGCGTACTCGATCCGGCCGCGCTGGGTCAGGCCCAGGTTGCCACCCTCCCCCACGACCCGCACCCGCAGCCGGCCGCCGTCCACCCGGACGGCGTCGTTGGCCTTGTCGCCGACGTCGGCGGCGCTCTCCGTGGCGGCCTTCACGTAGGTGCCGATGCCACCGTTGAAGAGCAGGTCGACCGGGGCCAGCAGCACCGCGCGGACCAGCTCCACCGGGCTGAGCGACTCGATGCCCGGAGCCAGGCCCAGCGCGTCGCGCATCGGGGCGGAGACCGGCACCGCCTTCGCCGTCCGCGGCCACACCCCACCGCCCGGGCTGATCAGCGACCGGTCGTAGTCCGCCCAGGAGGACCGGGGCAGGGCGAACAGCCGCTGCCGCTCGGCGAAGGACGCGGCGGCGTCCGGCGTCGGGTCGACGAAGACGTGCCGGTGGTCGAAGGCGGCGACCAGCCGCAGGTGCCCCGACAGCAGCATGCCGTTGCCGAAGACGTCGCCGGACATGTCGCCGATGCCGACGACGGTGACCTCCTGGCTCTGCACGTCGACGCCGAGCTCGCGGAAGTGCCGGGTGACCGACTCCCAGGCGCCCCGGGCGGTGATGCCCATGGCCTTGTGGTCGTAGCCGACCGAGCCGCCGGAGGCGAAGGCGTCGCCGAGCCAGTAACCGCGCTCGATCGCCACGGCGTTGGCCAGGTCGGAGAAGGTCGCCGTCCCCTTGTCGGCCGCGACCACCAGATAGGTGTCGTCGCCGTCGTACCGGACCACCCGCTCGGGTGGGACGACCTCGCCGGGGGCCACCCCGGCCGAGCTGTAGTTGTCGGTGAGCGAGAGGAGGGCGCCGATGAACAGCCGGTAGCAGGCCTGCCCCTCGGCCAGCACGTCGTCGCGCGAGGCGGGGCGGGTGGGATCGGGACCGGCCGGCGGCCGGAGGGGGACGAACCCGCCCTTGGCGCCCGTGGGCACGATGACGGTGTTCTTCACCGTCTGCGCCTTGACCAGGCCGAGCACCTCGGTGCGCAGGTCCTCGCGGCGGTCGCTCCAGCGCAGCCCACCCCGGGCGACGGCGCCGAAGCGCAGGTGCACCCCGAGCACCCGCGGCGAGCTGACCCAGACCTCCCGGGCCGGCCGCGGCTCGGGCAGGTCGGGGACGCCGGTCGGGTCGAGCTTCAGCGCCAGCGGCGCACGGCCGGCGACGACGTCGGCGGTGTAGGCGGTGGTGCGCAGGGTCGCCCGCACGGCGGCGAGCAGCGCGGTGAGCACCCGGTCGGCGTCCAGCGAGGCCACCTCGCCGATCGCCTCGGTCAGCGAGCCGACCAGCGCCTCGGTGCGGGCCTCCCGCCCGGCTGCGCGGTCGGGGGAGAAGCGGGTCTCGAAGAGCGCGACGAGCCGGGCGACGATGCCGGGGTGGGCGGCGAGGGTCTGCTGGACGTAGCCCTGCCCGAAGGGCAGCCCACCTTGGCGCAGCCACTGCACGTAGGCGCGCAGCACCGCCACCTGGCGCCAGGTGAGCCCGGCGCGCAGCACCAGCGCGTTGAGCCCGTCGTCCTCGGTGCGACCGGCCCAGACCGCGGTGACCGCGTCGGTGAACCGCTCCGGCAGCGTGCCGACGAAGGGCACCTCGTCGGTCGGGGAGGCGAGCCCGAAGTCGTAGACCCAGGCCAGCGGGGCGCCGATCCGGTCGATCTCGTAGGGCCGCTCGTCGAGCACGTCGACGCCCATGTGCTGCAGCACCGGCAGGACGTCGGACAGCAGCAGCCGGTCCCCCACCCGGTAGATCGTCAGCCGCCGTTCCCCCTCGGCCGGGTCACGGGGGGCCCGCAACCGCAGATCCATCTCCCCGGGCCCGAGCCGGTCCAGCCGGGCCAGGTCGTCGACGGCGACCGCGGCCGGGAAGTCCTCCTGGTAGGCGGCGGGGAAGGCGTCGGCGACCCGGGCGAGCAACCGCGGCGCGTCGTCGCCGTGGCGGGCGGCCAGCGCGTCGGCCAGGTCGTCGGTCCAGCTGCGGGCGGCCCCGGCCAGCGCCGCCTCCAGGGCCGGCACGTCGACGTCGGGCAGCCGGGGCAGCCCGCGCCGGCTGACCGGCACCCGCACGACGAAGTGCAGCCGGGTGAGCACCGACTCGCTGGACCGGACGGTGAACTCCACCGTCGTGCCGCCCAGGTGCTCCAGCAGCAGCTGCTGCATCGCCAGCCGGACGGCGGTGGTGTAGCGGTCGCGGGGCAGGTAGACCAGCGCGGAGAAGAACCGGCCGAACGGGTCGCGGCGCAGGAACAGCCGGGTCTGCCGGCGCTCGCGCAGGTGCAGCACGGCCAGGGCGACCGGCAGCAGCTCGTCGACGTCGACCTGGAGCAGCTCGTCGCGCGGGTAGCTCTCCAGGACGTCGAGCAGCTCCTTGCCGGAGTGGCTGTCGGCCGGGACGCCGGAGCCGGCGAGGACGGCCTCGGCGGTGCGGCGCACCAGCGGCACGTCGCGGACGCTGCTGGCGTAGGCCTCGGTGGGGAACAGGCCGACCAGCAGGTGCTGGCGTGCCCGGCTGCCGGGGGTGTCGCTGGGCAGGTCGACGACGACGAGGTCCAGCCAGGCCGGGCGCTGCACGGTCGACCGGGCGTCGCCCTTGGTGACCAGCACCCGGTGACCGGTGCCGCCGCGGGCGGCCAGCGCGGCCGGGGCGACGGAGGTGGCCCGGTCCGGGGAGCTGCGCAGCACGCCGAGCTCCGAGCCGGGCACCACCTCGGGGGTCGCGTCCTCCCCCATCAGCTCCACGGTGCGGGCGCCGAGGAAGAGGAACGTGCCGTCGGCCAGCCAGCGCAGCAGGGCGGCGGCCTCGGCCGGGTCGTCGGCGGGGTGCCCGGCAGGGTCGTCGGCCGGGTCGCCGGGAAGCCGGTCCAGGGCGCCGGCCACCTGGCGGGCGCGGTCGGCCAGCGCCGCGGCGTCCTCGTGGGCCCGCCGGACGTCGGCGAGCACGCCGGCCAGCCCCGCGACCAGGTCGGCGGCGGCCTCGTCGTCGACCTGGCCGGCGAGCACCACGGCCATCCACGACTCGGCGGTCGCGTCCGCACCGCAGGCGGCGGCATCGGCGCTGTCGCAGAACTCGGTCAGCTCACCGTCGGGGTCCCGGCGGACCACGACGACCGGGTGGACGACGTGCTCCACGGCCACGCCCTGGCGGACGACCTCCGCGGTGACCGAGTCGACCAGGTAGGGCATGTCGTCCACGACCACCCGCAGCACGGCCCGCCCCCCGGCGGTGCGGTGGACGTCGACGGTGGCGGTGCCCGCCGGCCGGGTGGCGGCCAGCCGGAGGTGGGCCACGGCGAGCGCCGCGAGGTCGGCGGGGTCGTGCCCGACGATCTCGGCGGCCGGCTCACCGGCGTAGAAGCGGTGCAGCAGCGCCGCGGCGTCGACCGGGCCGAGCGGGGCCTGGCCGGCCGCCGGCTGCGCGGTCGTGACCAGCCCGCCGGCGGTCTCGGCCGCCCGGTCGAGCAGGCGGCGCTTCTCCTCCTGGGCGGCCTCGAGGGCGGCCATGTCGGCGCCCACGTCGGAGGAGGAGCCGCGGCGGACCATGTCCGGCCACGCTAGTGGCCGCCGCCCCGGGCCGCACGTACACCGGCGAGCCCGGCGCGGCACGCCGGGGAGCTCAGCCGGCGCGGACCTTCAGCGGCAGGATCAGCTCGGCGATCCAGCTGAACAGCGCGATCAGGAAGCCACCGACGAGCGCCGCCCAGAAGCTCTCCACGCTGAACCGGTCGGAGATCAGCGCGGTCAGCCCGAGCATGGCGGCGTTGATCACCAGCAGGAACAACCCGAGCGTGAGGATCACGAACGGCAGCGCGAGCAGCCGGACGATCGGCCCCACGATGGAGTTGACCAGCGCGAACAGCAGCGCCACCCAGAGGTACGTGCCGGTCTCGCCGAAGAACCCGGTGGGGTTGCCGATCACCTCGATCCCGTCGACGAGCCGGGTGACTGCGTAGATGATCGCCGCGAGCACGACGACACGGACGGCGAACTTCCCGATCATTGCCACGTCGGCACGCTAGCGCCCGCGGCTCGACGCCAGGCCCTCTTCGATGGTCTAGTGCAGTCTCGCGTCTGCCGTAGAGAGGCACAGACAGCGGCAGGCGGCACACTGGGTGGACGATGACCGAACAGGCCCGACGCCGCCGCGTGCCGGCACCCGCCGCCGGACGGGCCGCACTGCTGGTCGTGCTGCTGCTGCTCGGCGCCGGCCTCGCCGTCGACGTGCCTGGGGTGGGCGAGGTGCGCGGCTGGCTGGACGACGCCGGCCCCGCCGGGTGGGCGGGCCTGCTCGCCGGTTCGGCGCTGGCCACGCTGGCCCCCGTGCCGCGGACCGCGCTGTCGGTGCTGGCCGGGGTGCTCGCCGGGTTCTGGGGCGGCCTCGCCCTGGCGCTGACCAGCGGGGTGCTCGGCGCCCTCGCCGGCTTCACCCTGGCCCGGCTGCTGGGCCGCGAGGCGGTCACCCGGCTCGCCGGGCCACGGCTGGCCCGGGCCGACGCGCTGCTCACCGACCGCGGCACGGTCGCGGTGCTGGTCGCCCGGCTGACGCCCGTGTTGCCGTTCACCCTGGTCAGCTACGCCGGAGGCCTGTCCGGCATGCGGCTGCGCGACCACCTCCTCGGCTCGGCCGTCGGGCTGACGCCGGGCACCGTGCTGCACGTCGCGGTGGGGGCGAGCGTGGGCGCGGCCGGCCTCGGCGACGGCCGGACCCTGCTGCTGGCCCTCGTGCCGCTGTCCCTGGCGCTCGTCGTCCTGACCTGCGCCCACTGGTGGCGGCGCCGGGGTGCGGCGACCGGCCGCCCGGAGCCGGCAGACCCGGCTCTCTCCTCGTCTATCACTCTCTAGCGCAGACGCGAGAGAGCCGAAGACAGTACTCGTCACTTCGACTCCCCCCTGCGACGCCCGACTCATTCGAACACACGTTCGACCAGTCTGCTACCTTCGGCGTCATCGGAGGTCGACGGCTCTGCCGTCGTCTGGCCGTGTCTAGTGATGGGGCTAGACGCGGGCAGACGACGGTCGAGTCACTGCTGCATGGCCTCGTCTATCGGTTTCTACCGCTCGGTCTATACGAGGCCATAGGGTGCTCGACATGGACCCCGTGCGGAACCCGTACGCCCCCGGCGCCGGCCAGCGCCCACCCGAGCTGGCCGGGCGGGACACCGAGCTCTCCGCCTTCGACGTCGTCCTCGAGCGGATCGCGCACGGCCGACCGGAGCGGTCGCTCGTGCTCACCGGGCTGCGCGGGGTCGGGAAGACGGTGCTGCTCAACCAGCTGCGTTCGGCGGCGATCAGCCGCGGCTGGGGCACCGGGAAGATCGAGGCGCGGCCCGACCAGTCGCTGCGCCGGCCGGTCTCCTCGGCGCTGCACATGGCGCTGCGCGAGCTGCGGCACCCCGACCAGGAGTCCATGGAGGCGGTGCTGGGGGTGCTCAAGGCGTTCGCCCTCCGCGGGTCGGACGCCTCGGCCAAGGTGCGCGAGCGCTGGCAGCCCGGGATCGACGCCCCCGCCACCAGCGGCCGCGCCGACTCCGGGGACATGGAGATCGACCTGGTCGAGCTGCTCAGCGACGCCGCCGGCCTGGCCGCCGACGTCGGCAAGGGCATCGCGCTGTTCATCGACGAGATGCAGGACGTGCAGGCGCCGGACGTGTCGGCGATCTGCGCGGCCTGCCACGAGCTGTCCCAGCAGGGGGCGCCGCTGATCGTCGTCGGGGCGGGGCTCCCCCACCTGCCCGCCGTGCTGTCGGCGTCCAAGAGCTACTCCGAGCGGCTCTTCCGCTACCTGCGGATCGACCGGCTCGACCGGCCCGCCGCCGACCGGGCGCTGCTGGCCCCCGCCGAGCGGGAGGACGTCACCTTCGAGCCAGAGGCGCTCGACGCCCTCTACGCCGCCGCCGACGGCTACCCCTACTTCGTGCAGGCCTACGGCAAGGTCACCTGGGACGTCGCCGCCTCCTCCCCCGTCACCGCCGCCGACGTCGCCATGGCCGCTCCGGCCGCCGAGGCCGAGCTCGCCGTCGGCTTCTTCGGCTCCCGCTACGACCGCGCCACCCCGGCCGAACGCGAGTACATGCACGCGATGGCCGAGCTCGGTGGGCCGCAGGGCAGCCCGGTGGCGACGGCCGAGGTGGCCGCCGCGCTGGGCCGGAAGCCCGCCTCGCTCTCCCCGGCACGCGACTCGCTGATCAAGAAGGGCCTGGTCTACTCCGCCGAGCGGGGGCAGATCGCCTTCACCGTGCCGCACTTCGGGCGCTACCTGCTCAGCCACGCCGACTGACGGCGGACGCGGCAGGACACCGTTCCACGTGCAACCAGCCGCTCACCGGGGCAGGGTGATCACATGAGCGCGACCGGGAGCAGCAGGTACGACGTCCGCACCCCTGAGGAGATCACCGTCCCGGTGGCCGGCGGTGACCTGGCCGCGCTGTACTGGGCCGCCGACGCGCCCGCCGCTCCGCTGGCGGTGCTCCTGCACGGGATCACCTCCAACGCGGCGACCTGGACGACGGTGGCCGCCGCGCTGGCCGGCGAGTGCGAGGTCGTCGCCCCCGACCTGCGCGGACGGGCCGGGAGCGCCGGCCTGCCCGGCCCCTACGGCCTGTCCGCGCACGCCGCCGACGTCACCGCGCTGCTGGAGCGGTTCGGCGCGGACGGAGCGGCCGGTGCCGACGCCACGGTGCTGGTCGGGCACTCGATGGGCGGCTTCGTCGCCACCCTGGCCACCGCCGGCCAGGCCCGCGACCTCGTGCACGGCCTGGTGCTCGTCGACGGCGGCCTCCCCTTCGCCGTCCCCCCGGCCGCCGACACCGACGACATGCTGGCCGCCTTCCTCGGCCCGACGCTGGAGCGGCTGGACCGCCCCTTCGCCGACCTCGCCGCAGTCCGCGCCTTCTGGGCCGACCACCCGGTCATCGGCCGGTGGGTCGACGACCCGGCGGTGGGGGCCTTCCTCGCCCGTGACCTGACCGGTGAGCCGCCGGAGCTGCGCAGCTCGGTGGTGCACGAGGCGGTCCGGGTCGACGGCGCGGACATGTTCGGCAACCAGGCGGTGCTGGAGACGACCACGGACCTGCCGGTGCCGGCCACCCTGCTGTGGGCCACCCGCGGCATGGACGGCGAGGTGCCCGGCCTCTACGACGAGGTGCGGCTGGCCGGGATGAACCTCTCCGACGCGCACGTCCGCGCCCGCGAGGTGCCCGGCACCGACCACGACTCGATCATCTGGTCGGCCGACGGGGTGGCCGCGATCGCCGAGGCGGTCCGGTCGGCCGCAGCGTCGGACCGCTGACCCGGATCAGTCCGGCGGGGGGACGGCGTCCGCCAGTGCCCGCGGTGCGGCCGCCAGCGGGCGCGGCGCGTCCACCGGGTGGCAGCGCACCGCCAGCACCGCGACGTCGTCCTCGGCGCCGTCGGCCAGCAGCTCCCCCAGCAGCCGGTCGCAGAGCCGCTCCAGCGGTTCCCCCGCCAGCCGGGACGCCACCGCGCGCAGCCGGTCCCGGCCGGCGTCCAGGTCGCTGGTCCGCCGCTCGAACAGGCCGTCGGTGAACAACAGCAGGGTGCTGCCCGGCGGCAGCGCGGTGACCCCCTCGCCGCGGGCGCCGTCCAGCCCCAGGCCCAGCGGCGGGCCCACCGGCGCGTCGAGGTCGGTCACCGTGCCGTCGGGGAGCACCAGCAGCGGCATCGGGTGCCCGGCGACGGCCCAGCGCAGCCGGCGCGCGCCGGCGGCCCGGTCGGCGTCGTCGGTCTCGATCCGGGCGACCAGCGCGGTGGCCAGGGAGGCGACGTCCAGGCCGACGACGGCCCGGTCGACCCGCCGCAGCACCTCCCCCGGGCCGGTCTGCCGGTCGTAGGCGATGGCCCGCACCAGGGTGCGCAGCTCGGCCATCGTCGCGGCCGCCTCCAGGTCGTGGCCCATCACGTCGCCGATGACCAGGACGGTCGCGCCGTCGGGCTGGAGGAAGGAGTCGTACCAGTCGCCGCCGATGGAGACGTCCCGGGCCGCCGGCCGGTAGCGGACCGCCAGCTCCAGGGCGTCGGGCTGCACCGGCGGGGACAGCAGGCTGCGCTGCAGCCGCTCGGCCACCCGGGTCTGCGCCGTCGCCAGCCGGGCGTTGTCCAGGGCGAGCCCGGCCCGCCGGGACATGATGTCGGCGGTGCGCAGCTCGGCGTCGGTGAGCGCACCCCGCTCCGGACCGGTGACGAGGGTGACGGCGCCGAACAGCTCGCCCCGGGCGATCAGCGGGAACGTCGCCACCGAGTGCACCCGCAGCGGCGCCAGGGCCTCCCGGGCCGCCGGGGTGGTCATCGCCACCACCTGCTGGGCCTCGATCCCCTGGATGACCACCGGCCGGCCGTCGCGCAGCGCGGTGGGCACCGGCGCGGTCGCCTGGTTGGTGCGGGCGCGCAGGTCGGCGTACCGGTGCACGTACGGCAGCATGGCCGGGTCGCGGTGGGCACGTCCGACGTCCCGGCGGACGCCGTCCTCGACCACGCTGACCAGGCACCAGTCGGCCAGCGCCGGCACGATCAGCTCCGCGAGGCGCTGCACCGCCTCGCCGGCGTCCAGCGTGCCGGTCATCGCCTGGCTGACGTCGCCGAGCAGCATGAGGTGCCGGCCGGCCAGCTCGGCGGCGTGCGCGGCCCCGGCGGCGCGCTCGGCCTCCTCCTCGCGGGCCGCGACCGCCTCGGCCCGGGCCTGCTCCGCCGCCCGCCGCTCGGTCACGTCGTCGTAGGTGACCACGAGCCCGCCGGCAGCGCGGAAGGCGTCCACCCGGAACCAGGTGCGCAGCGGCGGGTACCAGGCCTCGAAGCCGACCGGCTCACCGGTGCGTGCCACGTGCTCGTAGTGCCGTGCGAACTCGCTGCCGACGCCCTCCGGGAACTCCGCCCAGATCACCCGGCCCACCAGGTCCTCGACCCGCCGCTGCAGCAACCGGGCGCCGGCCGGGTTGACGTAGCTGAACCGCCACTCGTCGTCCAGCGCGAACAGCGGCCGGGGCATCGCGTCGACCGCCTGCGCCAGCAGGTCCGTCGGCGGCGCGGCGCCGTCCGGGCTCATGGCGGTCACTTTGCCCCATGGCAGGGACATCGCCGTACCGCCCGCCGGGGAATCCGCCCGGCACGTCCCTCCAGCGGGTGACGAACGACGGGACCGGGGGAGCGCAGCCGTCGTCGGTGACGGCTGCGCTCCCCCGGTCCCGGGGTCGTGCTGGGTGTCGCGGCAGGGTCAGTGCGCCATCACGATGGACAGCGAGCCCGACCCGTAGCCCGCGACGTCGACCGTGAGGTCGATGCGGTTGAACGCCGCCGCCAGCCCGGCGATGTCCCCGGGGATCGACTCCCCGGGTGCGTGCAGCGTGTGCAGCTTCGAGTGGTTGACGCCCTCGCCGTTGAACATCGAGGCGGCGATGTTCACCACCTCGTACAGCGCCTCGAGGTGCATCGGGTAGAGCTCGCCCTCGTCGATCGCGTCCTCCAGGCCGCCCTTGGGCAGCAGCGCGAGGGCGCCGGCGAGCCAGGCCCCGAGGCGGAGGTCGACCAGGCACAGCGCGGTGGTGGCCATGGTCGGGTCGATGTAGACGGCGACGGCGGGCTTGTCGTTCAGCGACACCGGGTCCCCGGGGGAGACCACGACGTCCTTGCCGAAGAGGCCCTCGAGCATGTCGCGGACGTCCTTGGCGGTGGGCAGCGTGGCCGGCTGGAGGGCGGCCGTCATGCGATCACCCCGTCCAGCGCGTCCTTGAAGGTGTCCTCGTTGAACGGCTTGGCGATGAGGAAGAGGGCGCCGGCGTTGGCTGCCTTCTCCCGCATCTCCGGGGAGCCCTCGGAGGTCACGAAGCCGAAGGGCACCTGCGACCCGGAGGCGCGCAGCGCCTCGAGGCACTCGATGCCGGTCATGTTGGGCATGTTCCAGTCGGAGAGGACGAGGTCGGGCTTGTCGGACCCGATCTTGGCCAGGCACTGCTGCCCGTCCTCGGCCTCGATGATGTCGTGGTCGTCGTACCCCGCCTGGCGCAGGGTGCGGATCACGATCTGCCGCATGACACGGCTGTCGTCGGTCACCAGGATCTTCACTGCTGCGGCACCTCGTTCCGCTCGGTGTCCGGCGCCGTGGAGGCGCCCTGGACGGTGATGGTCAGGGACTGGCCGCGCCACTGGCCGTTGACGCGGCAGACGTCGTCGAGCCGCCCGGTGGGCGGTGCGGCGCCGGTCTGGGGGAGCCCGAGGCTGGAGGGCCCGGGCAGGACGGACTTGATGTTGCCGCCGAGCACGTTCGCCAGTTCGCCCAGCGCGTCCTGGACGTCCTCCTCCTCGACGAGGGTCGGCGGGCGGAGCATGAGCACGCTCTCGGTGAGCGCCTCGGCGGTCTCGGTGTCGCAGGTGAGGACGACGGCGCCGTTCCACGGACCGGTGATCGTCACCCAGGCGCTGACCGGCTCGAGCGGCGGAGGGGCCGGGACGGGGATGAACACCTCGCCGTCGCCGACCAGGGACGGCCAGACCTCGTCGGCGATGCTCTGCACGGTCTGCGCGTCGAGCAACGCGGAGATCGGCTGTGCAGTCGAGAGCTGGGCCAGCTCGGGTGAGGCGGTCATGCGGGGGCACCTTCCGGGAGCAGGCCGAGGAGCGCCAGCTTGTCGCGGAGCGCATCGGCGGTGAACGGCTTGATCAGGTACTCGTGCGCCCCGGCGGCGAGGGCCTTGACGATCTGCCCGTGCTCGCTCTCGGTGGTGACCATCATCAGCGTCACCTGGCGGTGGGCCGGGTTCGCGCGCACGGCGAGGACGAACTGCAGCCCGTCCATCACCGGCATGTTCCAGTCGATGCAGCAGATGTCCGGCACGTAGCCGGACTCCAGGACGTCGAGGGCCTGGCGGCCGTCGACGGCCTCCCGCACCTCCTCGAAGCCGAGATCGGTCAGGATGCTGCCGACGATGCGCCTCATGGCGCGGGAGTCGTCGATCACGAGAGCTCGCACGGTCAGGACCCCTTCCGCGGGCGGTAGGCGGAGCCGCGGCCCATGACGACCCGCTCCCAGTTGTCATCGACCCCGAGGGTCGTCTCGGCCGCGCCCAGGAACAGCCACCCGTCGGGTCGCATGAGCTGGCGGACGCGGTTCAAGATCCCCTGCTTGGTGGGCAGGTCGAAGTAGATGAGGACGTTGCGCAGGTAGACCACGTCGAACGGGCCCATCCGGGGCAGCGGCGCGGCGAGGTTGCACTCGCTCGCGGTCACCATCCGGCGCAGCTCGGGCGCGATCTCCCACTCGTTGCCGGCCCGGGTGAAGTGCCGGACGAGCATCGGCGCCGGCAGCCCGCGGTTGACCTCGAGCTGGCTGAACCGGCCGGCGCGGGTGCGCTCGACCATCTCCCGGGAGAGGTCGGTCGCGGTGATCGACACCCGGCTGGTCGCGTTCGGCAGCGCGTCGGACAGCAGCATCGCGATCGTGTAGGCCTCCTGCCCGCTGGAGCAGGCGGCCGACCAGATCTGCAGGCGCTCGTTGGGTCCACGGGCGGCGAGCAGCTGCGGCAGGACCGTGCCGGTCAGCGCCGTGAACGGGTCACCGTCCCGGAACCAGGAGGTCTCGTTGGTGGTGAGCGCCTCGACGATCCGCCGGGTGGTGGCCGGGTCCGGGCGGTTGCGGACGGACTCGACGAGCTCGCTGACCCCGGAGAGGCCGCGCTGCTGCGCCATGGGCAGCAACCGGGCCTCCACCAGGTACTCCTTGCCCGGCTGCAGCACGATGGCGCTCTCCCGGTGCACCAGCTGGCGCACCCAGTCGAAGCTGGTGGCGGTGAGCGTCATCGCGTGCCTCCCATGGTCGTGAGGGGGCGAACGGTGGCGCCCATCGGGCGGGGGTGGGGGAGCAGGCGGGTGATCGCCTCGGCGACCCTGCCCAACGGCAGGACCTCGTCGGCGTAGCCGGCCTGGGTCACCGCGCCGGGCATGCCCCAGACCACCGAGGTGGCCTGGTCCTGGGCGACGACGGTGCCGCCGGCCTCACGGATCTGGCCGGCACCGATCCGGCCGTCGGAGCCCATGCCGGTGAGCACGACACCGAGGACGGCGCCGTCGTAGGCGGCGACCGCGGAGCGGAAGAGCACGTCGACCGCGGGGCGGCAGAAGTTCTCCGGCGGCCCCTGGTTCAGCGCCGTGCGCTTGTTGCCGCCGCTGGAGCTGACGGTCAGGTGGTGGTCGCCCGGGGCGATGTGCACCGTGCCGGGCGCCAGCGGGGTGCCGTCGACGGCCTCCACGACCTGCAGCGGGCACAGCCGGTCCAGCCGCTGCGCGAACTGCCGGGTGAAGACCGGCGGCATGTGCTGCACGAGCAGCACGGGCACGGGCAGGGACGCCGGCAGCAACGGCAGCACCTTGGTCAGCGCCTCCGGGCCACCGGTCGAGGAGCCGATCACCAGGACGGCGGGCTCCTTGGCGGCGCGGGTCCGCGGGGCCGGCGGCCGGGGGGCCACCGCAGCCGGGGCGGGCGCGGCGGCCGGGCCGGAGCTGATCGGCCGCCCGGTGAGCGCCTTGATCTTGGGGATGAGCTGCTGGCGCACGCTCTCCATCGACTGCGCGACGCTGCCGACGTTCGCCGGCTTGGTCACGTACTCGTTGGCACCGGCGGACAGCGCGTCCAGGGTGGCCGAGGCGCCTCGCTCGGTGAGCGTGCTGAACATGATGATCGGCACCCGGCTGAACGCCTGGCCACCGGCGCGGCTGCGGATGGCCCGCACCGCCTCGATGCCGTTCATGTCCGGCATCTCGATGTCCATCGTGACCAGGTCGGGCTTCAGCTGCTCGAGCTTCGCCACCGCGATCCGGCCGTTCGCAGCCGTACCGACGACCTGGATCATCGGGTCCTCGGAGAGGACGTCCGTCACGATCTTGCGGACGACGACCGAGTCGTCGACCACCATGACCTTGATCTTCTCCACGTGCTCCCCCGCTGCCGATGTACCGGCCAGGTGGGCCGCACACAACGTTCATCGGCATCCGCTGCCTTCTCTTGAGCGCAGCGGCGGGACGAGCTGAGGACTACCCCGCGAGGGGGAGCGACCTCCCGGTCACCATCGCCCACGGCGCACCGAGGACGGCCATCGACTCCTCGTCGAGGAGGTCGGACATGGCCAGGCCCTGCACGCACCCGGCCAGCGCGTTCCACACGCCCTCGGCGCCGTCGCGGGAGGTGAAGCCGCTCTCGACGAAGGCGGTGACCGCCGTCAGCTGCGCCGCAGCGAGGGTGCGGGTGCGGCCGGACACGTGGGCGGCCCAGGACGCGCCGTGCATGGCGGCGGCCCACGGCCGCCGCTGGGCCCGGCCGACCTCGACGGCGAGCCGCCAGCGCCGGCGGCCGGCCTCGCCGAGCTCGCGGACCTCGCCGAGCAGCTCGGCCAGCCCGGCGGTCGCCGGGCCGAGATCCGGGCGCGGGGCGGGCTCCAGGGCGGTGGCGGCGGCGTAGGGGGCGGTGAGCTCCTGCCGGACCGGACGGTCGAGGGCCTCGGCGGCCCACCAGCCGGTGGCGGCGTCGGCCAGCACGTCGGCGGCGACGGCGGCCACCGCCGGGTCGAGGTCGGCGACCACCGGGTGCTCGGCGCCGAGGACGTCGTCGCGGACGAGCCGCTCCAGCGCGGGGGTGTTGCCGATCGTGCCCCGCTCGAGCAGCGCCACGAGGCGGGCATTGCGCTCGCCGCCCTCGTCGGCCCCGTCGGCCCCGCCGGGGACGTTGCCGGGGACATCGCGCAGCTGGGGCACGCCGGCCGCGGCCAGCTCGTGCGCCCGCCGGGCGCGGACGGCCATCTCGGCGCGCTCGGCGGCCGGCCGCCCGGCGCCCGGGTGCGCCGCGGCCAGGCGGTGCAGGGTGGCCGCGTCGGCGCCCAGACCGGTCAGCAGCACGTCGGCCACCTGACCGCCGGCGGGCAGGCGGACCAGGTCGAAGCCGAGAGTGGCCGCGCTGACCAGTGAGTAGGGCACGTCGCCTCCTGTGGAAGTGGTGCACCCATCGTGGGGGCGGCGTGGGCAGTGCGCCACGCGGCCGTCACCCGGTCGCGCGACAGCGACCTGACGCCGGCTGCGCGTTCGCCTCACTCGGTCAGGAGGTTGTGACAGCGCGTGAACCGGCCGTCACCCGGACGATGACCGACCCCGGACACGGCAGCGGCCGCCGCCCTCCGTCGGGAGGGCGGCGGCCGCTGGGTCCGGCTCCGCCGTCAGTAGGTGAACCGGGCCACCGTGGTGCGCAGGTCGCTGGCCATCCGGGACAGCTCGTCGACCGCCATCCGCGTCTGCCCCAGCGCCTGCGTGGTCGAGGACGCCGCGGTGGAGACCCCGGTGATGTTCGCGGCGATCTCCGTCGAACCGCCCGCGGCCTCCTGCACCGACCGCGACATCTCGTTCGTCGTCGCGGTCTGCTCCTCCACGGCCGAGGCGATGGTCAGCTGGAAGTCGTTGATCGAGCCGATGACCTCGGAGATGCGGCCGATCGCCGCCACCGCACCCGAGGTGTCGCCCTGGATCGCCTCCACCCGGCGGGCGATGTCCTCGGTCGCCCGCGCCGTCTCCTGGGCCAGCTCCTTGACCTCGTTCGCGACCACCGCGAAGCCCTTGCCCGCCTCGCCTGCCCGGGCGGCCTCGATGGTGGCGTTCAGCGCCAGCAGGTTCGTCTGCTCCGCGATCGAGGTGATCACCTTCACCACCGCGCCGATCTCCTGGCTCGACGTGCCCAGCTTGGTGATCGTCTCGGTCGTCGACTGCGCCTCGGTCACCGCCTGCGCGGCCACCCGCGCCGCCTCGTTCGCGTTCTGGCTGATCTCCCGGATCGAGGCACCCATCTGCTCGGCACCCGCGGCCACCGTGCCCACGTTCCGGCTGACCTCCTCCGCCGCCGACGAGACGACGTTGGACTGCGCCGAGGTCTCCTCCGCCGACGCCGAGATCTGCGCCGACGAGGCCGACAGCTCCTCCGACGAGGATGCGACGGCGTCCGCCGAGACCGCCACCGAGGCCAGCACCGACCGCAGGCTCTCCTGGGCAGCGTCCAGCGCGGCGGCCATCCGGCCGACGTCGTCCCGCTGGGCGACACCCGTCCCCTGGGTCAGGTCGCCCTCTGCCAGCCGCTCGGCGGAGTGCCGGACGCGCGCCAGTGCGCCGCTGATCGACCGGGCGGTGAACACACCGAGCCCGAGCGCGACCGCGCTGCCGACGGCCACCAGCACGAGGAGCCAGGTTCGGGTCGAGGAGTAGGCCCCCGCAGCGGCGTCCGCGCTGTCGGAGGCGATCGACGCCTGGAGGTCGGCGAGGCCCTGCAGCTCGGCGACGATCTGCTCGCTCAGTGGCGCCACCTGGTTGGTGCGCAGGTCGATGAACTCCGGGGACTGGGCCTTGCCGGCCGCGCCCAGCGCGTCGAGCTGCTCACCGAGCTCGATGTAGCGGTCGATGTCGGTGAGCGACGCGTGCAGCGCCGCCTGCACCTCGGGGGTCGGCGAGGTCTCGCTGCGCAGCCGCTCACCGGCGTCGGCCAGGGCGGCCCGGGCCTCGTCCCGCTGGACGATGTACCGCTGCTTGGCGGCCGCGTCGGCCGAGTAGGTGGCGTTGGTCGAGGCGAACCGGCTGCCGAGGAACTGGAAGCGGATCTCCTGGGCCAGCTGGCCCCCCAGCACGTTCTGCCGGTGCATGTCGGCGGTGCGGTCGGCCGAGGTGGACAGGGCACTGAGCCCCACCAGCCCGGTGACGACGGCGACGAGAACGGCCACGGTCACCGCCATGGTGATCTTCGTGGTGACGGCGAGGTCCCGGAATCGGATTCCGGTGGACGGCCTCTGCATCTCTGCCACTGCCTTTCCTGGGCACTGCTGGACAAGCTCTGTGACGCCCATCATGGAACAACCGGGGAATACGGCACGACATTCACGTTCGCGCGTCGGGCCCTTTGCCTGGAAATGATGACCGGCGCACGCGAGGAGGAGACCTGTCGACAATCCCGACCCGTCGTGGAATGGCCGGCGCAGCGCTGTGGAACCACCGTTCTCGGAACGATGATCGCAGGTCAGGTGCGTAGCAGATCGTTCTCCGCAGCATGTCGCGGCGGGCAATTCCATCGCCCCCCGCACAGTCGGTCACTCGACCGCAGGGCCACCTCGCCCCAGCGGACCGGGGGCCGAGGCCGACCCGGGACGGCGAGGGCCGCCGCACCTGCCCAGCGGGCGGGTGCGGCGGCCCTCGGTCCGTCCGCTCGGTCAGTAGGTGAAGCGGGCGACGCTCCCCCGCAGGTCGCTGGCCATCCGGGACAGCTCGTCGACCGCCTGCCGGGTCTGACCCAGGGCCTGGGTGGTCGAGGACGCCGCGCTGGAGACCCCGGTGATGTTCGCGGCGATCTCCGTCGACCCACCCGCGGCCTCCTGCACCGACCGGGACATCTCGTTCGTCGTCGCCGTCTGCTCCTCCACGGCCGAGGCGATGGTCAGCTGGAAGTCGTTGATCGAGCCGATGACCTCGGAGATGCGGCCGATCGCGGCCACCGCGCCCGAGGTGTCGCCCTGGATCGCCTCCACCCGTCGCGCGATGTCCTCGGTCGCCCGCGCCGTCTCCTGCGCCAGCTCCTTCACCTCGTTCGCCACCACGGCGAACCCCTTGCCCGCGTCCCCGGCCCGGGCCGCCTCGATCGTGGCGTTGAGCGCCAGCAGGTTCGTCTGCTCCGCGATGGAAGTGATCGCCTTCACCACCGCGCCGATCTCCTGGCTCGACGTGCCCAGCTTGGTCACCGTGGCCGTCGTCGCCTCGGCCTCGGCCACCGCCTGGGCGGCCACCCGCGCGGCCTCGTTCGCGTTCTGGCTGATCTCCCGGATCGACGCCCCCATCTGCTCGGCACCCGCAGCCACCGTGCCCACGTTCCGGGACACCTCCTCCGCCGCGGAGGACACCACCCCGGACTGCGCCGAGGTCTCCTCCGCCGACGCCGAGATCTGCGCCGACGACGCCGACAGCTCCTCCGACGACGCCGCCACCGCATCCGCCGAGACGATGATCTCCGCGATCGTCGTGGACATGGTCGTGGCCGCGTCGTTCAGCGCCTCGGCCATCTGACCCAGCTCGTCCCGGCCGCGCACCGGCAGCCGCACGGTGAGGTCACGGCCGGCCAACCGCACCAGGCCGCCGTGGACCTCACGGACGCCGCGCGCGATGCCACCGGCGACGACGAAGGCGAACGCACCACCGAGGGCGAGCGCGCCGCCGGCCACCAGGAGGGTGGTGCGGGCGGTGGCCGCCTCGGCCTCCGCCGCCTCGGCGCGGGTCTCGGCGACCCGGGCGTCGACGGAGCCGACCAGGTCGGTCATCGCCTGGTCCAGCACGTAGAAGACGTCCCACTTGTCCCCGGTCGAGACCGCGTCACCTTCGTCCAGGCGGTCCTGTGCCCACAGCGCGAAGATCTGGTCGTTGAAGTCGCTCATCGCGGCCCAGTTCGTCTCGATCGCGTCGAGACTCGCCCGCCCATCGGCGTCCAGCAGGTCCCGGTCGAGCGAGAACAGCTCCTCGAACCCGGTGGCGCCGTCCCGGTAGTTCGGCACGTTGTCGCCATTCGGGTCGGCGGCCGCGGCACCGCCGTCGACGCGCGCCCGCCAGGCGGTGATGTTCTGCCAGTTGGCCGCCCACAGCAGGTCGTACCGGGCGTTCTCGACCGCCCGCTGGACCCCGGCGGCCTCGGTGGCCCGCGCGTTGAGGTCGCTGACACGGGCGGCACCGGAGATGCCGGTGGCCGCCGCGGCGACCATCCCGAGGAGCAGCAACGCGCTCAACGCGTAGATGCGGGTCCGGATCCCCCGGTCACCGAGCCACCGCCGGGGGCCCTGGGCCACGGCCTTCGTCGTCGTCATCGCAGAACTGTCCGTTTCGTCGCCGTGCAGATGGGTGGGTACTGCGCCATCCTCACAACCACGGAGCACCCATTCCGTCGCGACGCGACCGTTCCTCCGAACGTCCGACAATTGTCCGGACGACCATTTCCACGTGCGGACTTGTCGACTCGCGACGTGCCGCCCGACGACGGGACCACATGCCACGAGGCCCCGCCCCCGGAATGGCGGGACAGGGCCTCGTGGTGGACTCCCCAGCAGTGGGTCAGCCCGGCTCAGTAGGTGAAGCGGGCGACACTCCCCCGCAGGTCACTGGCCATCCGGGACAGCTCGTCCACGGCCTGCCGGGTCTGGCCCAGCGCCTGGGTCGTCGAGGACGCCGCGGCGGACACCCCGGTGATGTTCGCCGCGATCTCCGTCGACCCGCCCGCGGCCTCCTGCACCGACCGGGACATCTCGTTGGTCGTGGCGGTCTGCTCCTCCACCGCCGAGGCGATGGTCAGCTGGAAGTCGTTGATGCTTCCGATGACCTCGGAGATGCGGCCGATGGCAGCGACGGCACCGGAGGTGTCGCCCTGGATCGCCTCCACCCGCCGCGCGATGTCCTCGGTCGCCCGCGCCGTCTCCTGCGCCAGCTCCTTCACCTCGTTCGCCACCACCGCGAACCCCTTGCCGGCGTCCCCGGCCCGGGCCGCCTCGATCGTGGCGTTCAGCGCCAGCAGGTTCGTCTGCTCCGCGATCGAGGTGATCACCTTCACCACCGCACCGATCTCCTGACTGGAGACGCCGAGCTGCTCGATCGTGGCGGTGGTCGCCTGTGCCTCGCTCACCGCCTGCGCGGCCACCCGCGCCGCCTCGTTCGCGTTCTGGCTGATCTCCCGGATCGAGGCCCCCATCTGCTCCGCACCCGCCGCCACCGTGGCCACGTTGCGCGACACCTCCTCCGCCGCGGTCGACACCACGTTGGACTGCGCCGACGTCTCACCTGCCGACGCCGAGATCTGCGCCGACGACGCCGCCACCTCCTCCGAGGACGCCGCCACGGCGTCGGCCGACGCCGCGACCGACTCCATGACCGAGCGCAGCCGCATGAAGGCGGAGTCCAGGGCGGCGGCCAGCCGGCCGACGTCGTCCCGCTGCTCGAGTCCGGTGGTCGAGGTCAGGTCCCCCTCGGCCAGCCGCTCGGCCGACCGGCGCACCCTCGTCAGCGAGGCACTGATGGCTCGGGCCAGCACGACGCCGATGCCGAGCGCGGACAGGGAGCCGAGGACCAGCAGGGCCACCATCTTGGTGCGGGTCGAGCTGTAGGCCGCCTCCGCCTCCTCGACGCTGGCCTGCGCCAGGTGGGCCTCCAGGGCGGTCAACTCCTCGAGCTGGGTGATGATCTCCTCTCCCAACGGGGTCACCTGGGTGCTGACCAGGGTCACGAACTCCGGTGTGCCCGCCTTGCCCTCGGCGGCGAGGGCGTCCACCTGGTCGCTGTTGTGGAGGTAGGCGGTGACGTCGGCCACGACCTCGTCGACCCGCTCCACCACCTCGGCGGTGGGCCGGGTGTCCGCGCGCAGCCGCTCGGCGGCGGCGAGCACGGCGGCGCGGGCGTCGTTGCGCTGGGTGAGGAACGCGTCCCGGGCCTCCTCGGTGGCCGCCGCGTAGGTGCGGCTCTGGGCGAGGAACCGCCCGTTGAGGAACTGGTACTTCATCTCCTGGGCCAGCTGGGTGCCGAGCACGTTCTGCTCGTGCATGGTGGCCGTCCGACCGGACGAGGTGGAGAGTGCGTTCAGGCCGACGACACCGGTCGTGACAGCGACGACGACCGCCACCGTGACCGACGTGATCATCTTGGTCAGGACGCTTCGATCCTGGAATCGGAAGACGGATGGCGCCTTCATCGTGGCGTGCCTTTCTCGTAGGTCGCCGGCCAGCGCCCGATCGGGCCCGCCGGGGGAGGTGGTCCGCCGCCCGCCGTCTCGGCGACCCGCCGGCCACCCTGCGCCCGAGGGCGTGCCGGGGACCGGACGGAGGAGCGGGAACCACTCGATCCTGAGCTGCTATCGGCACGAGCCGGACTCGTTCCGCAACGCAGAGCCCCGAGTGAGTGAGAGAGCTCGATCACTCTCCGTGTCGTTCCGGCGGGGACCGGCGAGCGAGCAACTGCCTCCCGCCCGACCGGAGCACCGACGGCCGCCCTCCCCGGCAGGGAGGACGGCCGTCGGCGCGTGCAGCGGAGCTGGCCTCAGAAGGTGAAGCGGGCGACGCTCCCCCGCAGGTCGGCGGCCATCCGGGACAGCTCGTCCACGGCCGTCCGCGTCTGACCCAGCGCCTGCGTGGTGGAGGACGCCGCGGTGGAGACCCCGGTGATGTTCGCGGCGATCTCCGTCGACCCACCCGCGGCCTCCTGGACCGACCGGGACATCTCGTTGGTGGTCGCGGTCTGCTCCTCGACCGCGCTGGCGATGGTCAGCTGGAAGTCGCTGATCTGGCCGATGACCCCACCGATGCGGCCGATCGCGTCCACCGCGCCGGAGGTGTCGCCCTGGATCGCCTCCACCCGCCGCGCGATGTCCTCGGTCGCCCGCGCCGTCTCCTGGGCCAGCTCCTTCACCTCGTTCGCCACCACGGCGAACCCCTTGCCGGCCTCCCCCGCCCGTGCGGCCTCGATGGTGGCGTTGAGCGCCAGCAGGTTGGTCTGCTCGGCGATCGAGGTGATCACCTTCACCACCGCCCCGATCTCCCGGGAGCTGACGCCGAGCTTCTCCACCGTCTCGGTCGTCGACTGCGCCTCGGTCACCGCCTGCGCCGCCACGCGCGCGGCCTCGTTCGCGTTCTGGCTGATCTCCCGGATCGAGGCACCCATCTGCTCCGCACCCGCAGCCACCGTGCCCACGTTCCGGGACACCTCCTCCGCCGCGGTCGACACCACCTCGGACTGCACGGCGGTCTCCTCCGCCGAGGCGGCGATCTGCGCCGAGGACGCGCTCAGCTCCTCCGACGATGCGGCCACCGCGTCCGCGGAGGAGACGACCGACGCCATCACCGAGCGCAGCTCGGCCAGGGCGCCGTCCAGCGCGGCCGCTGTCCGGCCGACCTCGTCCCGCGACTGCACCTGCGCGGTGCGCGTCAGGTCACCGGCCGCCAGCCCCTCGGCCACGACCTGCACCCGGCGCAACCCGCGGGTGATGGCGCGGGCCACCAGGACACCGGCCCCCAGGGCCAGCACGGCCCCGGCGACGATCACCACGACCAGCACCAGCCGGGTGTCCCGGTACTCGGTGGCGGCCGTCTCGGCGGTCGCGGCCGCGTTGGCCTGGCGCTGGGCGGCCAGCTCGTCGATCCAGCCGATGATCTCCGTGGCCAGCGGGCCGACGGTGGTCTCGCGTGCCTCGGACCAGGCGGCGAGGTCACCGGTGTCGGCCAGTGCGTCGAGCTCGACCATGTCCTGCCGGTACTCCGCCATCCCGTCCCGCACCTGCCCGATCAGCTCCTGGCCCGCGGCGGAGGGGTGCGTGTCCAGGTAGCGCTCGGCAGCCTCGGCCAGGCCCGCGTAGGCCGCCTCGCGGGCGGCGAGGTAGGCCTCACGGTCGGCCGGGTCGGTGGCGACGGCGTAGTTCGTGCCGGCCAGCCGGACGGCGAAGAACTGCGAGCGGACCGCCTCGACCTCGACGGTGCCGACCAGCTCGTCGCGGTACATGGTGTCGGTGGCGTCGGCGGTCTCCCCGAGGCTGCGCAGCCCGAGGAGGCCGACGAGCACGGCCACCAGCACCGCCGCTCCGACGGCGGCGAGGACCTTGGTGCTGATGGAGAGGTCCCGGAGACGGGACCGGACGGACGGGGTGCTCACGGTGGTGCCCTCCACGACTGACGCCGGGGACGCCCGTGTGGCATCCCTTCACGGAGAGCAATGACCCAACCGCGTTCGGTCATGCTCAATGAAATGGCGCCTCACTCGATGGGGGTGCCGGCCTCCGGGACGGCGAACGGCCGCCGGCCCCGGACTGCGGGGACGACGGCCGGAGCCGGGCATCGTGGTTCAGAAGGTGAAGCGGGCGACGCTCCCCCGCAGGTCGCTGGCCATCCGGGACAGCTCGTCGACCGCCATCCGCGTCTGCCCCAGCGCCTGCGTGGTCGAGGACGCCGCGGTGGAGACCCCGGTGATGTTCGCGGCGATCTCCGTCGAACCGCCCGCGGCCTCCTGCACCGACCGCGACATCTCGTTCGTCGTCGCGGTCTGCTCCTCCACGGCCGAGGCGATGGTCAGCTGGAAGTCGTTGATCGAGCCGATGACCTCGGAGATGCGGCCGATCGCCGCCACCGCACCCGAGGTGTCGCCCTGGATCGCCTCCACCCGGCGGGCGATGTCCTCGGTCGCCCGCGCCGTCTCCTGGGCCAGCTCCTTGACCTCGTTCGCGACCACCGCGAAGCCCTTGCCCGCCTCGCCTGCCCGGGCGGCCTCGATGGTGGCGTTCAGCGCCAGCAGGTTCGTCTGCTCCGCGATCGAGGTGATCACCTTCACCACCGCGCCGATCTCCTGGCTCGACGTGCCCAGCTTGGTGATCGTCTCGGTCGTCGACTGCGCCTCGGTCACCGCCTGCGCGGCCACCCGCGCCGCCTCGTTCGCGTTCTGGCTGATCTCCCGGATCGACGCCCCCATCTGCTCCGCACCCGCAGCCACCGTGCCCACGTTCCGGGACACCTCCTCCGCCGCCGACGAGACCACCCCGGACTGCGCCGAGGTCTCCTCCGCCGACGCCGAGATCTGCGCCGACGACGCCGACAACTCCTCCGACGACGCCGCCACCGCATCCGCCGACACCGACACCGAGGCCAGCACCGACCGCAGGCTCTCCTGCGCCGCGGCCAGCGAGGTCGCCATCCGGCCGATCTCGTCGCAGGACCCGGCCTCCGGGGTGACGGTCAGGTCACCTGTGGCCAGCGCCTCGACCGACCGCTGGACCGAGACGACGGTCCGCTTCAGCTGGCGGACGACGAGCAGCGCCAGGCCGGCGGCGAGGGCGATGCCGAGCGTCGCGGTGAGGAGCACCTGCACGGCGACCTCCCCGGCGCGCTCCTCGCCCGCCGCAGCCTCCTGGGCGGCGGCGGCCGCCTCCGCCTCGCTCTCGGCCGCGTACGGGTTCATGACCGCACTGGCCAGCGGCTTCTCCTCGTTGAACCCGTAGGACTGCGCCGCCCCGGCGTCGATGGCGGCCAGCTGCCGGTCCGCCTCGGCGTAGTACTCGGTGACGGCGGACGTGAACTCCGACCAGGCCGCATCGTCGGCCTGGTGACCGTCGTACTCGTCGATGAGCTGCTGGAGCTCGACCCGGCGCTCGGCGAGGGAATCGCGCAGGGCCGCACGCGTCTCGGCGTCCGCGACGTTGTAGGAGACGATCCGCACCCGGTCGCCCTGGAAGCTGCGCTGTATCGCACCCAGGGTGTCCATCGGCCGGACGATCTCCTCGTACAGCCGCCGCTCACCGTCCCGGAGATCGTGCACCCCGCGGACCGCCAGAGTGGCGATGAGGGCCGCCACGAGCCCCATCAGGGCGACGACGACCCCGATCTTGACGGCGATCGGCCGGTCGAAGAGCCAGCCCAGTCGACGCGATCGAGAAGAGGCAGTCTGCATGCGGTGCTCCTGATGACTGGAACGCGCTCGGCGTCCGTCGGTGCGGTGCTGGACGTGCGGTCCCGGTGCGCTGGGCGCCACCCATGGCTCCCCGCGATGTACACGACCGGTTCGCGCGACCCGCGCGCTCACGAGGGAAATGCTGCTGCAGCTGGGACAGGCGGGACGGCAGTCGCCGTGCGTGTCGGCGCAACGGCCGACGGAAATGCGGGCGACCTCGCCGGATCGTCTCCATGTCGATTCCCGGGAATGTCCGCCGTCCCCCGTCGTGCTGCCCCGGGAACGACGAACGGCCGCCCCGTCCGGGTGGACGGGGCGGCCGGATTCGATGCGGTGGGTCAGAAGGTGAAGCGGGCGACGCTCCCCCGCAGGTCGCTGGCCATCCGGGACAGCTCGTCGACCGCCTGCCGGGTCTGGGTCAGGGCCTGCGTGGTCGAGGACGCCGCGGTGGAGACCCCGGTGATGTTCGCGGCGATCTCCGTGGAACCGCCGGCGGCCTCCTGCACCGACCGCGACATCTCGTTCGTCGTCGCGGTCTGCTCCTCCACGGCCGAGGCGATGGTCAGCTGGAAGTCGTTGATCGAGCCGATGACCTCGGAGATGCGGCCGATCGCGGCCACCGCACCGGAGGTGTCGCCCTGGATCGCCTCCACCCGGCGGGCGATGTCCTCGGTCGCCCGCGCCGTCTCCTGGGCCAGCTCCTTGACCTCGTTCGCGACCACCGCGAAGCCCTTGCCCGCGTCCCCGGCCCGGGCCGCCTCGATGGTGGCGTTCAGCGCCAGCAGGTTCGTCTGCTCCGCGATCGAGGTGATCGCCTTCACCACCTCACCGATCTCCTTGGAGCTGACGCCGAGCTTCTCCACCGTCTCGGTCGTCGACTGCGCCTCGGTCACCGCCTGGGCGGCCACCCGCGCGGCCTCGTTCGCGTTCTGGCTGATCTCCCGGATCGACGCCCCCATCTGCTCGGCACCCGCAGCCACCGTGCCCACGTTCCGGCTGACCTCCTCCGCCGCCGACGAGACGACGTTGGACTGCGCCGAGGTCTCCTCCGCCGACGCCGAGATCTGCGCCGACGACGCCGACAGCTCCTCCGACGACGCGGCGACCGCGTCGGCCGAGGACACCACCGTGGCCATCACCGAGCGCAGCCCGTCCACGGCCGCATCCAACGACGCCCCCATCCGGCCGATCTCGTCGCGGGTGGTGAGCCCGCTGGTCGCGGTCAGGTCCCCCGCGGCCAGAGCCGTGGTGACGACCTGCATCCTCCGGACAGCCCGAGCGATGCCGACCGCCACAGCGAGCCCGACCCCGATGGCGACGAGGAGTGCGACCGCCAGGATGATCATCGAGCTCGTCGCCTGGGTGGTGGCCGACGAGCTGATCTCCTCGAACCGCTCCTGCGCCGCGGCGTCCTCGCGGTCCTGCAGGTCGCGGATGTCCGCCGACATGGCTTCGACCAGCGGCGTGCCCCCTGACTCGTTGGCAGCGATCCAGCCCTGGACGTCACCGGCGAGCGCAAGCGGCGCCAACACGGTCTGCTGGAAGGCCACGTACTCGTCGACGGTCGCCACGAGGTGGTCGTGGGCCACCTGGCGACCGTCACCCAGCCCACCGGCCGCATAGGCCTTCGCGAGCTGGTCGAACTCCGCCCGCAGCGGGTCCATCTGGTCCAGGTTGGCCTGAGCGTCGGCCGGGCCGGTCGCGAGGATCGCATCCCGGGCGAGGATGCGCATCTCGCTGATCGCGTCGCTCATGTCACCGGCGGCGGCGACACCCCTCAAGTTGTTCTCGTACAGCACCTCGGCCTTCGAGGTGGCCTCGGACATGGCCTGCATGCCGAGGACCCCGATGACGCCTGCGGCGGCGGCAGGAACGGCCACCGCCACGAGGATCTTGGTCTTCACTCCTCGGTCCCCCCACCACGATGCGGTGTGGGCCAGTGGGTTCGCGGACATGAGGCTTCTCCTGAGAATTCGTTCACGGGGGCGACGAGGAGCGCACGGACCTGGGAGAGGACGGTGGCGTCATGCACAGGATGAACAGTCGGTGAGCTCGTCTCGGGCGCCCGGTGCGTGTGTCGTGGAATGGATTTCATGAAATCCACCTGACCGTCACCGACGTTCCCTTGTCGACACCAGAAATGGTCGAACGTGCACGGGCGATGCCCGGGAACGACAACGGCCGCCCCGTCCGGGTGGACGGGGCGGCCGGATTCGATGCGGTGGGTCAGAAGGTGAAGCGGGCGACGCTCCCCCGCAGGTCGCTGGCCATCCGGGACAGCTCGTCGACCGCCTGCCGGGTCTGGGTCAGGGCCTGCGTGGTCGAGGACGCCGCGCTGGAGACCCCGGTGATGTTCGCGGCGATCTCCGTGGAACCGCCGGCGGCCTCCTGCACCGACCGCGACATCTCGTTCGTCGTCGCGGTCTGCTCCTCCACGGCCGAGGCGATGGTCAGCTGGAAGTCGTTGATCGAGCCGATGACCTCGGAGATGCGGCCGATCGCGGCCACCGCACCGGAGGTGTCGCCCTGGATCGCCTCCACCCGGCGGGCGATGTCCTCGGTCGCCCGCGCCGTCTCCTGCGCCAGCTCCTTCACCTCGTTCGCCACGACCGCGAAGCCCTTGCCCGCGTCCCCGGCCCGGGCCGCCTCGATGGTGGCGTTGAGCGCCAGCAGGTTCGTCTGCTCCGCGATCGAGGTGATCGCCTTCACCACCTCACCGATCTCCTTCGAGCTCTCGCCCAGCTTGGTCACGGTGGCCGTGGTGGCCTCGGCCTCCGTGACCGCCTGGGCGGCGACCCGGGCGGCCTCGTTCGCGTTCTGGCTGATCTCCCGGATCGAGGCCCCCATCTGCTCCGCACCCGCGGCCACCGTGCCCACGTTCCGGCTGACCTCCTCCGCCGCCGACGAGACGACGTTGGACTGCGCCGAGGTCTCCTCCGCCGACGCCGAGATCTGCGCCGACGACGCCGACAGCTCCTCCGACGACGCGGCGACCGCGTCGGCCGAGGACACCACCGTGGCCATCACCGAGCGCAGCTCCACCACCGCGGCGTCCAGCGCGGCCCCCATCCGGCCCAGCTCGTCGGAGCTGGTGAGCCCGGTGCTGCGGGTGAGGTCGCCGGCCGCCAGCCCTTCGGCGACGTCCTTCACCCGATTGGTCGAGCGGGCGATCGAGCCAGCGACGAACCAGCCCAGCCCCAGCGCGACGGCCACGCCCACCACGATGAGGACCAGCGAGACGGTGCGCTGCTGCTCGTAGGCCTCCCGGTTGTCCGCCGCGGCCTGCTCCGCCTCCGCCGACTCCATGTCGACCAACTCGCCGATGCCCGCGATCGCGGCCGTCACCGGCGGCGTCCCACCGGACGCGTTCTGCGCCATCCAGGCCTGGTAGTCACCCGCCTGGGCGAGCGGCACCAGCACGTTCTTCTGGAACTCGACGTAGTCGCTGAAGTCGGACTTGATCTGGTCGAGCAGCTCCAGCTTCCGGTCGTCCTCGGTGCCGGTGGTGTAGGCCTGGGCCGTCGCGGCGAAGCGGTCGGCGAGCGTGTCGATGTTGGCGACCGCCGCCGCCTGGTCGGTGCCGAGGATGGTGTCACGCAGGTTCACCCGCAGGTCACCGATCCGCGCCTCCATCTCGGAGACGGCGGCCACGCCGACCAGGTTGTCGGCGTAGAGGGTGTCGGCGGCGTCGGCCGACGCCCCCAGGGCCTGCAGGCCCATGATGCCGATGCCGGCCGCGGCCACCCCGGCGATGCCGGCCGTCGCCAGCACCTTCGTCTTGACGCTGCGGTCGCCCCACCAGGAGCGGTCACGGGACGGGGTGGCAGATGCGGACATGGCGAGCTCCAGAACAACGGGGGAAGGGCGTCGGAGCACATCGTGGGGGTTGCGGAAACGCGCTGTACCGGTTCCCGATCCGTGTCGCACAATCCTTATCGGGAAAAGGCGGTCACCTTTCCCCACGGTCCCCATGTCGACACTCGTGTCCCATCCGGCAGAAATGCCACCGCGGCCACCACCTCGCCCGGGGAAGGGGGCGGGGCAGTGGCCGCGGAGGTGGTGCGGTGTCCCGGTCGAGTGACCGTCGACCGGAACGGGTCCTTCGGCATTTCCCGGAGGTGGGGGGGGGGGGGGGGGGGGGGGGGGGGGGGGGGGGGGGGGGGGGGGGGGGGGGGGGGGGGGGGGGGGGGGGGGGGGGGGGGGGGGGGGTGGGGTGGTGAT
>NZ_JBJHAG010000035.1:0-42403 GCF_054050925.1 Modestobacter sp. SYSU DS0657 | reverse complement strand
CCCCCCCCGCCCCGCGCGCGCGCGCCCCCGCCCCGGCCCCCCCGCCCGCCCCCCCCCCCCCCCCCCCCCCCCCCCCCCCCCCCCCCCCCCCCCCCCCCCCCCCCCCCCCCCCCCCCCCTCTCGTGCGCCCGCGGGCTGCGGCAGGTCAGCCGGCGGGGGTCTGGTCCAGCGGGATCAGCGGCACCGGGCCGGCGAGCTCCTCGGGGTCGGCCGGGAAGTAGGCGAAGTTCTTCGCCCGCGCTCCCCCGTCGACGACCAGGTCGGTGCCGGTGATCAGCCGCGCGTAGTCCGAGCACAGCCAGGCGACGGCGTGCCCGATGTCGGTCGGCGTGCCGGTGCTGCCCATCGGCACCAGCGGCGGCCGCTCCCCGGTCCACCGCGCCGGACGGCGCCACGGCTCCTCCCCCGCACCGCCCCCCAGGCCGCCACCGCCGCCGCCCTTGCGGCCTGCGTTGAGCATGTCGGCGGGGATGCCCCGCTCGGCCAGCTCGGCGAGCAGCTCCGGGTTGTCGATGGTCGGCGCGGTCGGCGTGTAGCTGTTGACCCGGATGCCGTAGGGCGCGAGGTCCATCGCGGCGGCGCGGACGAAGTTGTTCACCCCGCCCTTGTTGAAGGCGTACGCGATCACCCCGGCCGAGCCGTTCCAGCCGTTGGACGAGGAGATGCACACGATCGACCCGCGGATCCCGCGCTCGGCCATCGCACGGCCGACGATCTTGGTGTTCAGGAAGTACCCGAGCCCGGAGACCTTGATCGACCGCTCGAAGGTGCCGGCGTCCTCGTCGAGCACGCCCTTGCCGCCGAGCATCGCGGCGTTGTTGACCAGGATGTCGATCCGGCCCCACCGCTCCAGGACGGCGTCGACGTAGCCCTGCACCGCGGCCTCGTCGGTGACGTCGCCGGGGGCGGCCATCGCCTCCCCGCCGTTGCGCTCGATCCGCGCCATGGCGGTCTTGATGACGTCGTCGTTGACGTCGTTGCACGCCACCTTGGCGCCGTACCGGGACAGCGCCAGCGCGATGCCGCTGCCGATGTTCGGTCCGACGCCGGTGACCAGCGCGACCTTGCCCTCGAGGCTGACCTCCACGCTCAGTGCCCGTCGACCGGGTAGGTGAGCTCGATGCTGGCCGGGTCGACACCGAGCACCGGGGCGAGCATCTGCTGCATGAGCGGCTTGGGCACCAGGCACTCCTCGCAGGCGTCCGGCCCGGCCACGATCCGGACGTCGGCCCGGTCGCCGGCCACGTCGACGTCGAGCCGGTAGTCGTCGGCCTGCAGCGTCTGCCGCAGCTGGTCCAGTTGCTTCTCGTCGACGGTCACGGGGCGCTCTCCTCGGTACGGCTGGGGCTCGGGCAGGAATCGGGGACGGGGACGGAGCGGCCGGACCAGGTGGCCCAGCCGAAGGGACGGAAGACCGCGGAGATGGCCGCGTTGGCCGCGCCGGCGACGACGATCGGGATCTCCGCGGGCGAGGGCAGCATCGGCATCGGGTCCGGACCCGGGTCGACGTCGTGCGACTCCTTGCCGGCGGCGACCAGGTCGGACTGCGGGCGGACGGCGTGCTCGAACAGCCACTGCTGGACGTCGGCCCGCGAGTACCCGGCGGCGGCGAGCACCTGCGCGTGCTCCGGGCCCAGGACCAGCCCGCCGGTCGAGTGCTTCATGCCCAGGTAGGCGCCGGTGCGGGCCAGGGTGTCGGCGAAGTCGCGCAGCAGCGCCTCGACGTCCTCGGTGTGCCGGTTGTCGACGTACTCGACGTCCCGGATGAGCATCGCGGAGACCGCGGAGGTGCCGGCCGGCACTCCCCCGGCGACGCTGAACGGCTCCCAGGGGGAGAGCTCCTCGTTCTCCCCGATGCACAGCGTCCAGCGGCCGGGCACCCCCTGGGTGGCCTGCTCCAGCTCCTGCGGCTTGATCCCGTAACCGTTGCGCACCAGCAGCCCGAGCGCCCGGCCGACGGTGGCGTTGGCCCGGAAGCCCGGGCCCAGCACGCCGCCGGCGCAGTTGACGCCGAGCTCGGTGCGGATCGGCCCGTTGACCACCAGCAGCGGCGCCGGTCCGCTGGTCGACTGCCACGCGCCCCCGCGGGACGACGGCTCCTCGCGGACCGCCTCCCAGGCGGCGAGCACGAGCGGGAAGTACTCGGGCAAGCAGCCGGCCATCACCGCGTTGACCGCGGCCTGGGCGACGGTGACCCGGCGGTCCAGGTGCTCCTGCGCGCCGATCACCTCGTCCGGGTCGCGGTCGACGGTGGCGAGGAACTCCGCGACGTCGGCCGCGGTGGCCGGCACGACGGGCAGCCCGTCGGTCCAGCCCTGCGCGTGGCAGTGCTCGATCGCCTGCCGCACCACCTGCAGGCCGGCGGGGGCCTCCGGGGCGGCGGTCACGACGCGGCCGCCGTGACCGGCCGGGTCAGCAGGGTGACGATCTCGGGGACGGCGCGCTCGGCGCGGGCCCGCACGCCCTCGCGGGACAGGCTGGCCACCGGGTGCGGGGTGGTCACGTACTCGTAGCCGGCGGTGCCCTGCAGGGCGGCCATCGCGTCGGCGCTGACCCGGAAGGCGTCGCTGACCAGGACGACGGCGGGGATGCCGGCGGCCTCCAGCTGCAGCCCGTCGGCGACGGCGGAGGCGCTGCACGAGCCGCAGTCACCCACCCCCACGACCACGACGTCGGCCTCGGCCCGCAGCTCGGCGAGCATCTCCTCCGGCGCGGGGTGCACGATGCTCGGCTTCGTCCGCTGGATCGCGATGCGGGCGCCGTGCTGGGACTCCAGCAGCGCGGCCACCTCCTGCACGAACTCCTCGGCGTTGCGCTTGGTGTTCACCAGCAGACCGACCCGGAGCCCGGCGAGGTCACCGGGGCGGGCGGCGAGCGACGTCCGGCCCTTGACGGTGCCGGCCGGGCCGCGGGTGGGGTCGACGATGTCGTCGAACAGGGACACGGGTCCTCCAGGATCGGGTCAGCCACCGGCCGGGACGGCCGGCTCGGGACGGCGCAGCGGGAACGGCGTCATCCCGCCGCCGTCGATGGGGATGGCCTGGGCGGTGATGTAGCCGGCCTCCGGCGAGGCGAGGAAGGCGACCGCGGCCGCGATGTCCTCGGCCTGCCCGGGTCGGCCGACGGGGATGTTGCGGCCGCGCTGCTCCATCAGCGCCGCCTCGTCGGCGTCCGGTGCCGCGGAGAGGAACGCCCGGCTGGTGGCGACCAGGCCGGGGCAGAGCGCGTTGACCGTGATCCCCCAGGGCCCGAGGTCCATCGCCAGCGCGCGGGTCATCCCGATCACCCCGGCCTTGGAGGCGGAGTAGGCGCCGGAGAACGGCGCGGCGGTCAGCCCGGCCATCGAGGAGATGTTCACGATCCGGCCCGACCGCTGCGCGCGCATGACCGGCACCGCGGCCGAGCTCATCAGCCAGGGGCCGCGCAGGTTGACCGCGAGGACCCGGTCGAACACCTCGATCGGCACGTCGGCGACGTCGGCCCGGTCCGGGCCCTGCGGGGCGGCGGCGTTGTTGACCAGGACGTCGAGCCGGCCGTGCCGGTCGACCGCCGCGGCGACCATGGCCGCGGCGTCGCCGGGGTCGCTGACGTCGCCGAGCGCGGCGAGGGCGTCCCCGCCGGCGGCGGTGATCTCCGCGGCCAGCGCCTCCACCCCGCCCCAGCCGGCGCCGCGCTGCTCCTGCCGGGCGTTGGGCACGCCGGCCGGCTGCAGGTCGGTGACGACGACGGCGTGCCCGGACGCGGCGAGCCGGCGGGCGATGGCCTGGCCCATGCCGTCGGGCTTGCCGCAGCCGGTGACCAGCGCGACCCGGGGTGCGCTCACGCCTGGGCTCCCGAGACGGCCACCGGGACGGCCTCGGGGGTCACGGTCGCGGGCACCTCGACGGACCGGGGCCGGGGTGGCTTGCCCACCGCGGGGCCGCCGTCGACGGAGAGGATCTGCCCGGACACCCAGCGCGCGTGGTCACTGGCCAGGAAGAGCACCGCCTGCGCGATGTCCCAGGGGGTGCCCTCGGTGCCCAGCGCGGAGAAGCCCTTGCGGATCTCGCGCATCTCCTCGGACATGTTGGCCGCGGCGAAGGCGCCCCAGATCGCGCCGACCTGCACGCAGTTGACCCGCACTCCCTGGTCACCGAGGGTGTTGGCGGCGCCGACGGTGAGGTTCTCCAGCCCGGCCTTGGCCAGGTTGTAGACCATCGCCGGGCCGCGGGCGCGCACGCCGACCGAGCTGATGTTCACGATCGCCCCGCCGCGCGGCAGCCGGGGCGCGGCGTGCCGGGTCATCTGCCAGGCGGTGGTCAGGTTGAGGTCCATCAGCTGGTGGAACCGCTCGGGGGTCACCTCGAAGACGCCGGCCCGGTCGCCGACGGCCACGTTGTTCACCAGCGTGTCGACCGAGCCGAACGCGGCCACGGTCTCCTCCACGGCGCGGCGGCAGTCGTCGTCGTCCAGCAGGTCGGCGACGACGACCACGGCCTCCCCGCCGTCGGAGGCGATCCGGTCGACGGTGCGCTGGGCGGCGGCCCGGTCGCGGTCGAGCACGGCGACCCGGGCACCGTGCGCGGCGAGCACCCGGCTGATGGCGAAGCCGACGCCGGGCTGCTCGGTGCTGGTCTGGCCGCCGCCGGTGACCAGCGCGGTGCGGCCGGTCATCCAGCGGTCACCGGCGGCGCCGAACGGGTCCTGCAACGGGTCGGGCTGGTTTCCTGCCGGGTGGGTCACGAGGCACTCCCTTGTGCGGTGGTGGTGGTGCCTTCGACCGGTACCGAGCTGGCCGACCAGCCGGAGAAGACCCGGACGACCATCGAGATGCCCGCGTTGCGGGCGCCGGCGACGGCGATGGGCAGGACCTCCGGGCCGGCGGCGGCGAAGAGGGGGTCGAAGGCGTCGGGTGCGGTGGTGCCGTCGGCGAAGCGGACGCCGTTGTCGCCGACGCCGTCCTTGCCGACCCGGGCGAGGTCCGCCTTGCTGCGCCCGCACCGCTCGACCAGCCAGGCGCGGACGTCGGCCCGGCTCATCCCGGCGCCGGCGAGCAGCTGAGCGTGCTCCGGGCAGAAGACGATCCCGGCCGGGGCGTGCTTGAAGATCAGCGCCCCGCTGCGGGAGATGGTGTCGGCGAAGTCGGCCAGCAGCTGCTCGGGGTCGGCGGTGTGCCGGTTGTCGACGTACTCGACGGTGCGGGTGAGCATCGCGGAGACCGCGCTGGTGCCGGCGGGCACGCCGCCCTCGACCGACATCGGCTCCCAGGGGCTCTCCTCCTCGTTCTCCCCCAGGCATACCTGCCAACGGCCGGGCAGCCCCTGGGTCGCCTGCTCGAAGCCGTGCGGGACGACGCCGAAGGCGTTGCGCACGATCAGCCCGAGCGCCCGGGGGATGGTGGCGTTCGCGCGGAAGCCGGGCCCGAACACCCCGCCGGCGGAGTTGATGCCCAGCTCGGCGCGGACCGGCCCGTTGACGACCAGCAGCGGGGAGGGCCCGCTGGTGCTCTGCCAGCCACCCCCGGTGGCCGACCGGTCGCGCTGGATCGCCGCCCAGGCGGCGAGCACCACCGGGAAGTACTCGGGCCGGCAGCCGGCCATGGCCGCGTTGATCGCAGCCAGCTCGACGGTGACGGTGCGGTGCAGGTGCGGCATCTCCCCGATCACCTCGTCGGGGGCCCGGTCGACGGTGGCGAGGAACTCGTCGACCAGCGGCCGGGTGGCCGGCACCAGCGGCAGCCCGTCGGACCAGCCCTGCTCGTAGCAGTGCTCGATCGCCAGCCGTGCGGCGTCCGGGTCGGCGTCGACGGCGGGGCGGGGCTCGACCGCGGTCACGAGGCGCGCCCGCGCAGCTCCGCGGCGCCGTCGGCGGCGGTCACCGTGGCGACCACCTCCGGCACCAGCCCGGCAGCCCGCTCGGCGACCGCCTCCGGGGTGAGGATCGCCACCGGGTGCGGGGTGGTCAGGTAGGCGTAGTCCGGGTCGCCCTGCACCTCGGCCATGCCGCTGGCGGTCGCGGTGAACGCGTCGGAGCAGATCACCGCCGTCGGCACGCCGGCGCGCTCCAGGGCGATCCCGTCGGCGACGGCCGAGGCGCTGCACGACCCGCAGTCCCCGACCCCGACCAGGACGACGTCGCACTCGCGGGTGAGCTCCTCGAGCAGCTCCGCGGGCATCGGCAGCGCGAACGCCGTCTTGGTGCGGCGCAGCACGGTGGAAGCACCCCGCTCGCGCTCCAGATGGCCGGCGATCTCGTCCAGCAGCAGGGCGGCGTTGTGCTTGGTGTTCTCCAGCAGCCCGATGCGGGCGCCGGCCAGGTCGGTGCGGCGGGGCGCGAGCGAGCTGCTGGACACCCGCACCGCGCTCAGGCCGGTGGGGTCCAGGACGTCGGCGAGGGTGGCCATCACGCCACCCTCACGCAGACGGGGCGCGGGGCGGGGCGGCGGCGCTGCTGCCTCTGACGGGACATCGGACGGTCCTCCTCGGGTGGAGCTCCGCCGGCCACCCCGAGGACGTCGGGGCGACCGGGCGGGCCGCGGTCTGGCGGGTGACCGGGGTCACCTCAGCCCTGTGGATGATCGTGGTCCGGGCGCCGTCGGCGGAGCGAGATGGCTTCCCCCCGGCGGAAGCGCCGTCCGATCGGCGGTGCTTGACAAGCACCCTGGAACGGCCGGAGATTGTGATCACCGCCACCAGTCACCCGCCGGTCTGCCCACCCCGGTCCGAGCCAGGAGGACGACATGCCGGCAACGATGCCGCTGCACTCGACCGCCACCGACGGGGCCCGCCGCCCCAGCCGCCCGTCAGCCACGGGCGGCACCGCCCCGGGGAGCGCCGCCCCCGCCTCACCGGCCACCGCCGCCGGCCGCACCCTCGCGGTGCTCGCCGCCTTCGGCCCGGAGCACGCCTCCCTCTCGCTGTCCGACATCAGCCGCCGCACCGGGCTCTCGCTGACCACCACCCACCGGCTGGTCGGCGAGCTGCGCCAGTGGGGCGCCCTGGAGCGCGGGCCCGACGGCCGCTACGCCATCGGCCTGCGCCTGCTCGAGCTGGGTGCCCTGGCGCCGCAGGGGCTGCAGCTGCGCGAGCTGGCGCTGCCCTTCCTCGACGACCTGCACCACGCCACCCGGGCCAACATCCACCTCGCGGTCCGCGACGGCCACGACGTGGTCTACGTGGAGGCGCTGCGCGCCCGCGGCGCGATCCGGGTGCTCTCCCGGCTCGGCGGGCGCTGGCCGCTGCACGCCACCGGCACCGGCCAGGTGCTGCTGGCCTACGCCGACCCGGAGGTCCAGCGCGAGGTGCTCGCGAGCCCGCTGCGCCGGTACACCGCCAACACCATCACCGACGTCGACAAGCTCCGCCGGGTGCTCGCCGAGGTCCGGCGCACCGGCGTCGCGATCGCGGAGAACCACCTGCCGCCCGCCGGGGCGCTGGCCCTGGCCGTCCCGGTCCGCGGCCCGGGCGACGAGGTGGTCGCCTCGCTCGGGGTGACCGTGCAGCGCGAGACGGTGAAGAGCCACGCGCTCATCCCGGTGCTGGCCGCCACCGCCCGCGGGATCAGCCGCGCCCTCGGCGCACCGTCGGTGAGCACCGTCGACCCGCGCACCGTGCGCCGCACGATGGAACCCGACCTCATCTGAGCGCACCCCGACCTGGTCCCCGGCGTGCCCTCCCGGGATCAGGAAGGCTGATCGTGCGTGCTCCTGGCTCACCGTCTGCGCTGAGCCAGGAGCACGCACGGTGAGCCAGGACGGCCCAGCGCCGGGTCAGCCGGCCAGCAGCCGGGGCAGGGCCTCGCTGATCGGCTCCCGGACGACGAGGTCGGCCAGGCCGTCGTAGGGCGTCGGCTGGGCGTTCACGATCACGACCCGGGCGCCGTGCGCGGCGGCCACCTCCACCAGCCCGGCCGCCGGGTGCACGCCGAGCGAGGTGCCCACGGCCAGGAAGAGGTCGCAGTCCGCCGCGGCCGCCGCCGCGGCGTCGAGGACCGCGGCTTCCAGGGGCTCACCGAAGTAGACCGTGGCGGTCTTGAGCACTCCCCCGCACCGCGGGCAGGCCGGGTCGGCCTCGCCGGCATCGACCCGGGCGAGCACCACCGTCGTCGGCGTGCGCGCGCCGCAGGCGGTGCAGACCACCTCGTGGACCGTGCCGTGCAGCTCCAGCACGTCGGTGGACCCGGCGGCCTGGTGGAGGCCGTCGATGTTCTGCGTGAGCAGCGCACGCAGCCGGCCCCGACCCGCCAGGCCGACGAGCGCGTCGTGCCCCGCGTTCGGGGAGACCTGCGCCGTCGCCAGCTCCCGACGCAGCTGCCAGGACCGGCGGCGGATCTCCGGGTCGCGCAGGTAGTACGAGAGCGTGACCAGCTTCTCCGCCTCGGGATCCCGCGTCCAGACGCCGTCGGGCCCCCGGTAGTCGGGGATGCCGCTGTCGGTGGAGATCCCGGCACCGGTCAGGACGCACACCCGCCGGGCGCCGGTCAGCCAGTCCGGGAGGGGCTCGGGCACGGTCACGCCGTCCCACGGTAGGAGCCCGCTCGTCCGGCCACCACGCGGCGAACCCCTCACCGAGGGTGAGGGAAGGGTGGCCTTGCTCCGCATCCGCCGCGATGGCCTGGGAAGATGACGGGTGGCACATCGAGGCGCAGTACAACGCGCGCAGGACCAGCGAGGGTGAGGCGCAAGCAGTGGCAGCCAGCAAGGACAGCTTCGGAGCCCGCTCGACACTCGACGTCGACGGCACCGAGTACGACATCTTCCGGCTCGACGCGGTGGAGGGCAGCGAGAAGCTCCCCTTCAGCCTGAAGGTCCTGCTGGAGAACCTCCTCCGCACCGAGGACGGCGCGAACATCACCGCCGACCACATCCGTGCCCTGGCCAACTGGGACCCGAACGCGGAGCCCGACCAGGAGATCCAGTTCACCCCGGCCCGCGTGGTGATGCAGGACTTCACCGGCGTCCCGTGCATCGTCGACCTCGCCACCATGCGCGAGGCGATGGCCGACCTCGGCGGCGACCCGCAGAAGATCAACCCGCTCGCGCCGGCCGAGCTGGTCATCGACCACTCCGTCATCGCCGACGTCTTCGGCACCCCGGAGTCCTTCGGGCGCAACGTCGAGATCGAGTACCAGCGCAACGGCGAGCGCTACCAGTTCCTCCGCTGGGGCCAGGGTGCCTTCGACGACTTCAAGGTCGTCCCCCCGGGCACCGGCATCGTGCACCAGGTCAACATCGAGCACCTGGCCCGCGTCGTCTTCCCCCGCCCCGAGGGTGACCGCGTCGTCGCCTACCCGGACACCTGCGTGGGCACCGACAGCCACACCACCATGGTCAACGGCCTGGGCGTGCTCGGCTGGGGCGTCGGCGGCATCGAGGCCGAGGCGGCCATGCTCGGCCAGCCCGTGTCGATGCTCATCCCCCGCGTGGTCGGCTTCAAGCTGACCGGCGAGCTGCCCGACGGCGCGACCGCCACCGACCTGGTGCTCACCATCACCGAGATGCTGCGCCAGCACGGCGTGGTCGGGAAGTTCGTCGAGTTCTACGGCGCCGGCGTCTCCGCCGTCCCGCTGGCCAACCGGGCCACGATCGGCAACATGAGCCCGGAGTTCGGCTCGACCGCGGCGATCTTCCCGATCGACGGCGAGACGATCACCTACCTGAAGCTGACCGGCCGCTCGGCCGAGCAGATCGCGCTGGTCGAGGCCTACGCCAAGGCCCAGGGCCTGTGGCACGACGACACCCGCGAGCCGGCCTTCTCCGAGTACCTCGAGCTGGACCTCTCCACCGTCGTCCCCTCCATCGCCGGCCCGAAGCGCCCGCAGGACCGGGTCGCGATGACCGACGCCAAGCAGGCGTGGCGCGAGGCGCTGCCGGCCTACGTCGCCGACGACGAGGTGGGCGGCGAGGACCGCAAGCCGGGTGTCCCGTCCAACGAGAAGCCCTACGGCGTGGTCTCCCCCGCCGACGAGGCCTCGGCCGAGTCGTTCCCGGCCAGCGACCCGCCGGCCCCGGGGTCGGAGAGCACCGAGCAGGGCAAGCCGCACCCGTTCGTGCACGGCGACGTCCTCCCCGATCGGCCGAGCAAGCCGACCAAGGTCGTGATGGAGGACGGCACCGAGACCTTCGTCGACCACGGGCACGTGGTGATCGCCGCGATCACCTCCTGCACCAACACCTCGAACCCGTCGGTCATGATCGGCGCCGCGCTGCTGGCCAAGAAGGCCGTCGAGCTCGGCCTGACCAGCAAGCCGTGGGTGAAGACCACGCTGGCGCCGGGGTCGAAGGTCGTCACCGACTACTACGAGAAGGCCCAGCTCACCCCGTACCTGGAGAAGCTCGGCTTCTACCTGGTCGGCTACGGCTGCACCACCTGCATCGGCAACTCCGGTCCGCTGCCGGAGCCGGTCAGCAAGGCGGTCAACGAGGCCGACCTCGCCGTCGTCTCGGTGCTCTCGGGCAACCGCAACTTCGAGGGCCGGATCAACCCCGACGTCAAGATGAACTACCTGGCGTCCCCGCCGCTGGTGATCGCCTACGCGCTCGCCGGGACGATGGACCTGGACCTGACGACGGAGCCGCTGGGCAAGGGCACCGACGGGCAGGACGTCTACCTGCGCGACATCTGGCCCTCCCCGCACGAGGTGCAGCGGGTCATCGACGAGGCCGTCTCGGCCGAGCAGTTCGGTGACAGCTACCAGGACGTGTTCGCCGGCACCGAGCAGTGGCAGAACCTGCCCACGCCGACCGGTGACACCTTCGCCTGGGACGCGGAGAGCACCTACGTCCGGAAGCCCCCGTACTTCGACGGCATGCCGGCCGAGCCGACCCCGGTGCAGGACATCACCGGTGCCCGCACCCTCGCCGTCCTCGGCGACTCGGTCACCACCGACCACATCTCGCCGGCCGGCTCCATCAAGGCCGACTCCCCGGCGGGCCGGTACCTGCAGGAGCACGGCATCGAGCGCCGCGACTTCAACTCCTACGGGTCCCGTCGCGGGAACCACGAGGTGATGATCCGCGGCACGTTCGCCAACATCCGGCTGCGCAACCAGCTGGTGCCGGGCACCGAGGGTGGCGTCACCAAGAACCACCTGACCGGCGAGACGACGTCGATCTACGACGCCTCCCAGGCCTACCAGGCGCAGGGCATCCCGCTGGTGGTGCTGGCCGGCAAGGAGTACGGCTCCGGCTCGTCGCGCGACTGGGCGGCCAAGGGGACGGCGCTGCTGGGCGTCAAGGCGGTCATCGCCGAGAGCTACGAGCGCATCCACCGGTCGAACCTGATCGGCATGGGCGTGCTGCCGCTGCAGTTCCCGGAGGGCCAGAACCGGGAGTCGCTGGGCCTGACCGGCGACGAGGAGTTCACCATCACCGGGATCACCGAGCTGAACGACGGCTCGATCCCGCGCACGGTGAAGGTGCAGGCCGGGGACGTCGAGTTCGACGCCCGCGTCCGGATCGACACCCCCGGTGAGGCGAACTACTACCGCAACGGCGGGATCATGCAGTACGTCCTCCGGTCGCTGCGCAACGCCTGACCGGCAACGCCTGACCGACCGGGGCTGACCTCCGCATGGACCTGGGGCTGGGCGGTCGCGGGATCCTGCTCACCGGCGCGAGCCGGGGGCTGGGGTTCGCGACCGCCCGTGCCCTGGTCGACGACGGCGCCCGGGTGCTGATCAGCTCCCGCAGCGCCGGGTCCGTGGACGCCGCCGTGTCCTCTCTGGGTGGAGGGCCGGCGGCGTTCGGCGTCCCGGCCGACCTGGCCGGGCCCGATGCCGCCGAGGCGCTGGTCGGCGCCGCCCTGGACCGGCTGGGCCGGGTCGACGGCGCGCTGATCTCGGTGGGCGGGCCGGCGCCGGGCTCCGTGCTGGAGGTCGGCGAGGAGGCCTGGCGCGCAGGTGTGGACAGCGTGCTGCTGGGCCCGCTGCGGCTGGTCCGGGCGCTGGTGCCGCACCTGGCCGAGGGTGCGGCGATCGGCTTCGTGCTGTCGACGTCGGTGCGCCAGCCGATCGGCCACCTGGCGATCTCCAACGGGCTGCGGCCGGGGCTGGCGATGACCGCGAAGGCGCTCGCCGACGAGCTCGGCCCCCGCGGGATCCGGGTGTTCGGCCTGCTGCCGGGCACCATCGCCACCGACCGGGTCACCGAGGTCGAAGCCGCCTCCGGCGACCCCGCCGCGGCCCGGGCCCGCACGGAGGCATCGATCCCGCTGCGCCGGGTGGGGCGGCCGGATGAGTTCGGCCGGGTCGCCGCCTTCGCCCTCTCCCCCGCCGCCTCCTACGTCACCGGCACGATGCTCGCCGTCGACGGCGGCGTCACCCGCGCGCTGTGACTCCCCACCCGGGCGCAGTTGCGCCACGAAGCACCTATCGGACCACCGGGAGACGTACATGAGCGCGCAATCGCCGCCGGTGCTGGTCGCCTGCGCGCACGGCACCCGCAACCCCACCGGACGGCGGCTCATCGCCGAGCTGGCGCTGGCGGCCCGGGCGCAGCGACCGGGCGTCCGGACGACCGCGGCGTTCGTCGACGTGCAGCCGCCCACCGTCGTCGACGTGGTCCGCGGCCTCGCCGACGACGGCACCCCGGCGGTCGTCGTCCCGCTGCTGCTGTCCGGCGGCTACCACGTGCACGTGGACATCGCCGGCGCGGTCGAGGCGCACCCGCAGGCGGTCGCGGCCCGGCCACTCGGCCCGGACCCGCGGCTGGCCGCCGTGCTCACCGACCGGCTGCGCGAGGCCGGCGCCGACCCGCGCGACCCGCTGACGGCGATCGTGCTCGCCGCCGCCGGGTCCAGCGACCCGCGCTCGGTGGCCGACGTGGAGAGCACCGCCGACCTGCTGCAGCGCGACTGGGCGGGCCCGGTGACCACCGGCTACGGCTCGGCCGCCCAGCCGACCGTCCCCGATGCGGTGGCCGCCGCACGCAAGGCCGGTGCGGAGCGGGTGGTGGTCGCGGCCTATCTGCTGGCCCCGGGACACTTCCACGACAAGCTCCAGGGCGCGGGCGCGGATTGCGTCACAGCACCACTGCTGCCCGACGACCGGATCGCCGCCGTCCTGCTCGACCGCTACGACGCGGCCCTGACCCCCGCCTGACCGGTCAGCGCAGGGCAAGCAGCAGGCAGACGACGGCCAGCGCGAGCGCGACCGGGGTCATCACCAGCCGCTCCGGCCGGCTGCGGGACGCGGCGTTCATCAGCACGCCCAGCACGAAGTAGCCCGTCAGCACCCAGATCACGACGTCGGACACCGCGCGCGGGACCACCGAGAGGGCGCCGGCCGCCTGCAGGACGAACAGGGCGATCACCCCGTAGAGCACGATCGCCACCGCGCTGCCGATCCGCAGTCCCCGGGGCAGGACGACGTGCTGCCCGCCCCAGGCGAAACGGCCGAGCGGGGCCCCCGCGATCAGGGCGCTCTGGAAGACGGCCAGCCCGGCGAGCAGCGTCACACCGATGACGGCGGTCATCATCACGCGCGCAGGTTAGCGGTTTCGCCACACCCGCCGGAGGACTCAGGCCTGCCAGCCCAGGAACGCGTCACCCACCACGAGCGACAGCACGAGCAGCGCGGCGGCGGCCAGCGGCACCAGCGGCGTCCACCACGACCGGGCAGCAGCCAACCGGATCAGCCACGCCGCGAGCGCCAGCCAGAGCAGCCAGAGCGGCAGCAGCGCGTACAGCGGGACCGCCAGACCGCTGGTCAGGTAGAAGTAGCCGACCGTCAGGTGCGCGGCCCCGGACAGGACCGCGAGCAGCAGACTCCCGGCGGCCCGTGAGGTGTCGGTCTGCACCCGCCGAGTATGGCCGTGGCCCGGCGGAACGGTCAGCCGCCGGTGGCGACCGGCCGGGCGTGGTCGTTCGACCACTGCGACCACGAGCCCGGCCACAGCGCCGCCTCGACGCCGGCGTGCGCCAGCGCGGCCACCTCGTGCGCGGCGGTGATGCCGGATCCGCAGTAGACGCCGACCCGGGTGCCCGGCGTGACGCCGAGCCGGGCGAACCGCTCCTTCAGTACAGCGGCTGCAACGAACCGGCCGTCGTCCCCGACGTTCTCGGTCGTGGGCGCGCTGACCGCCCCGGGCACGTGGCCGGCGCGCGGGTCGATGGGCTCGACCTCGCCGCGGAAGCGCTCGCCGGCCCGGGCGTCCAGCAGGACTCCCTCGCCCGGCAGGGCCGCCGCCTCGTCGATGGTGACCACCGGCATCCCGCCGCCGGCGAGGGTGACGTCCCCGGGCGCCGGCACGACGTCGCCGACCTCGACCGGGCCGCCGGCCGCGGTCCAGGCCGCCAGCCCGCCGTCCAGCAGGGTGACCTCGGTCAGGCCGGCCCAGCGCAGCAGCCACCAGGCCCGGGCGGCGGCCAGGCCCGGTCCGGCGTCGTAGACGACCACCCGCGAGCCGGCGGAGATCCCCCACCGCCGCGCGGCTGACTGCAGCGACTGCACCGACGGCAGCGGGTGCCGGCCGGCCTCGGGCGACGGCGGCCCGGAGAGCTCGGTGTCCAGGTCGACGAAGACCGCACCCGGCAGGTGACCGGCCAGGTACTCGTCCCGGCCGGTGTCCGATCCCAGCTGCCAGCGCACGTCGAGCAGCACCGGCGCCGGATCGTGCAGGAGGTCGGCGACCGACGTCAGCACCGTCACGCGGAGCCCCCCTGCCGGGCCGCCTCCAGCTCCGCGGTGAGGGCGGCGATCACGTCGGCGCGGCCGCCGTACCGGGCCGGGGTGCTCTGCAGGACGGCGATCCGCCAGCGGCCGTGCTCCTCGGCGGCGACCAGGGAGTGCACGGTGTGCAGCGACGGCTCCAGCGCCTGGGCGCCGGGCGGCACCATGCCCGCGACCGCGTACAGCACCGCCATGTGGTCACCGAGCGGGCGCAGCGAGCGGACGACCCCGACGAACGTCGGGGTGGCCCGTTCGGCGAACAGCCGCCGCATGTCCGACGCGATCTGCAGCCGGCCGCTGTGGATCGTGCCGTCGAGCTCGATGAGGTCGCCGTCGTCGGCGAAGACCGAGGAGACCGTGGCGCCGCTGCGCTGGTTCCACCCGGCCAGGAAGCGGGCGTAGAGAGCCCGGATCTGGGTGTCGTGGGGATGGCCTGCGCTCAACGCTCAACTCCTGGGACGTGGTGCACGTGGTTCAGGAGTGACGCTAGTCGTCACCCGACCTCCACGGTTCGCGGCCCGCCGTCGGCGAACTGCGTCCGGTACAGGTCGGCGTAGTGCCCGCCGGCCGCGAGCAGCTCGGAGTGGGTGCCGCGCTGGACGATCCGCCCCTCGTCGACCACCAGGATCTGGTCGGCGTTCCGGATGGTGGACAGCCGGTGGGCGATGACCAGCGACGTCCGGCCGGCCAGCGCGGTGTCCAGCGCGCGCTGGACGGCGACCTCGGACTCGCTGTCCAGGTGGGCGGTCGCCTCGTCCAGGATCACGATGCCCGGCGCCTTGAGCAGCACCCGGGCGATCGCCAGCCGCTGCTTCTCCCCGCCCGACATCCGGTAGCCGCGGTCACCGACCACGGTGTCCAGCCCGTCGGGCAGCGAGTGCACCAGCGCCGCGATCCGCGCCCCGGTGAGCGCCGACCACAGCTCCTCCTCGGTCGCGTCCGGCTTGGCGTACCGGAGGTTCGCGCCGATGGTGTCGTGGAACAGGTGCGCGTCCTGGCTGACGACGCCGATCGCGTCGCGCAGCGAGTCGCTGGTGGCCTGCCGGACGTCGACCCCGCCGACCCGCACCGCGCCGCCGGTGACGTCGTAGAGCCGGGAGACCAGCGCGGCGATCGTCGACTTCCCTGCCCCGGAGCTGCCCACCAGGGCGACCAGCTGCCCCGGCTCGGCCCGGAACGACACCTCGTGCAGCACCTCCGCCGAGGCACCGTGCTCGGGTACGGCGACGTCCTCGAGCGACGCCAGCGACACGTCCGCGGCCGCCGGGTAGCGGAAGGAGACCCGGTCGAACTCGACCGAGCGGTCGTCGGCGGGAACCGGTACGGCGTCCGGCGCCTCGGCGACCATCGGCTGCAGGTCGAGCACCTCGAACACCCGGTCGAAGCTGACCAGCGCGCTCATCACGTCGACCCGCACGTTGGCCAGCGCGGTCAGCGGGCCGTAGAGCCGGGTGAGCAGCAGGGCGAGGGCGACGACGTCGCCGGCGGACAGCGAGCCGGTGAACGCCAGCCAGCCACCCAGCCCGTAGACCAGGGCGGTCGCCAGGGCGGCGACCAGGGTGAGGGCGGTGAAGAACGCCCGCCCGTACATCGCCGACAGCACGCCGATGTCGCGCACCCGGGCCGCCCGGCCGCGGAACGACTCCGCCTCGACCTCGGGGCGGCCGAACAGCTTCACCAGCAGGGCACCGGCCACGTTGAACCGCTCGCTCATCGTGGCGTTCATCGACGCGTTGAGCTCGTAGGACTCCCGGGTGATCGACTGCAGCCGCTTCCCGACCCGCTGGGCGGGAACCACGAACAGCGGCACCATGGCGATCGACAGCAGCGTGATCTGCCAGGACAACGTCAGCATGACGCCGGCGGTGAGCACCAGGGCGATCACGTTGGAGACGACGCCGGAGAGCGTGGAGGTGAACGCCCGCTGCGCGCCGATGACGTCGTTGTTCAGCCGGCTGACCAGTGCGCCCGTCTGGGTGCGGGTGAAGAAGGCGACCGGCATGCGCTGCACGTGGCCGAAGACCCGGCTGCGCAGGTCGTAGATGACGCCCTCGCCGATCCTCGCGGAGTACCAGCGCTGGGCCAGCGAGCTGCCGGCGTCCAGCACCGCCAGGCCGGCGATGACCAGTGCGATCCGGACGACGCCGCCGGCGGTGCCCTCCAGCCCGGCGATCCGGTTGACGATGTCCCCGGCCAGCAGCGGGTTGACGACGCCGATCACCGCCGAGAAGACGACGAGCGCGAGGAAGGCGATCAGCTCGCGCCGGTAGGGCCCGGCGATGGCGAGGATCCGCCGCACCGTGCCCTTCGGGATCTCCCGGGCGGTGACCGAGGAGTCCCGGCTGAACGACCGCATCGCGGCCATGGAGGTCATCGAGCCGTCCACCGCGGCACCGCCTTCCGTGCTGTGACGGCGTGATCAAGCCGGGCAACAGGCGCGCGGCTGTGCTTGTTCCGGAGCGGGCGTCCGACGAAGGGCCCTCTCCGCCCGCGCTGCACATCACCCCTCCGCCTTGCCGGCGGTTTGGTCGCTCAGCGGGCGGCGAGCGCACCCAGCCGGCGCACCTGGGCCGCCCGCTCGGCGGCGTCCTGCACCTCGGGGCCGTTGCGGACCGCCGAGCGCAGCAGCGCCAGCGTCTCCCGCGCGGCCCCGGCGTCCGGCGCCACCAGCGCCGCGACCAGGTCGCTCACCGTCGCGTCCAGCTGCTCGGCCGGGACGGCGACGTTGGCGAGCCCGGTGGCCACCGCCTCGGCCGCGCCCACCGACCGCCCGGTCAGGCAGATCTCCACCGCCCGGCTGTACCCGACCAGCTCGACGAGGGTGCTGGTGCCGGTGAGGTCGGGCACCAGTCCCAGGCTCGCCTCCGGCAGCCGCAGCTGCGCGTCGTCGGTGACCACCCGCAGGTCGCAGGCGAGCGCCAGCTGGGCGCCGGCGCCGATCGCGTGGCCCTGGACGGCGGCGACCGAGACGATCCCGGGCGAGCGCAGCCAGCGGAACCCGGCCTGGTAGCCGCGGATCCGGTCCTGGGCGACCTCCGCCGGCAGGGCCGCCAGCTCCCCCAGCCCGCCGCCCGTGGCGGCCGACGGGTCGAACAGGGTGCGGTCCAGCCCGGCGGAGAAGGACCGGCCGGCACCGCGCACGACCACCACCCGCACGGCGTCGTCCAGGGACTCCCCCACCGCGCGCAGGGCGGCCCAGGTGGCCGGCGTCTGCGCGTTCAGCTGGTCGGCGCGGTCGAGGGTGACGGTGAGGACGGCGCCGTCGCGCGCCGTCCGCACCCACCCGCCGGCGTCGGCCCCGGCAACCGGGGCCGACGTCACGCAGACTTCTTCGCGTTCCGGTTGGCGCCACCCCGGCCACGCAGCGTGGCCCCCGACTCCGAGAGCAGCCGGTGCACGAACCCGTAGGAGCGGTTGGTGGAGCTGGCCAGCGACCGGATGCTCTCCCCGCCGTCGTACCGGGCGCGCAGCTCGTCGGCGAGCGAACTCCGGTCGTCGCCGGTGATGCGCTTGCCCTTGCTCAGGTCCGCAGTGCTCGAGTCGGCCATGACTCCCCTCCGTGTCAGGAGCCCGCCGACGCCGTCGGTGGTCTCCCGCTGATCCCCCGGCGCCGTGTCCCGATGACCTCGGCGTCCCAGCACCGATGATCACCCACCCGACGGAGGTCGGCCACCGCAACAAGAACGCGTGCGTCCGAGTTCGGCAGCCGCGCAGGTCAGGGCTGGGGCGTCGGCCCGGAGAGCGGTGCGACCGTTACGCCAGCGAGACCCCCGGCCCGACTCCGCGCCGCAGTCCGCTCCTCGGTCGCCGGCGCTCCCTGCGATGGTCCCGCGGCTGTCGTCAGGCGCGACACCCCGGCCTGACTCCGCGCCGCAGTCCGCTCCTCGGTCGCCGGCGCTCCCTGCGATGCTCCTGCGGCTGTCGTCAGGCCAGCGAGACCAGGTCGGCGAGGTCCTCGCTCCAGGTGTCCTCCGTGCCGTCGGGCAGGATGATCACCTTGTCCGGGTTCAGCGCCCGCACCGCACCCTCGTCGTGCGTGACTAGCACGATCGCGCCGCCGTAGGTGCGCAGCGCCTCGAGCACCTGCTCCCGGCTGGCCGGGTCGAGGTTGTTGGTCGGCTCGTCCAGCAGCAGCACGTTGGCGCCGGAGACGACGAGGGTGGCCATGGCCAGCCGGGTGCGCTCGCCACCGGAGAGCGTGCCGGTGCGCTGGTCGACCGCCTCGCCGGAGAAGAGGAACGCGCCCAGGATGCGGCGCAGCTCGGTGTCGGTGCTGTCCGGGGCCGCCGAGCGCATGTTCTCCAGCAGCGTGCGGTCCATGTCCAGCGTCTCGTGCTCCTGGGCGTAGTAGCCCACCCGGAGCCCGTGCCCGGCCTTCACCTCGCCGGTGTCCGGCGTCTCGGTGCCGGCCAGCATCCGCAGCAGGGTGGTCTTGCCCGCGCCGTTGAAGCCGAGCACCACGACCCGGGTGCCCCGGTCGATCGCCAGGTCGACGCCGGTGAAGATCTCCAGCGAGCCGTAGCTCTTGCTGATCCCCTCGGCGGTGAGCGGGGTCTTCCCGCAGGGTGCCGGGGTTGGGAAGCGGAGCTTGGCGACCTTGTCCTGCACCCGCACCTCGGCCAGGCCGGCGGCCAGCCGGGCGGCGCGCTTGTCCATGCTCTGCGCGGCCTTGGCCTTGGTCGCCTTGGCGCGCATCTTGTCCGCCTGGCTGGTCAGCGCGTCGATCTTCTTCTCGGCGTTCGCCCGCTCGGACTTGCGGCGGCGCTCGTCGGTCTCCCGGGCGTCCAGGTACCGCTTCCAGCCGAGGTTGTAGATGTCGACGGTGGCCCGGTTGGCGTCCAGGTGCCACACCTTGTTGACCACGGCCTCCAGCAGCTCGACGTCGTGGCTGATCACCACGAGGCCGGCCCGGTGGCTGGCCAGGTAGCCCTTGAGCCAGGTGATCGAGTCGGCGTCCAGGTGGTTGGTCGGCTCGTCGAGCAGCAGGGTGTCGGCGTCGGAGAACAGGATCCGGGCCAGCTCCACCCGGCGACGCTGGCCACCGGAGAGGGTGCGCAGCGGCTGGGCGAGGATCCGGTCCGGGAGCCCGAGGTTGGTGCAGATGCGGGCCGCGTCGGACTCCGCGGCGTACCCGCCGAGGGCGGCGAACTGGTCCTCCAGCCGGCCGTAGCGGCGTACCGCCCGGTCACGCTCGGCGTCGTCGGCCGGCTCGGCCATGGCGACCTGCGCCTTGGTCAGCTGGGCCTTGAGGACGTCGAGACCGCGGCCGGAGAGCACCCGGTCGCTGGCGGTGATGTCCAGGTCGCCGCTGCGGGGGTCCTGCGGGAGGTACCCGAGCTCACCGGTCACGTCGACCTTGCCGGCGTGCGGCACCCGCTCCCCGGCCAGGGTGGTGAGGGTGGTGGTCTTGCCGGCACCGTTGCGCCCGACCAGCCCGATGCGGTCACCGGGCTGGACCCGCAGATCGGCGTCGCTGATGAGGATCCGGGCGCCGGCGCGCAGCTCGAGGCCGGTCGTCGTGATCACTGATCCCATGGTAGGCGCTCGACCGCCATCCGCCGACCCCATTCCCGGGTGACCTCGGCGTCACCCCCGGTCCAGGCCGCCGCGCCGCGGCGGCCGCCGTAGCGTGAGGGCAGCCGTCAGCGGGAGGAGGACCACCGTGCCGAGGCCGGAGGTCGAGTACCCACCCCCGCTGGGGCGCCCCCTGCCGCCCCGCCCGGCCCCGGCGGAGACCGGCACCGGGGACGTCGCCCCGCAGCAGGTGCTCCTGGGCGCCGGCGCGGTGGCCGTGGTGGCCGCCGGCGCGGCGTCGCTCACTGACGCCGGCTCGGTCCCGGGCCTGCTCGTGGTCACCCTGCTGACCGTCGTCGCGACGCTGGGCTCGCTGCGGGCCGGGCGCCGGGGCCTGCGCAGCAGCGAGGAGGCGCTCGCCTCTGCCGCGGTGGTGCTCGCCGCGGTGGGCGCGTGGTCGGCCGGGGATGGCCCCGGTGGCCCGACCGGGGTGCTGCTCGCCCTGCTCGCCGCGGTGTTCGCCGTCGTCGGCCTGATCGGCCGGACGACCCTCACCTGGCCGATCGCGGCCTGGGGAGCCGGACAGGGCGCAGTGCTGAGCGCGCTCACCGGGTCCGGCCTGTCACTGGCCCCGCACGCGACCGCCGTGCTGGCCACCGCCGTCGCCGGGCTCGCGGTCACGTTCGCCGCGCGGCGCGCCGTCGCGGTGGTCACCCTGGTGACGGCCGCGGCCTGGTGGTCGACCGGGGTGGTCGAGGGCGCCGCCGTGGTCTGGACGACGGAGTCGGTGAGCACGGCCCTGGCCCCGGCCGCACTGATGCTCCTGGCGGCCGGGGCGCTGCTGGCCCTGCGCCGCCGCCGGGGCCTGCGGTCGATGCTCGGTCCCCGGCCGGCCGCTCCGGTGCTCGCCGGGCTGGTGGCCGGAGCGGCCGTCTCGGGGGTGCTGCAGGCGGCCGGGCTGGTCGGGGTGATGACCAGCGGGTACCTGGGGCTCGCGCTCGCGGCGGTGATCGGTGCGGTGGCCTCCCCGGAACCCGCCGCCCTGCTGCGCCCCACCGGTCTCGCCACCGCCGGGGTGCTCACCGGCACGGCCGTCGTGCAGCTGCTCGGGTCGGGGCACTGGTCGGCGCTGGCCGCCCTGCTCGCCTCCGCCGCGGCGCCGGCGGTCGTGGTCGCCGCCCGGCAGCCGACCGACCGCCCCGGGGCGCTGCCGGTCGCGGTGGGCTGCCTGGCCGCCGCCGTGCTGCTGGCCGACGCCGACGGCACCCTCGGGCCGTCAGCGGCCGGCTGGCTGCTGGTCGTGCTGGTCCTGCTCGCCGTCGGCAGCGCGACCGCGCTGCGGGGGCACCGGTCGGAGCTGCCGCTGACCTGGACGACGGCCGCGGTCGCCGTCGCCGGGCTCGCCGAGCTGGCGCGCGCCTCGGGGCTGTCCGGCCTCGCCGTGGGGCTCGCCGTGGTCGGTGCGGCCTTCGTCGCCTCCGGCTCGGTGACCGACCGGGCTCCGGTCCGGGCCGTGGGGTGCGTCGCGCTGGTGCTGGCGGCCTGGACGGCCGCGGGGCAGGCCGGCGTCGGCGTGCCGGAGGCCTACACGCTGCCGGCCGCGACGGTGCTGTGGCTGTACTCGGGCCGGCGGCTGGCCACCGGGGCCTCGTGGCCGGCGTGGGGCCCGGGGCTGGTGGTCGCCTTCGTCCCGTCGGTGTGGCTGGCGGCGACCGGGCCGGACGTGACCCGCCTGGTGCTGGTGGTCCTGGCCGCCACGGTCACCGCCATCGCCGGCGGCCGCTGGCAGGTGCAGGCGCCGCTGGTCGTGGGCGCGGCCTCGCTGACCGCGGTGGCGCTCGGCCGGTTGGTCGCGCACCTGCCGTCCACCGGTCTGCTGGCCGTCGGGGCCGCGGGCGCAGTCCTGCTCGCCGCGGGCGCGGCCTACGAGGAGCGACGCTCACGGGCGCGCGCGGCCCTCACCCGCGTCGCCGACCTGCGCTGACGCCAGGTCGCTACAGCCACTGCACCGAGGCAACGGGCGTCGGAAGCCCGGGGCGTGAGCGCGCGACGCGCGCCCGCGGGTGATCGGCCAACGCGGACCGGAAGCGCGCTCCCAGCGGCGCCTCGATCGGTTCGTGCGCGACCTGCTCGGCCACTCAGGTGGGGTCGACGTCGGCGGCCACGACATGCCATCCGGTCCCACCGACGACGAGTGCCGGCGCCCGCCGTCCATCGAGGAGGGCGGGCGCCGGCACGGGCGAGACACTCGCATCGGCCGGCGAGGTCTCCCCCGCGGCCAGCCGGTCGAGGAGACCGGCGAGGAACACAGACGTCAGACCCGGAAACCGAGCGCGCGGAGCTGCTCGCGGCCGTCGTCGGTGATCTTGTCCGGGCCCCACGGCGGCATCCAGACCCAGTTGATCCGGATGTCGTCGACCAGGCCGGGACCGGGGCCGCCGGTCAGCGCCTGGCGGGCCTGGTCCTCGATGACGTCGGTCAGCGGGCAGGCCGCCGAGGTCAGCGTCATGTCGATGATGGCGACGTTCGACTCGGTGTCGACGTCCAGGCCGTAGACGAGGCCCAGGTCGACGACGTTGACGCCCAGCTCGGGGTCGACGACGTCGCGCATGGCCTCCTCGACGTCCTCCAGCAGGGCGGACTTGCCGCCGTAGATGCCCTCGGCCGGAGCCGGCTCGGTGGTCTCGCTCATCGGTTCACTCCCTCGGTCGGGGCTGCGGACAGCGCGCGGGCGCTCGCGTCCTTCAGCGCCATCCAGCTCATCAGCGCGCACTTGACCCGCGCCGGGTACTTGGAGACGCCGGCGAACGCGATGGCGTCCTCCAGCTCCTCCTCCAGCTGCTGGGCCACGGACGCGTCGCCCTTGCTCTGCATCAGGGTCATGAAGTGCTCGCCGGCGGCCAGCGCCTCGGGCACCGGTTTGCCGAGCACCAGGTCGTACATGGCCGACACCGACGCCTGGCTGATCGAGCAGCCCATGCCCTCGTAGGAGACGTCCGACAGGATCGGCTGGCCGGCGGCGTCCGTCTCGAGGTGCACCCGCAGGGTGACCTCGTCGCCGCAGGTCGGGTTGACGTGGTGCACCTCGGCCTCGAACGGGTCGCGCAGACCGCGCCCGTGCGGGTTCCGGTAGTGGTCCAGGATGATGTCCTGGTACATCGACTCCAGCTGCATCAGCTCGCTGCTCCCTCGTTGCTCTCGGAGGGTGCAACGCCGAAGAACCGCTGGGCTTCCCGCACCGCGTCGACGAGCGCGTCGACGTCGTCGTAGCCGGTGTGCACGTAGAAGGTGGCGCGGGTGGTGGCCGGCACGCCGTAGCGGCGGACCACCGGCCACGCGCAGTGGTGGCCGACCCGGACCTCGACGCCGAGGTCGTCGAGGACCTGGCCGACGTCGTGCGGGTGGATGCCCTCCACGGTGAAGCTGATCGCCCCACCGCGGGCCACCGTGTCCGGCGGGCCGATCACGGTGACGCCGGGGATCGCCTGCAGCTCCGCCAGCGCGTACTCGGTGAGCGCCTCCTCGTGCGCCAGCACCTTGTCCATGCCCAGACGCTCGAGGTAGTCCACGGCTGCGCCGAGGCCGATGACCTGTGCGGTCATCGGCACGCCGGCCTCGAACCGCTGCGGCGGGGGCATGAACGTGCTGCCCTCCATCCGGACGACCTCGATCATCGAGCCGCCGGTGAGGAAGGGCGGGAGGGCGTCGAGCACCTCGTACCTGCCCCACAGCACACCGACCCCGGTGGGACCGAGCATCTTGTGCCCGGAGAACACCAGGAGGTCCGCGCCGAGCGCGGTGACGTCGACCGGCTGGTGCGGCACCGACTGCGCGCCGTCGACCAGCACCAGCGCGCCGACCTCGTGCGCCCGGCCGATGATCTCCTCGAGCGGGTTGATCGTGCCGAGGATGTTCGACTGCTGGGTGACCGCGACCAGCTTGGTCCGCTCGTTGACCACGGTGGTGAGGTCGGAGAGGTCCAGCCGGCCGTCGTCGGTGAGCCCGAGCCAGCGCAGGGTCGCCCCGGTGCGCTCGCACAGCTGCTGCCAGGGCAGCAGGTTGGCGTGGTGCTCCATCTCGGTGACGACGATCTCGTCGCCCTGCCCGACGGCGTACCGGCGGAACTCCGGCTCCTTCGCCGTCGCCGCGTTGGACAGCGCGTAGGCGACCAGGTTGATCGACTCGGTGCTGTTGCGGGTGAAGACGACCTCGTTCTCCGGCGCCCCGATGAACGCCGCCACCTTCGCCCGCGCCGCCTCGTAGAGGCCGGTGGCCTCCTCGGCGAGCTGGTGCGCGCCGCGGTGCGGGGCGGCGTTGTGGTTCTCGTAGAAGTCGCGCTCGGCGTCGAGCACCGAGCGCGGCTTCTGCGACGTGGCGCCGGAGTCGAGGTAGACGAGCCGGCGCCCGTCGCGAACGGTGCGCGACAGGATCGGGAAGTCCGCCCGGATCGCCTCGACGTCCAGCGGCAGGGGCACCCTCGGCGCCCCGGCGGGACGCGAGACGGTCTGGGTCATGCCTGCTGAGCCTCCGCGGCGGCCTGCTCGGCCGAGTCCTTGACGTAGGCGGCGTAGCCCTCGTCCTCGAGCTTCTGCGCCAGCTCCGGCCCGCCCTCCTCGACGACCCGGCCGGCGACGAAGACGTGCACGAAGTCGGGCTTGATGTAGCGCAGGATCCGCGTGTAGTGCGTGATCAGCAGGACGCCGACCGGGCTGTCGGCCTTGGCCCGGTTGACGCCCTCGGAGACGATCCGCAGCGCGTCGACGTCGAGGCCGGAGTCGGTCTCGTCGAGGATCGCCATCTTCGGCTTGAGCAGGCGCATCTGCAGGATCTCGTGGCGCTTTTTCTCACCGCCGGAGAAGCCCTCGTTGACGTTGCGCTCGGCGAACGCCGAGTCCATCTCGAGGTTCTCCATCTCGGTGCGCACGTCCTTCACCCAGGTGCGCAGCTTCGGCGCCTGGCCGGTGACGGCGGTGGCCGCGGTGCGGAGGAAGTTCGACACCGAGACGCCGGGGACCTCGACCGGGTACTGCATGGCCAGGAACAGGCCGGCCCGGGCGCGCTCGTCGACGCTCATGGCGAGGACGTCCTCGCCGTCGAGGGTCACCGTGCCGCCGGTGATCGTGTACTTGGGGTGCCCGGCGATCGAGTAGGCCAGGGTCGACTTGCCCGACCCGTTGGGGCCCATGATGGCGTGGGTCTCGCCGCCGCGGACGGTGAGGTCGACGCCGCGGAGGATCTCCTTGGCCTCGTCGCCCTCGCCGACGGTGACGTGCAGGTCGCGGATCTCCAGGACGCTGCCGGCCTGCAGGCCGGTGGCGGACGGGGTCGCGGTGGGGCTGGTCACGGGTGTTGTCGCTCCTTGGTCAGTTGGCCGCGGCGAGGGGGGCGTCGACGTCGATCAGGACGTCGTCGCCCTCCACCCGGACCGGGTAGACGGGGACCGGCTCGGTGGCCGGGAGGTTGGTGGGCTGGCCGGTGCGCAGGTCGAAGCAGGAGCCGTGCAGCGCGCACTCGATGGTGGGCGCGCCGTCGACCTCCTCGATGTCGCCCTCGGTCAGCGGGATGTCGGCGTGGGAGCAGCGGTCCTCGATGGCGAAGATCTCACCGTCGAAGTCCACGACCGCCACGTCGACGTCCGCGAGCTCGATCCGCAGCGCGCCGTCCTCGGGCACCTCGGACCGGGCGCAGACCCGCTCGAACGCCATCTCAGGCGACCTCGACCGGCTGGTCGTCCAGGTCGGGGAGGGCTCCGAGCCGGCGCTCGATGGTGCCCATCAGCCGGTCCTGCAGCTCGGGCAGGCCGATCTGCTGGACGACGTCGGCGAAGAAGCCGCGCACCACCAGGCGGCGGGCGGTCTCGGCGTCGATGCCGCGCGAGCAGAGGTAGAACAGCTGCTCGTCGTCGAACCGTCCGGTGGCGCTGGCGTGGCCGGCGCCGACGATCTCGCCGGTCTCGATCTCCAGGTTCGGGACCGAGTCGGCGCGAGCGCCGTCGGTGAGCACCAGGTTGCGGTTGAGCTCGTAGGTGTCGGTGCCGGTGGCCGCCGGGCGGATCCGGACGTCGCCGACCCACACGGTGTGCGCCTTCTCCCCCTGCAGGCCGCCCTTGTAGACGACGTTGCTGGAGCAGTTCGGCGTCGCGTGGTCGACCCAGAGCCGGTGCTCCTGGTGCTGGGTCTCGTCGGTGAAGTACACGCCGAGCATGTCGACCGAGCCGCCGGGGCCGGCGTACTGCACGTTGTTCACCAGCCGGACCAGGTCGCCGCCGAGGGTGACCGCGACCTGCTTGAGGCTGGCGTCCCGGCCGATGACGGAGTCGTACTGGGCCCCGTGCACGGCGCCGGGCGCCCAGTCCTGCACCGAGACGACGGTGACCTGCGCGCCGTCGCCGAGCAGGAAGGAGACGGTGCCGGCGTACCGGGCCAGGCCGCTGTGGTCCAGCACGACCGTGGCCTGCGCGAAGGCGCCGACCTCGACCACGAGCTGGCCCCAGACGACCTCGTCACCGCCGGTGCCGGCCAGCCCCAGGGTGACCGGGCGGTCGAGCACGGCCTCCTTCGCGATCCGGACGACGGCCGCGCCACCGCTGCGCTGACGGGTCAGCGCGGCCAGCCGGTCGACCGGCTCGGGCAGGCCCTTGAGCAGCGGGTCGTCGGCCTCGACGCTGGTGAGCGAGACGCCCTCGGGGAGGTCGGTCGACCAGGTGAGCTGCGCCTGCGACGGCGCGCCCTCCAGCAGCGGCCGGATGCGGCGCATCGGGGTGAAGCGCCACTCCTCCTCCCGACCGGTCACGACACCGAAGGCGTCGGGGTCGGTCGAGGTGAACCGCTCGGCGGGCGAGCCGGTCGGGGCCGGGCCGCCGTGCGAGTGCGACCCCGCGGGGACGTCGCCGGCGCTGCCGGTGCCGGCCGCCGGGGTGGTCGGCGGGCCGGCCTGGGCACCGACGCCGGGGGCGAAGAGCTCCCCGGCCAGCTGCGAGGTCTCGGCCGCCGCCAGCGCCTCGGGCCCGAGCTCGTCGGCGGTGGTCGTGGTGTTGTTCGTGTCGGGGCTCGACATCAGCCGACGGCACCTTCCATCTGCAGCTCGATCAGGCGGTTCAGCTCGAGGGCGTACTCCATCGGCAGCTCCCGGGCGATCGGCTCGACGAAGCCGCGCACGACCATCGCCATCGCCTCGTCCTCGGACAGCCCGCGGCTCATCAGGTAGAAGAGCTGGTCCTCGCTGACCCGGGAGACGGTCGCCTCGTGGCCCATCGCGACGTCGTCCTCGCGGACGTCGACGTAGGGGTAGGTGTCCGAGCGGCTGATCGTGTCGACCAGCAGCGCGTCGCACTTCACCGTCGACTTGGAGCCGTAGGCGCCCTCGTCGACCTGCACCAGGCCGCGGTAGGAGGTGCGGCCACCGCCCCGGGCCACCGACTTCGACACGATCGTCGAGGAGGTGTGCGGCGCGGCGTGCACCATCTTGGCGCCGGCGTCCTGGTGCTGGCCCTCGCCGGCGAAGGCGATGGACATGACCTCGCCCTTGGCGTGCTCGCCGGTCATCCACACGGCCGGGTACTTCATCGTCACCTTGGAGCCGATGTTGCCGTCGACCCACTCCATGGTCGCGCCCTCGTGGGCCACGGCCCGCTTGGTGACCAGGTTGTAGACGTTGTTCGACCAGTTCTGGATGGTCGTGTACCGGCAGCGCGCGTTCTTCTTCACGATGATCTCGACGACCGCGGAGTGCAGCGAGTCGGTCTTGTAGATCGGCGCGGTGCAGCCCTCGACGTAGTGCACGTAGGCGCCCTCGTCGATGATCATCAGGGTGCGCTCGAACTGGCCCATGTTCTCGGTGTTGATCCGGAAGTAGGCCTGCAGCGGGATCTCCACGTGCACGCCCGGCGGCACGTAGATGAAGGAGCCGCCGGACCACACGGCGGTGTTCAGCGCGGCGAACTTGTTGTCCCCGGAGGGGATGACCGAGCCGAAGTACTCGCGGAACAGGTCCGGGTGCTCGCGCAGCGCGGTGTCGGTGTCCAGGAACAGGACACCCTGCTCCTCGAGGTCCTCGCGGATCTTGTGGTAGACGACCTCGGACTCGTACTGCGCCGCGACACCGGCGACCAGCCGCTGCTTCTCCGCCTCGGGGATGCCCAGCTTGTCGTAGGTGTTCTTGATGTCGTCGGGCAGCTCGTCCCAGGTGGTGGCCTGGGCCTCGGTCGAGCGCACGAAGTACTTGATGTTCTGGAAGTCGATCCCGGAGAGGTCCGAGCCCCAGTCGGGCATCGGCTTCTTGCCGAAGATCTTCAGCGCCTTGAGCCGGCGCTCGAGCATCCACTCGGGCTCGTTCTTGCGGCGCGAGATGTCGCGGACGACGTCCTCGTTGAGGCCACGGGTGGCCGAGGCGCCGGCGACGTCGGCGTCCGCCCAGCCGTACTTGTAGCGGCCGAGCGCGTCGATCGTCTCGTCCTGCGTCATCGGTGTGCTGGTCACCGGCTGCTGGGTGCTGGTCATGCGGGGGTCCTCTCCCGGTCGATCGAGGGGGTGGATCGAGTGCTGGCGCCAGCCGTCCCGGCTGCGGCGCGACCAGCAGGTACAGGGCGTGCCGGGGTGACTTTGTTCCCGGCGCGGAGAGTGCGGGCGGGGATGTGCGTCGTGCAGACGCCGTCCCCGTGGGCGATGGTGGCCAGCCGCTGCACGTGGGTGCCGACCAGCCGGCTGATCACCGCGGTCTCAGCCTCGCACAGCTGGGGGAACTCGGCGGCCACGTGGGCCACCGGGCAGTGGTGCTGGCACAGCTGCTCGCCACCGGAGGTCGCGCCACCGCCCAGGGAGAGCGCCATGGCGGCGTAGCCCTCGGTGGTGAGCGCGGCGGCGACCACCTCGGCGCGGTCCACCGGCCCGGCGGCGCCCCGCTGCGCCTGCTCGACGGCCGCGGAGCAGCGCTCCTCCAGCCCGGCGAGCTGCTGCTCCGCGACCTCGCGCACCGCCTCGGGGCCGCCGTGGGCGGCGACGAAGCGCAGCGCGGTGAGCGCGAGGTCGTCGTAGGCGTGCGGGAACGACTCCCGCCCCGCCTCGGTGAGCGCGAACCGGCGGGCCGGCCGCCCCCGGCCGCGACGCCCGGCGGCTGCTTCGCGCTCGGCGACCCGCCCGGCGGCGAGCAGACCGTCCAGGTGCCGGCGGACGGCGGCCGGGGAGATCCCGAGCCGGGCGGCGAGCTCGGCGGCGGACTGCGGACCGTGCTCGAGGAGCAGGGCGCTCACCCGGTTGCGGGTGCGCCCGTCCTCCCCCGTCGGAGCCGGGGACGACGCCGACCCGGCACCGGCCGGAGCCGGGGTCGGGACACGGGTCGCAGCGGATTCCACAACACGATTGTGTGCTTAATCGGGAGGCCCGCAAGCAAGGTCGCCCTTACCTGCCGGCCTCCCGAGAGGCAGCTCACACCCCGGCGGGGGCCTCGCTCTCAGCCGTGGCCACGCTGTTCGGCGCGGCGTCCTCGACGGTGAACTCCAGCTCGCCGTCCACCACGCCGACCCGGACCCGCTGACCGGCGCCCAACGCCCCGCCGAGCACCAGCCGGGACAGCTGGTTGTCCACCTCCCGCTGGATGGCACGGCGCAGCGGCCGGGCACCGAACTGCCGCTCGAAGCCGCGCTCGGCCAGCCAGGAGACCGCCTCGGGCGTCACCTCGAGCCCGATGTCCTGGGCGCTGAGCCGACGCCGCGTCTCGTCCAGCAGCAGGTCGGTGATCCGGGCCAGCTGCTCGGCCTCCAGCTGCCGGAAGACGACGATCTCGTCGATCCGGTTGAGGAACTCCGGCCGGAACTCCTCCCGCAGCCGCCGCATCACCTGGTCACGCAGGTCGTCGCCGGCGTCCCCGCCCGCGGTGAAGCCCAGCGGGCCCCGGCCGGCGTTGACGATCGCCTCCGACCCCAGGTTGCTGGTCATGATGACCACGGTGTTGGTGAAGTCGACCGTCCGCCCCTGCGAGTCGGTGAGCCGGCCGTCGTCCAGCAGCTGCAGGAGCGTGTTGAACACGTCCGGGTGGGCCTTCTCGACCTCGTCGAACAGCACCACCGAGTACGGCCGGCGACGCACGGCCTCGGTGAGCTGGCCGGCGTCCTCGTACCCCACGTAGCCGGGGGGCGAGCCGACCAGCCGGCTGACCGTGTGCCGCTCCTGGAACTCGCTCATGTCCAGCCGGATCATCCGGTCGGAGTCGCCGAACAGCGCCTCTGCTAGCGCCCGGGCCAGCTCGGTCTTGCCGACGCCGGTCGGGCCGAGGAACAGGAAGCTGCCGATCGGCCGGTCCGGGTCGCCGAGCCCGGCGCGCGAGCGCCGGATGGCCTCGGCGACCACCCCGACCGCCTCGTCCTGGCCGACGACCCGCTCGTGCAGCACGTCCTCCAGCCGCAGCAGCCGGTCGCGCTCCTCCTCGGTCAGCTGGGCCACCGGCACCCCGGTCGCCCGGGAGACCACCTCGGCGATCTCCGTCGTCCCCACCTCGGGGATGCCGGCGCCCCCGCCGGACCGGGCCTGCTCCAGCTCGGCCTGCGCCGCCTGGCACTCGTCCCGCAGCGCGGAGGCCCGCTCGTAGTGCTCGGCGGCGACCGCCTGGTCCTTCTCCCGCTGCAGCTCCAGCACGCGCTGCTCGAGCGCACGCAGGTCGGTGGTCGGCCGCCGCACCCGGAGCCGGGTGCGCGCGCCGGCCTGGTCGATCAGGTCGATCGCCTTGTCCGGCAGGTGCCGGTCGGTGATGTAGCGGCTCGACAGCTCCGCCGCGGCGACCAGTGCCTCGTCGGTGAACCGCACCTGGTGGTGCGCCTCGTACCGGTCGCGCAGCCCGCGCAGGATCTCCACGGTGTCCAGCACGCTGGGCTCCGGGACCAGGATCGGCTGGAAGCGGCGCTCGAAGGCCGGGTCGGTCTCGATGTTGCGGCGGTACTCGTCCAGCGTGGTGGCGCCGACGATGTGCAGCTCCCCGCGGGCCAGGGCCGGCTTGAGCATGTTGCCCGCCCCCGCCGAGCCCTCGGATCCGCCGGCGGCGACGACCGTGTGCAGCTCGTCGATGAAGACGATCACCTCGTCGCTGTGCTCGCGGATCTCGTCCATCACCTTCTTCAGCCGCTCCTCGAAGTCGCCGCGGTAGCGGGTGCCGGCGACCAGGCCGGTCAGGTCCAGCTCGACCAGCCGGCGGTCGCGCAGCGACTCGGGGACGTCGCCGTCCACGATCTGCAGAGCGATGCCCTCCACGATCGCGGTCTTGCCGACGCCGGCCTCGCCGATGAGCACCGGGTTGTTCTTGTTCCGCCGGGAGAGCACCTCGATGGTCTGCTCGATCTCCTGCGCGCGGCCGATGACCGGGTCGATCCGCCCGTCCCGGGCCAGCGCGGTGAGGTCGCGGCCGTACTCGTCGAGCGTGGGGGTGTTCGACGGCGGCTGCTCTCCCCCACCGGCCCCGCCGGCCGGCACGGGACCGCCCGCCGCCGCCCGCTGCAGCCCCTCCGGGGTCACCCGGGCGCTGCCCAGCACCCGGCCCGCGCCGGACTCCGGGTTCAGCGCCAGGGCGAACAGCAGGTGCTCGGGACCGATGTAGGTGGAACCGCTGGCGCGCGACACCTGGTGGGCGTCGAGCAGGGCCCGCTTCGCCGCCGGGGTCAGCGCCGGCGGCTGCCCGGTGGCCTCACCGCCCCGCAGCTCCGCGGCCAGGGCGTCGCGCAGGCCGTCGGCGTCCGCGCCGCTGCGGGCCAGCAGTGTGCGCGTCGGCTCGTGCCCGGCCAGGGCCCACAGCAGGTGGGCGGTGTCCAGGTCGGGGCTCCCCCACTCGGCGGCCTGGCGCGCCGCGGCGGAGACCACCTCCCGGGAGTGCGAGCTCAGCAGCTGGGTGATGTCGACCCGCTGCATCCCACGACGCGCCCCGGGACCGAGGAACGCCTGGAAGAAGTCGTCGAAGGGGCTGCCGCCGAAGGGGCCGCCCGGGAAACCGCTGCTCATCAGTCGATGGCCGCCTCTCGTGTCGATGTGGCGGTGCTCACCTACCCGCACCGGGCGCTCTGCACCTCGACGGCCTGATCAGCGGTCGGCCGGGGTGACGGGGCCAGCAGGGGCACCGGCGGGCCGTTCGCGGCGGGCCGGTGGGGGCACCGGCACGGATAGCATCGGCGACGTGTCAGTTCTTCCCAGCTCGGTCCGCTCGGCCACGGTGCGTCCGTCGACCGTGTCCCGCATCGCCCTGGCCAACGTGGTGGCGAACGGGCTGATCGTCGTCACCGGCGGCGCCGTCCGGCTGACCGGCTCGGGGCTGGGCTGCCCCACCTGGCCGCGCTGCACCGACGAGAGCTTCGTGGCGACGCCGGAGCTCGCCGGGCACGGGATGATCGAGTTCGGCAACCGACTGCTGACCTTCGTGCTGGCCGCGGTGGCGATCGCCACCGTGGTCGCCGTCTTCCGGTCGGCCCGCCACGACCTCCGGCGGCTGGCGGTGCTGAGCTTCCTCGGCATCCCGGCACAGGCGCTGCTGGGCGGCGTCACCGTGCTCACCGGTCTGAACCCCTGGACGGTGGCCGCCCACTTCCTCTTGTCGATGGTCCTGGTGGCGCTCGCGACCATCCTGTGGCTCCGCTCCCGCGAGCCGGGGGTGGGTCAGCTGCTGGTCCGCCGCCCGTTCGCGCTGCTGACCAACGGGATCGCGGTCACCGTCGCCGCGGTGCACGTGCTCGGCACCGTCGTCACCGGCAGCGGCCCGCACAGCGGCGACCCGGAGGCCGGGCGGACCGGCTTCGACCCGGAGCTGATGAGCCAGCTCCACGCCGACGTCGTCTTCCTGCTCATCGGGCTGACCGTGGCGCTGCTGGTGGGCCTGCACGCCACCGACGCCCCCGCCCGGGTGCGCCGCGCCGTTCGGGACCTGCTGATCGTCGAGCTGCTCCAGGGCGTCGTCGGGTACGCCCAGTACTTCACCCACCTGCCGGCGGCGCTGGTGCTGCTGCACATGGCCGGCGCGGTGCTGGTCACCGTCTACACGGCGCGACTGGTCTGGTCGGTGCGTGGGCCGGCCTCCGAGCTGCCGGTCACCGAGGCCCCGCTCACCACTACCGCTGCCCGCTGAGGAGGCCGGTCCCGGCGCACCCGGCCGGGCCGCCACCCCGTCCGGTCCGCCCGTGACAGGGTCACCGGCGTGCCACCTGACGCCCTGATCCGGATGCTCCGGTGATCACCGACGTGCTGATCGACCACGCGGCGCTCGTGCCGGTCGCGTTGCTGGCGGTCGCGCTGGGCTGCGTGCTCATCGGCTTCGCGCTGCTGCGCAGCCGACGCGCCGGTACCCGGGTTCTCGGCACGCTGCTCGGGCTGTCCCTGCTGCCGGTGGTGGCGCTGACGCTGGTCCCCGCGGGAGCCTCGCGGGCGGACGACGTCCGCTGCACGGTCCAGTTCTCCCTGCCGACCCTGGGCAGCGTGGAACTCCTGGCCAACCTCGCGCTGTTCCTCCCGCCGGCCTTCGTCGGCACGCTGCTCAGCCGCCGTCCGCTGCTGGTGCTCACCGTCGCGACGGTCGCCTCGGCGCTGATCGAGGCGGTGCAGGCCGTCGTGCCGGTCCTCGGGCGGGCCTGCGACACCACCGACTGGACGATGAACACCGCAGGTGCCGTCTGCGGCGTCCTGCTGGCCGTCGGGACCATCGCCCTGGCCGACCGTCGCCGCACCGACCGCGAGCCGGCCTCGCGGGGGTGAGCTCCCGTCCGGGCCGCTAGACCAGGACGTCGGCCACGAGGGCGATCGACAGCAGCGTCATGTAGGTGATCGACACCGAGAACAGCCGCATCGGGCGATCGGGGACGCCGGCCTTGATCCGCCGCAGCCAGGCGTGCGACTCCGCGACGTACCAGACGCCCAGGGCCAGCGTGCCGATGCCGGTGATCCAGCCCAGCTGCGGCGTCACCGGCACCATCAGCAGCGAGGTGCCCAGGGTGCCCCAGGCCCAGGCGACCGACTGGCGCCCGACGGTGACCGGTCCGGCCACCACCGAGAGCATGGGCACCCCGGCCCGGAAGTAGTCGAAGCGGAACCGGCTGGCCAGCGCCCAGAAGTGCGGCATCTGCCAGCAGAAGACGATGCCGAAGAAGACGAAGGCCGGCCAGTCCAGCGATCCGGTGACGGCGGCCCAGCCGATCAGCACCGGGGCGGCGCCCGGCAGCCCGCCGAACACGGTGTTGTGCCGGGTCCGGCGCTTGAGCACCATCGTGTAGAGCACCGAGTAGGCCAGCACCGCGGCGGCCGCGAGGGCCGTGGCCAGCGGCGTGGTGAACAACCCGAGCAGGACCAGCGAGACCCACGCGAGGATGACGCCGAAGACCAGCGCGTTGCGGGGTGCGATGACCCCGCTGGGGATGGGCCGGTTGCGCGTGCGGGACATCAGCCGGTCGATGTCCCGGTCGTACCAGCAGTTGATCGTGTTGGCCGCCCCGGCGGCGAGCATGCCGCCGACCAGGGTGGCCAGGACCAGACCGGTGCCCGGCCAGCCCCCGGCCGCCAGCATCATCGCCGGCAGCGTGGTGACCAGCAGCAGCTCGACGAGCTTCGGCTTGGTCAGCGACACGTAGGCAGCCACCGTCGCACGGGCCGAGCGCAGCGGCTGGGCACGGCCGACGGTGCGGTCGGCGATCGCCGTCACCGGGGACCCAGGTGCGCGGCGTCGCGCGGGCAGCAGGCCACCACGAGGTCCTTCTCCGCCGGGGGATGGGTTGCTCGACCACTGTAGCCGGGCCGCCCGGTGGGAATGGCCCGGCACCACTAGGGTTTGATCACGTTGACTCTGCGCGTAGAGCGGGTAGGGCGGTCGTCGAGGACGCCGGCGCACCCACCGCTCCCGACTTCCGACCGCGCCCGACCGGGGCGGCCGTGGTGCGCACCGTCGTCCGCCCGGGGTGAGTGGGTCCCCGCGCCCCCCGGGTGGCCCGACATCGACCTACCCCGAGGGAGCACCGAGCGCCACATGAGCACTGACAACACGTCGTCGACGGAAGCCACCCGACCCGAGGCGCCGGCCGAGGCCGCCGCCGACACCGCCACCGGCTCGCCGCGTCAGCCGAACCCGACGCTGCCCGAGGGCTTCGGCGAGCTGGACCGCAAGGCCATCGACACCGCCCGCGTGCTGGCGATGGACGCGGTGCAGAAGGTCGGCAACGGCCACCCGGGCACCGCGATGAGCATGGCGCCCACCGCGTACCTGCTGTTCCAGAAGTGGCTCAAGCACGACCCGAGCGACCCGAACTGGGTCGCCCGCGACCGGTTCGTGCTCTCCATGGGCCACTCCAGCCTGACGCTGTACGTCCAGCTCTACCTGGCCGGCTACGGCCTGGAGCTCGACGACCTCAAGGCGCTGCGCACCTGGGGCTCGAAGACCCCGGGCCACCCCGAGGTCGGCCACACCGCCGGCGTGGAGACCACCACCGGCCCGCTGGGCCAGGGCGTGGGCAACGCCGTCGGCATGGCGATGGCGGCCCGCCGCGAGCGCGGCCTGTTCGACCCGGAGAGCCCCGAGGGCGAGAGCCTGTTCGACCACACCATCTGGGCCTTCGCCTCCGACGGCGACCTGGAGGAGGGCGTCAGCGCCGAGGCGTCGTCCCTGGCCGGCACCCAGCAGCTGGGCAACCTCGTGCTCGTCTACGACGACAACCAGATCTCCATCGAGGACGACACCACGGTCGCCTTCACCGAGGACGTCGGCAAGCGGTACGAGGCCTACGGCTGGCACGTGCAGCACGTGGACGACGGTGAGGACCTCGCCGCCCTCGACGCCGCCTTCGCCGCCGCCAAGGCCGAGACCACCCGCCCGTCCCTGATCGTGCTGCGCACCGTCATCGGCTGGCCGTCACCGAACAAGCAGAACACCGGCGCGGTGCACGGCTCGGCGCTGGGCGAGGACGAGGTCAAGGCCACCAAGGAGATCCTCGGCTTCGACCCGGAGCAGACCTTCGAGGTCACCCCCGAGGTCATCGAGCACACCCGCAAGGCCGTCACCCGGGGCCAGGAGGCGCACCGCGCCTGGCAGTCGCAGTTCGACGCGTGGCAGCAGGCCAACCCCGAGGGCTGGGCGCTGCTGGAGCGGATGACCACCCGCACCCTCCCCGAGGGCTGGGCGGCGAACCTGCCGACCTGGGACGCCGACCCCAAGGGCGTCGCCACCCGCAAGGCCTCCGGTGAGGTGCTGAGCGCGCTCTACCCCGAGCTCCCCGAGCTGTGGGGCGGCTCGGCCGACCTGGCGGAGAGCAACAACACCGCGGTCAAGGGCGAGCCGTCGTTCCTGCCGGCGAACCGGCAGACCAAGATGTGGACCGGTGGCCCCTACGGCCGCACCCTCCACTTCGGCGTCCGCGAGCACGCCATGGGCGCGGTCATGAACGGCATCGCCCTGCACGGCGGCACCCGCGTCTACGGCGGCACGTTCCTCACCTTCTCCGACTACATGCGCGGCGCCGTGCGGCTCGCGGCGCTGATGCAGCTGCCGGTCACCTACGTGTGGACGCACGACTCCATCGGCCTGGGCGAGGACGGCCCGACGCACCAGCCGATCGAGCACTACGCCGCGCTGCGGGCGATCCCCGGGCTGGACTTCGTCCGCCCGGCCGACGCCAACGAGACCGCCGTCGCCTGGCGGACGATCCTGGAGCACAACGACCGGCCGGCCGGGCTGGCGCTGTCGCGGCAGAACCTGCCGGTGTTCGACCGGACCGAGTTCGGCTCCGCCGAGGGCGTCGCGAAGGGTGGGTACGTGCTCGCCGAGGCGTCCACCGGCACCCCGGAGGTGATCCTCATGGGCACCGGGTCCGAGGTGCAGATCGCCGTCGCCGCCCGCGAGCAGCTCGAGGCCGCCGGCGTCCCGACCCGGGTCGTCTCGCTGCCCTGCTGGGAGTGGTTCGCCGAGCAGGACGAGGCCTACCGCCTCGAGGTCCTCCCCCCGTCGGTCAAGGCGCGCGTCAGCGTCGAGGCCGGCGTCCCCATGGGGTGGCGCGAGTTCGTCGGCGACGCGGGCCGGATCGTCGGTCTCAACCACTACGGCGCCAGCGCGTCCTACTCGAAGCTGTACGAGGAGTTCGGGCTGACCGAGGACGCCGTCGTCGCGGCTGCGCGGGAGAGCATCGAGGCCGCGGCCTCCGGCGCCACTCCCCCCAGCGGTGCCGGCGTCTCCCGCGGCGGGGTCTTCGGCTCCGACGCCACCGGCGACCACTGAGGAAGGACCCCGCTGCCCCCCACCGCTCGCGAGCTCGCGGCGGGGCCCTGCAGCGGGGCCACAACTACACCGACAGGAGGGCATGACATGGCCCAGAACGAGAACCTGGCACAGCTGTCCAAGGCGGGGGTCGCCGTCTGGCTCGACGACCTCTCCCGTGACCGCATCCGCAGCGGCAACCTGCAGCAGCTCGTCGACGAGCACAGCGTCGTCGGCGTCACCACCAACCCCAGCATCTTCGCCGCGGCGATCAGCGGGTCGAAGTCCTACGACGACCAGCTGCACGCCCTGGCGGTGCGGAAGGTGAGCGTCGAGGAGGCGCTGCGCACCATCACCGCCGCGGACGTCCGGGACGCCTGCGACCTGCTCGCACCGGTCGCTGCCCGCACCGGGCGGGACGGTCGCGTCTCGCTGGAGGTCGCACCGGGGCTGGCGCACGACGAGGACGCAACCGCCGCCGAGGCCGCCCACCTGTGGTGGCTGGTCGACCGGCCAAACCTGTTCATCAAGATCCCGGCGACGCTGGAGAGCCTCCCGGCGATCACCACCTCGATCGCCCGGGGCATCAGCGTCAACGTGACGCTGATCTTCAGCATCGACCGGTACAAGGCCGTCATGGACGCCTACCTCACCGGCCTCGAGCAGCGGCTGGCCGAGGACCCGAACGCGTCCCTCGAGGGCATCGAGTCGGTCGCCTCGTTCTTCGTGTCCCGGGTGGACACCGAGATCGACAAGCGGCTGGACGCCTCGGGCGCCGACGCCTCGCTCAAGGGCAAGGCCGGCGTGGCCAACGCCCAGCTGGCCTACCAGGCCTACGAGGAGGTGTTCTCCTCCGACCGCTGGAAGGCGCTGGAGGCCAAGGGCGCCAGCAAGCAGCGCCCGCTGTGGGCGTCGACCGGGGTCAAGAACCCGGAGTACTCCGACACGCTGTACCTGTCCGAGCTCATCGCCCCCGACACGGTGAACACCATGCCGGAGAAGACGATGCAGGCCTACGCCGACCACGGCCGGGCCGGCACGCCGGTGCAGTCCTCCTATGCCGAGGCCGAGAAGGTCATGCAGTCGGTCCGCGACGCCGGCATCGACCTCGACGACGTGTTCCGCGTCCTCGAGGAGGAGGCCGTGCAGAAGTTCGTCGACGCCTGGGACGAGCTGACCGGCTCGGTGCAGGAGCAGCTGCAGGACAAGAAGTGACGGTGCGCCGGCCTCCGGCGCACCTCCACCGCACCACCTGAGACACCGCAGCACCCTGCCCGCCGTCCGGCCCACCCGGGCCGGACGGCGGGCACCCAGCCATCGAGGACGGAGACGATGTCCACCAACCCGCTGCGCGATCCGCGGGACCGGCGGCTGCCCCGAGTTCCCGAGCCCTGCGCCCTCGTCGTCTTCGGCATCACCGGTGACCTCTCGCGCAAGAAGCTCCTCCCGGCGGTCTACGACCTGGCCAACCGCGGTCTGCTCCCCACCAACTTCGCCCTGCTGGGCTTCGCCCGCCGCGACTGGGGTGACGTCGAGTTCTCCGAGCTGGCCCGCTCGGCCGCCCGCGAGCACGCCCGCACCCCCTGGCGCGAGGAGGTCTGGGAGCGACTGGCCAACAGCGTCCGCTTCGTCCAGGGCTCCTTCGACGACGACAACGCCTTCGACGAGCTGGCCGACAACCTGGCCGAGCTGGAGGGCAGCCACGGCATCGGTGGCAACGCCGCGTTCTACCTGTCGATCCCGCCGGCGCTCTTCCCCGTCGTGCTCAAGCAGATGCAGCGCACCGGCATGGCCGAGAGCACCCCGGAGCGGTGGCGCCGGGTCGTCGTCGAGAAGCCCTTCGGCACCGACCTCGCCTCCAGCCGCGAGCTGAACGCCCTGGTCGACTCGGTGTTCACCGCCGACGACGTCTTCCGGATCGACCACTACCTGGGCAAGGAGACGGTCCAGAACCTGCTGGCGCTCCGCTTCGCCAACTCGCTCTTCGAGCCGATCTGGAACGGCCACCACGTCGACTCGGTGCAGATCACCATGGCCGAGGACGTCGGCATCGGCGGACGCGCGGGCTTCTACGAGAAGACCGGCGCCGCCCGGGACGTGTTGCAGAACCACCTGCTGCAGCTGCTGGCGCTGACCGCGATGGAGGAGCCGGTCGAGTTCTCCGCCGACGAGATCCGCACCGAGAAGTTGAAGGTGCTCCGCGCGATCTCCATCCCCGCCGAGGGGGACATGGAGCGGTTCGCGATCCGTGGCCAGTACGAGCAGGGCTGGCTCGCCGGCCAGCGGGCGAAGGGCTACCGGCAGGAGGAGGGCGTCGACCCCGAGTCGACGACCGAGACCTATGCCGCCGTCCGGCTGGGCGTCGAGACGCGCCGCTGGGCCGGCGTGCCGTTCTACCTGCGCACCGGCAAGCGCCTGCCACGACGGGTCACCGAGATCGCCCTGTCGTTCCGGCGCGCCCCGCACCTGCCCTTCGCCCCGACCGACACCGAGGAGCTGGGCCACAACCAGCTGGTCATCCGCGTCCAGCCGGACGAGGGCATGACGCTGAAGTTCGGGTCGAAGGTGCCCGGCAGCGTGATGGAGGTCCGCGACGTCTCGATGGACTTCCTCTACGGCGAGCAGTTCACCGAGGCCAGCCCCGAGGCCTACGAGCGGCTGCTGCTGGACGTGCTGCTCGGCGACGCCACCCTGTTCCCCCGCAACGCCGAGGTCGAGGCCTCCTGGGCGGTCATCGACCCGCTGGAGGCCTTCTGGGCCGGCACCACGCCGCACTCCTACCGGGCCGGCGAGTGGGGTCCCCGGGCCGCCGACGGGATGCTGGAGGCCGAAGGCCGGGCGTGGCGCCGACCGTGACCGGCATCCCTGCCCCTCCCCCACCCTCGCGAGCTGAGGAGCTGACCTCGTGACCACGCTGTGGGACACCACCGGATCCGCGGTGGTCAAGGAACTGGCGGCCCAGCGCCGCACCGGCGGCGCCGTGATGAGCGGCGTCGCGCTGACCCTGGTGGTCGTCGCCGACGAGCGCCGGGTCGCCGAGGCCGAGCAGGCCGCCGCCTCGGCCGCCGAGGCGCACCCCTGCCGGCTGCTGATCGTCGTGCGCCGCCAGGTGGAGGCCCCGGTGCCCCGGCTGGACGCCGAGGTGCTGATCGGCGGCCGGCTCGGTCCGGGCGAGGCCGTCGTCATGCGCATGTACGGGCGGCTGGGGCTGCACGCCGAATCGGTGGTGCTGCCCCTGCTGGCCGCGGACGCCCCCGTCGTCACCTGGTGGCACGAGGCCCCGCCCGAGCTCATCGCGCGCGACGCACTGGGCGTCATCGCCGACCGCCGGATCACCGACTCCGCCCTGGCGGAGGACCCGGTGGCCGCGCTGCGGAACCGCGCGAAGGACTACGCCCCCGGCGACACCGACCTGGCCTGGACGCGGAGCACGCCGTGGCGGGCGACGCTCGCCTCCACGCTGGACTCCGTGGCCGGACGGCGCGGCGAGCCGGTGCGGGTCCACGGCGGGCAGGTCGAGGGCGACCCGGCCAGCGCCACCGCCCAGCTGGTCGCCGGGTGGCTGTCCGCCCGCTGCGGGTGCCGGATCCCGGTCGTCGCCACCCCCCGGGTCCCCGGGCCGTCCGGGGTGCACGCGGTCGCGCTGCGGTTGGACCAGGACGAGGAGCTCCGCATCGAGGACGACCGCAAGGGCGGGGCGGTCATCACCCAGCCGTTCCGCCCCGAGGCCGTCGTCGCACTGGCCGACCGCTCGCTGGGCGAGCTGATCGGGGAGGAGCTGCGTCGCCTCGACCCCGACGAGCCCTTCAGCGAGGCGCTGGAGGCGGTCTCCGGGCTGTCCGGGCTGTCCGACCGGCCGGCCTGCCGCGACCACGTCTGGTTCGACCCCATGCGCCCCGAGCAGTCGCCCGCGGCCGCCGAGGCGGAGCTCAACTCCGCCGAGGACGAGGTGCCCGGCGCCTCGGACACGGCGGCCGCCGCCGCCCCCACCGTGCCGGACACCCCGGGTGACACCGACGAGATCGCCGAGAGCGGCGAGCACGACTCCCCCGCCGACGACTCCGACGAGCAGCAGGTCGTGCAGTCCGCCGGTACACCGACGGCGAAGGAGGCAGGACGGCGATGAGCCAGGCATCCCCCGGGGACCAGGTCGACCGGGCGCTGGACGACTCGGGGCTGCCCGCCCCGGACGTCGTCGTCGAGCCCGACGCCGACCGGCTGGCCCGATCCGTGGCCTCCGCCCTCGTCGCGCGGCTGGCCGCCGCCCAGGCCGTGCACGGCACCGCGTCGGTGGTGGTGACCGGCGGCGGGATCGGCACCGCGGTCCTCGAGCGCGTGGCGGACCTCGTGGCCGAGCCCGAGCACGCCGTCGTCGACTGGACCGCGGTGGATGTCTGGTGGGGCGACGAGCGCTTCGTCCCGGCCGACTCCGACGACCGGAACGAGCTGGGCGCGCGGCAGACCCTGATCCTGCCCGCCGGCATCCCGCCCGAGCGGGTGCACGCCATCCCGTCGTCCGACGCCGGGTTCGACGAGCCGGAGGGCGCCGCCGCCTGGTACGCCGAGCAGTTGGCCCAGGCCGCCGGCGAGGGCGCGACGCTCCCCCGGTTCGACGTGCTGCTGCTGGGCATGGGGCCCGAGGGGCACGTGGCGTCGATCTTCCCGGACTCCCCCGCCGCCCGGGACGACCGGCCGGTGGTGGCCGTCCGGGACTGCCCGAAGCCGCCGCCGACCCGGGTGAGCCTGGGCTTCTCCGCGATCACCTCCGCGGAGGAGGTCTGGCTGCTGGTCAGCGGCGAGGGGAAGGCCGAGGCCGTCGCCCGGGCGCTGTCCGGCGCCTCCCCGCTGGAGATCCCGGCGGCAGGGGCCCGCGGGAAGCGGGCGACCCGCTGGCTGCTCGACGAGGCCGCCGCGAGCCGTCTCCCGCGCGGGTAGGCGACCGACGGGAACGACCGGGGGGGGGGGGGGGGGGGGGCCGCCGCCCCCCGGGGGGGGGGGGGGGGGGGGGGGGGGGGGGGGGGGGGGGGGGCCTCGTCGTGGGGGGGGTCCG
>NZ_JBJHAG010000034.1:0-43440 GCF_054050925.1 Modestobacter sp. SYSU DS0657 | reverse complement strand
CCCCCCCCCCCCCCCCCCCCCCCCCCCCCCCCCCCCCCCCCCCCCCCCCCCCCCCCCCCCCCCCCCCCCCCCCCCCCCCCCCCCCCCCCCCCCCCCCCCCCCCCCCCCCCCCCCCCCCCCCCCCCGCGCTCCGGTCGGGGGGCTGCCGGCTGGAGCGCCGGGCTCAGAGCTGCGGGAAGCGCGGGTAGAGGTACCCGGGGCCCCAGTACGCGCCGTAGCCCCACCATCCGTACACGTCCTCGTAGTAGGCCGGGTCGCGGGTCACCTCGGGGTCATACGCGGGGACGTCGGTCATCCGGGCGCGGTCCCGGTCGATCTGGACCTGGTCGGGCTGGACCGACGTCACGGCGTCCACGGGGACCAGGAACCGGTCCTTCCCGATGCCCAGGAACCCGCCCGAGCCGATCTGCAGGAACCGGACGCGGCACTCCTCGTCGTCGACGAGGAGGTCCTCGACCGTGCCGATCTCCTCGCCGCTGCTGTCGACGGCCGAGCGTGCACGGACGTCAGCGGCCGGGTCGGCGATGGTCCGGTCCGTCTCGCTCAGTGGCACCAGGCGGCCTGGGGTGTTCGTGGCGGTCATCTCTCTCCTCAGCTGTCTCGTCGTGTTCTCCGCCGTCCTCGGTGGTGGACGGTGAGCTGCCGTGCGCGGCCGGCCCCTCAGCCGTTGCCGGGGTCGATGAGGGCCAGCCCCGATGCCGGGTCGTGCCGGCGATGCAGGTGGGCAGGGCTCGTCGTCAGGACCAGCTCGAGGGTCGGGCGGGTCACGGCACGCAGCAGGTGGCCGCCGATCGTCGAGCCGTCCCGTCGGCCGCAGACGGCGTGCGCGTGCACCTGCCACCCGCCCGAGCCGTCGAGCGTGATGTCCCCGGTCAGCGCGAGGACCTCGACCTGGTCGGTGACGGGGATCTCGGCGTACTCCTGGTCGTCCAGGTCGTAGAAGCCCAGCGTGGCCTCCGAGAAGGCGCCGATGCCGGTGAACGACGTGGCCGGGAGGCGGTTCTCGGTGGCCCAGTCGGTGAGGCCGGCGACGACCTCCTCGCCGGTGCTGAAGACGACGGCGTGCTGGCGGGGCGGGCCGTCGGTGAGAGCGGACGTCTGCACGTCGTTCCTCCTCCGCCCGGCCGGACGCGAGGTCGCGCATGCGGCCGGGCACGGTGGCTCGGCCGGGAGCGGTCGTGATCGGGCCGCTTCCGGCGCCGGTCGTGACGTCGGCCCCGCTCCGTGGGAGGCGACGTCCTGAAGCACCTACCCGCCGCGGCGCCGGCTCAACACGGACCCGCACCCGGCGGGTCGGTCACCGGCCGCGGCGCCAGGCCGCGAGCGCGGTGGCCAGCACTCCGGTGCCGACGGCGGCGAGCGCCCCGTGGTGGCGGCTCGCCCAGATCTGGGGGTCCCGGCTGCGGGCCTGGTGCGGGAAGCTCCCCTGGGCGCCGAAGTCCCGCCCGCCGGCGCCGTCGGCGGGCTCCCACAGGTTCACCGGGTCGTCGGACGACGCCTGCTCGCCCCGCTGCTGGCCGTCGTAGCCGGTGCGGGCCAGGTACCAGTCGAGGAACTGCGGCCACACCTTGTTGCCGAGGATCGTGTAGACCGTCGGCGTCCCGATCCACCACGCGCGGCGCCGCGGGTGCTCGCTGGCGTGCACCAGGGCCTCCGCCATCGGCGCCACGGCGTAGATCGGCGGCACCGGCTGCGGGCGCTCCGGGAGGCGGTTGAGCACCCAGTCGAACTGGGGGGTGTTGACCCCGGGCAGGTTGACCATCGTCACCCGCACGTTGCTGCCGTCGTGCTTGAGCTCGGTCAGCAGCGACTCGGTGAAGCCCTTGATCGCATGCTTCGCCCCGCAGTACACGCTCTGCAGCGGGATGCCCCGGTAGGCCAGCGCCGACCCGGTCTGCACGATCACCCCGCGGTCGCGGGGGCGCATCCGGCGCAGCGCCGACATCGTGCCGTGCACGAACCCGAGGTAGGTCACCTCGGTCACCCGGGCCCACTCCTCGGCGGAGATCTGGTCGAAGGGCGCGAACACCGTGCTGAACGCGACGTTGCACCACACGTCGATCGGGCCGAGCTCGGCCTCCACCCGGTCGGCGGCGGCGTCGACGGCTGCGGCGTCGGCGACGTCGACCGGGACCACCAGCGGGGTGCCGCCGGCCGCGCGGACCTCGTCGGCGGCGGCCGCCAGCCCGGTCTCCCCGCGGGCCAGCAGGGCCACCCGGTCACCCCGGCGGCCGAAGGCGACGGCGGCCGCGCGGCCGATCCCACCGCTGGCCCCGGTCACCACCACCACCCGCCCGGCGGATGACTCCTGTGAAACGGTCACGTCTCTCCTCCGCGTCTGTGGGCCAGGACCCGCCTGGCCTCCGTCGGTGTGCGCGACGGGGGGCGTGGGCAAACCCGCCGCGACGTCCCGGGAGGCGGGGGACGACCCCCATCGCCATGATCATCCGCATGGTCGACACGGGGGACGGGCGCGTGAGCGGGTCCGGGCAGCCACCGCTCGACCGCTGGGAGCGGGCCGCGGCGCAGGACCGGCAGCGCGCCCGCGACGACGCGCACGCCTTCCTCCACCGGCGTCCGTTCGGTCAGTACCTCGTCGTCCAGGTGGCGTGGGGCTGCCTGGGTGCGGTGGTGGGCCTGCTGCTCAGCGGCTGGGAGCTCGCCACCGTGAACTTCCTGCTCCTGGCCGGTGGGGGGCTGCTGGTCCGCGAGTACGTCCGCCGCCGCTACGCCCGGGACCGGGACCTGGACCGAGACCGGGACATCGAGCCCGAGGGCTGAGTGGGCGACGGGTCAGGAGGTCGGCGGCAGCAGGCGCGGGGCGAAGACCTCGTCGATCGGCCGCGGACCGACGTACTGCCGGCAGCTGCACGCCACCCACGTGTGCCCGGCCCACTTGCCCCGCTTGGTGTAGGCGTCGCGGGCGACCTCGGAGTGGCAGGTGCCCCGCTCCGGGTCGTGCTGGCTCAGCGGGTGACCGCAGCTGCAGGTCGCCTGCGGCAGTGCCGGCGTCGCGTTCCGCCGGCGGCCCAGCCGCCCGGCGACGTAGCCGGCCGCCAGCAACGCGCCGCCCACCAGCAGGCTCACCGGCTCCACTGGCCACCTCCTCGACTCACCGCTCCAACGGTAGCGCCGTCGGGTGGTCAGGTGACAGCGATGATTGACCAGTTGTGGCCTGGGGCACACAGAAGTGCGTGAACAGCTACGCCGTCGGCTTCGCCCGACCAGACCGCCGGTCCTGGGCCCAGCCGGCCGACCAGCCCATGTCCTGGCACGCGGTGGAGGCCCACCGCCCCGCCGACGAGCTCGACGGGGAGGTGGAGCTCGCCGTGTGCGGGGCGATCGTGCAGGTCTGGGGGTCGCAGCGGTGGGAGCGGGTCGGCGCCGGACGGTCCGGCTGCGCCGAGTGCCGACGGCGGACGGCGCCGGAGCTGCAGCAGGTGAGTTGAGTCAGATCGACTGGGGCGGCTCGGGAGCCGTCCGCGGCGCGGACCGGCGGCCGGTGATCGCGGAGATGCCGGTGACCTCCCGGCCCACGATGAGCGCCTGCACGTGGTCGGTGCCCTCGAAGGTGTAGATTGCCTCGATGTCCGCGTGGTGCCGGGCCACGTGGTGCTCCAGCAGGATGCCGTCGCCGCCGAGCAGGTCCCGCGCGTCGGCCACGATCGCCCGGGCCTTCTTCGCGTTGTTCATCTTCGCCAGCGACGCCATCGCCGCGGTCATCCGGTCTTGGTCGGCCAGCACCGACAGCCGCCAGCACAGCAGCTGCATGCTGGTGATCTCCGCCAGCATCCGGGCCAGCTTCTCCTGCACCAGCTGGTAGCCGGCGATCGGCTGGCCGAACTGCTCCCGCCGCAGCGTGTGCGCCAGCGCCAGCTCGTAGGCGGCCTCGGCCACGCCCAGCGCCCGCCAGGCCACCGTGTACCGGGTGCGGTCGAGCACCTTCGCGACGTCCTTGAACGAGGAGCAGCGGGCCAGCCGGTTCTCCGCCGGTACCCGCACGCCGTCGAGGGTGATCTCGGCCTGCCACACCGCCCGGAGGGCGGTCTTCCCGGTCATCCGGGTCGCGGTCCAGCCGGTCGAGCCGTTCGGGACGACGAAGCCGCCGACGTCGCCGTTCTCGTCGCGCGCCCAGATCAGCACCAGGTCGGCGATGGTGCCGTTGCCGATCCACTTCTTCGCGCCGGTGAGCACGTACTCGTCGCCGTCCCTGCGTGCCTGCGTCTCCAGCGCGACGGCGTCCGAGCCGTGCTGCGGCTCGGTGAGCCCGAACGCGCCGATCGTCTCCAGCCGGGCCATCGCCGGTAGCCAGCGCTCCTGCTGCTCGTCGCTGCCGAGCATGGCGATCGACTGCATGGCCAGGAAGCTGTGCACCCCGTAGAACGTGCCCAGGCTGCCGTCGGCGCGGGCCCACTCGCGGGCCACCAGGCCGGCCGCGACCGCGCTCATCCCGGGCGATCCGTGGCCCCGGACGGTGCCACCGGCGATGCCCAGCCCGGCGATGCCCGGCAGCAGCGCGAAGGGGAACTCCGCGCGTTCCCAGTAGTCGTTGATCACCGGGGTGACCTCGCGGGCGCAGAACTCCCGCACCCGGTCGCGGACCTCGACCTCCGCCGGTGCCAGGAGGTCCTCGAGGACGTAGAAGTCGGTGCCGGACGGGGTGGTGGCAGCGCTGCTCACCCGGCGGACGTTACGCCCGGCTCGGGCTCACCGGCGTTCGAGGGTGCCGCGCAGGTAGGCGGCCTGCCCGGCGTGCTGCAGGTCGTCGGTGATCACGCTGACCAGCCGGACGCCGAGGGTCACCGGCGGGTCCCAGCGCTCGTCGACGACGCGGTCGAGGTCGGGGTCGGTGAGGCCGCGGACGAACTCCGCCGTCCGGCGGTGCACCTCGGCGGAGTAGCCGGCCAGCAGGTCCGGGTCGGTGACCCGGGTGGCGGCGACGTCGTCGCTGCTGAAGCCGTAGCCGATGGCCGCGGCGTCGAACGGGAGGTCGAACCGGTCGGCCCAGCCGGCACCGGTCCAGGCCTGCTCGCGGCCGGCCACCTCGGCGACGTGGTCGTCCTGCACCCGGACGAGGTGCCAGACCAGCCAGGCGATGGTGTTGGCCTCGGGGTCGATCCGCTCGTTCAGCAGGGCCGGGTCGAGGCCGTCGAGCACACCCCGGACGGCACCCGCGACGTTGTCGAAGGCGGTCAGCAGCAGGTCACGGCTCAGCATGCCGCCCGACTACCCGGTGAACGGGTGGCGTCAACCGGCCCATCCCGACCGGCGGGTCGCGCGAGGCGCGCCGGATGGGTGCGGCGGGGGGTTGCGGCCGGGGCCGGGGCGACGTTGAGTGCCCCTCGTCGCGTTCGTGCCGGCGTTGGGGGAGACGTCCGGAGCGCAAGACCGCGTGCGGTCGCCGGGCGTTCCCCCGGGTCGGCCTGGGTTCGCAGTGGGGGACGTGCACCGATGGACGATCGCCAGGGCCACGGGCCGCTGGGCGGGCCACGCCACGCTGCGCCCCGGCCGTGCCGAAGCCGGGGCAGCCGTGTGGCCGCCGCCGGGCTGGCCGCCGGCCTGCTGATCGCCATGGGGCAGCCGGACGGCGCTGCAAGCACCCGGCCGGCCGCCCCGCAACCCCCCGACGACCCGTTGCCGTGGGCCGCCTCCCTCCCGCGCTCCGGCGGTCAGGTCGCAGAAGACGTACCGCCGTGGCGCCCCGAGTCGCCGCCGGACCCGCCGACGCCCGCGGAGGAGATGACCGCCTCCGCGCCGGCAGCCGAGGTCCACCCCGTCGTCCAGGCGCCCGGGAGCTCACCGCTGGCTGCCGGCGGGATCCCGGCGGTGGCACTGCGGGCCTACACCCGGGCGGCGGAGCAGGCACCCGCGGCGTGCGCGATCAGGTGGGAGCTGGTCGCGGCGATCGGCCGGGTCGAGTCGAACCACGGCCGGTTCGCCGGTGCGGCGCTGCAGCCCGACGGCACCTCGGCCCCGCGCATCGTCGGCATCGCGCTGACCGGCGCCGGGGCGACGGCGGAGATCCGGGACACCGACCAGGGCCGGCTGGACGGCGACGCCACCTACGACCGCGCCGTCGGGCCGATGCAGTTCATCCCCTCGACCTGGGCGCGCTACGCCGCCGATGGCGACGGTGACGGGCGCAGCGACCCCTTCGACCTCGACGATGCCGCCGCCGCGGCCGCCCGCTACCTGTGCGCCGCCGGGGGTGACCTGTCGACCCTGGCCGGTCAGGCCCGCGCGGTGTTCGCCTACAACCACTCCACCGCCTACGTCGCCTCGGTGCTGGAACTGGCCGCCGGCTACGCGGGGACGGCGACGCCCCCGCCCGCCCCTGCGTCGGCCGCCCCGCCGCCGGCCCCGGACCTGGAGTCGCCGGACCCCGCCCCGGAACCGCCGGGGGTTCTGCTGGCCGCCGAGCCTGCTCCGGCCGCCGCTCCGGCGCCGGGCCCGATCCCGGAGCCGAGCCCCGCGCCGGACCCGGAGCCCACTCCCGCGCCGACGCCCGGCCCGGAGCCCACTCCGCCTGCGCCTGCGCCGACGCCCGGCCCGGAGCCCACTCCTGCGCCGACGCCCGGCCCGGAGCCCACTCGTGCGCCGACGCCCGCTCCGGAGCCCACTCCCGCTCCGGAGCCAACGCCCACGCCCGGCCCGGAGCCCACTCCCGCTCCGGAGCCAACGCCCACGCCCGGCCCGGAGCCCACTCCCGAGCCGACGCCCGGCCCGGAGCCCACCCCCTCGCCGGCGCCCGGGGCGTGCGACCCCGAGTCGTGGACCGTCGACGTCCGTGACGGTTCCGGCGAGCCGGTGACCGCGGAGGCGTTCGCCGCGGAACTGCGGGAGGACGGCGCCGTCGTCGGGTCCGTGGCGCTCACCGACGCCCGGGCGGAGTCGGCCCTGGAGTTTCCGGCCGGCCGGGAGGACGAAGCCCGGGTGCTCGCCGAGGCACTGGGGCTGGCCGGACGTGTGCACGAGGCCGACGTCCCTCAGCTCACCGTGGTCGTCGGCGCCGACCTGGGGGACCTGCTGGCGGTGCTCGCCGAACTGCCGGGCCTGCCGACGCGGCCGTGCGAGGTGCCGCCGGAGGACTGACCGGGGCTCGGGGCGCTAGGTTGCCCCGAGCGTCCGACCCGGCAGGAGGCCCGTGTTCTTCTTCCTCTCCCGGCTGACCCGTGTGGTGGGCAGCCGGCTGCACGGCTGGCGGCTGCCGCTGCTGGTCATCGTGGTCGTCTTCCTCACCAGTTGGCTGGCCATGGCGCTGGTCGAGCCCCCGGGCAGCGAGATCGCCGCGCCGGGCAACTACTGGTGGTACTTCGTGGTCACCGCGGCGACGGTGGGCTACGGCGACCTGTTCCCGGTGTCCACCGCCGGCCACGTCGTCGGCACGTACGTCATCGTCGGCGGGATCGTCACGCTGACCCTGCTGTTCACGCGGCTGTCCGACTATCTGTCGACGGTCCGCGGCAAACGCCTGAGAGGTGTCGTGGCACTGGACCTGACCGACCACGTCGTCGTGCTGGGGTACACCCCGGGACGCACCGAGCGGATCCTCACCGAGTTGGTGACCGAGGGGTGCGGGGAGATCGTGCTGTGCGCGTGGGAGGACGTCGCCGAGCACCCGGTGCCCGAGCAGACCACGGTCTCCTTCGTCCGCGGCGACCTGACCGGCATCGACGTGATGACCCGGGCATGCGTCGCCCGCGCGCGGACGGTCATCGTCGACGGGCGCGACGACAACGAGACGCTGGCGATCGCGCTCGCTGCCGACCACGCCAACTCCGACGCGCACATGGTGGCCGCGCTGCGTGACCTCGGCCGCCGGGACGCCCTGCGCTACGTCGACCCGCGGATCGCCTGCGTGCAGTGGCACATGCCCTACCTGCTCACCGAGGAGGCGCTGGACCCGGGCATCACCGACGTCTACACCGACGTGATGAGCCATGGCGGGCACGGCAACACCTACTCGGTGCGGCTGCCCGCCGGCCACCGGTTCGCCGCCTTCGGCGACTGCCAGACGCACCTGGGTCGGGAGTTCGGCGCGACGGTCCTGGCGGTGCGCGACGGTGGCGAGCTGGCGGTCAGCCCGCCGTGGGACACCCCGGTGCCGGAGGGGATGACGCTCTACTACATCGGGCGCCGGCGGATCGAGCCGCGGGAGCTGCTCAGCCGCTGACCGGCGCGCCGGGCGAGTCGGCGGGCAGCAGCGTGCTGAGCAGCCGGGCGGTGTGCTCGACCGTGGGCAGGAAGCGCGCCGTGGTGCGCGGTTGAGCCCGCGCGGAGAACCCGCACAGCGTGCCGAACAGCTCGCCGGAGCGGGTCACCAGCGGCACCCCGACGTAGGCGGCGATCCGGCCGGGATGGCCGGCCAGCAGCTGGGAGTAGACCGGGACGGCGGCGGTGACGGTCGCGACCCGGGGCCCGGTGCCGCTCACCATCGCCCGGCAGAAGGTCTGCTCCCACGGGAAGGACGTTCCGGCGGGGACGGCCTCGCGGGGATGGGCGTGCAGCACGACCTGCTCGGTCCCGGTCACCTCGGTCAGCATCCAGACGTCGAGCCCGACGGTCCGGTGCAGGTGGGTGAGGGAGGCCCGGACGGCCGCGGGCCAGTCGTCGAACGGCGCGAGGTCGTCGACCACCAGAGGGCGCATGCGGCACCTTGGTCCCGCGCCCGGCCGCACGTCAATGCCCCCGGCCGCTCGGGATCCGGTACAGCCGGGTCCACACGCTGGGTCAGCGGCCGACCGCGATCAGTTCTCGAGTCGCAGTCGCCGGCGCAGCACCTCGTCCTCGCGCCGCAGCACGACACCGACCAGCTCCCGGACGGCGGCCTCCGCCTGCCGCCCGATCAGCGGGGCGTCGACCGAGGCCTCGCCGGTCACCGTCGAGCGGCTGCCGGCAGCGTCCGGGAGCAGGTGCCGCTCACCGGTGACCCGCACCATGCGGCCGAACACCTCGGCCTGCACGTCCAGGTCGCTGCGGTGACCACCGGCGCCGTCCGGTGTCCAGGCGGTGCGTTCGAGGACGGACACGCGGTCGCCGACGAAGCGGGCGAACACCGGGGGGATGCCGGTGGTCGGCGCCGAGAGCCGTACCTCCGTGCGGGGGCGGTCGCCGTCGGCGGACACGGTCAGGTCCTGCACCTGGGCGCCGAGCGCGGCCGCACGCTCGCGGAGGAACGACTCATCGGTCAGCACGGCCAGCACCGTGTCCGGGGCGGCCGGGTAGCGCTCGCTCAGGTCGAAGGGCACACCTCATCCTGCCGCCGGCCGGCTGGGACCGCGCTCCGCGGCTCAGTTGTCCCGGCCGACGATCCGGAGGTGGGGCCGGGTGCGCACTCCGGCGGGTTCGATCACCGGGAGCCCTGCCGCACGGCGCACGCGGTACTCGGGGACGCCGAGCGACCGGGCCAGCGCCCGAGCCACCCGGTCGCTGACGTAGACGGACATGCTCCCTGCGACCAACCCCCGGATCGCCTCCTTGGAGAGCGTCCCCTCGGTCCGCTGAGCCGCGTCCTCCGCGGTGAGACCGGCTCGAACAGCCGGCGCCAGATGAGCCGCTGCAGCGGGAGTTGGTGGATGGTCACCAGTGCGTCGATAACCGCCGGTCGGCGCGAGAAACGTCCACCGCCGGGGTGGCGCTCAGGGGAGTCCCAGTTCCGCGCGTGCAGCGGAGAGGGCGGTGGCGGGCGGGGGCAGCCGGCCAGACGCCAGCACCGCGCCGTCGGCGATCAGCGACTCCACGGCCAGCCCGGCGCGCACCGAGCGCCGCAGCGCGGCGCCCCGCAGGCCCCGGCGCCGCCCGTCGCCCACCAGGGCGGGCACCAGCCACAGCCAGTTGGACGGGGAGACGACCTCCACGGCCACCTCGTCGGGCAGTCCACCGCGCAGGGCGCGGTAGACCGCACCGACCGGGTCGTTGCTGCTCGTGCCCCGGTGGCCCGGGTGGGCGTGCCCGCCGGCGTCGAAGGGGCGCACGTCCCCGCTGCAGCACCCGCCCCCGGCCGGGCCGCGCGCACCGCGGACGAGCACGACCCGCGGGCTCACCGCGGCTCCTCCTGGGAGGCCGCCGACCGGTCCTCGGCACCCGCCGTCGTCCGCCGGTCACGGAACGCGGCGCGCAGCGCCAGCGCGGCCTCGACGATCAGCCACAGGGCCAGCAGGAAGATGACCGCGTCCAGCGGGGCCAGCACCCACTGGTCGTCGCGGACGAAGTTGCGCAGGTTCACCAGCAGCGCCCACGAGGTCATCAGCAGCAGGAACACGAGCGGGATCAGCACCGCCACCGGGCTGCGGCCGCGGCGGGTGACCCACACGGCGATCACGGCCAGCGCCAGGCCGGCGGTGAGCTGGTTGGTGGTTCCGAACAGCTGCCACAGCACGCCGAAGGTGTAGCCGGCCTCGCCGCCGCCGGGGAGCAGCGCCATCCCCAGCGGGATGAGCACGGCGATGGTGGTGGCGAGGGTGAGGTTGCGGGCCAGCACCCGGATGCCGGTGAGCTCACCGATCTCCTGGACGACGTAGCGCTGCAGCCGCACGCCGGTGTCCATCGTGGTGGCCGCGAAGCTGATCACCACGACCGCGGCGAAGATGGTGGCGATGTCCAGCGGGACGGCCAGGTTGTTGGCGAAGACCGCGACGCCGTTGACGAAGTTGCCGGTGGCGCCGCCGCTGGCGGTGGCGAAGTCGGGGTAGAGCGCCTCCCACTCGGCCTGGGAGGCGGCCACGCCCGCGGTGGCGGCGAGCACCGCGCCGGTGGCCAGCGAGCCCTCGCCGACGGCGCCCATGTAGCCCACGTACCGGGCGTCGGTCTCCCGGTCCAGCTGCTTGGAGGTCGTCCCGGAGGCGACGAGCGAGTGGAAGCCGGAGATGGCGCCGCAGGCGATGGTGATGAACAGGAACGGGAAGAAGCTCGGCGAGCCCTCCGGGACGTCGTTGACCACCGGCGCCTGGATGGTGTTCAGGCCGACGATCACGCCGAGGGAGATGACGCCCAGGGCGATGAACAGCTGGTGGCTGTTGATGTAGTCGCGCGGCTGGAGCAGCACCCACACCGGGATGCGGGAGGCGACCCAGGTGTAGACGAACAGCAGGATCACCCAGAGGTTGCGGGTCTGCTCGAACCCGAGCGTCTCGGCCAGCCCGTCGAGGGAGATCGGGAACGCGTTGCCCACCAGGATCAGCGCGTACAGGATCAGCACCCCGACGATCGAGGGGATGAGCGCCGAGGAGCGGGTCTTGTAGATGTACTGGCCGATGGCCATCGCGACCGGGATCTCCACCACGATCGGGATGACCGCCCCGGGGTTGTTCACGAACAGGTTGCCGATGACCACGGCGAAGACGGCGTTCACCAGGGTCAGCAGGAAGAAGATGATCGCCAGGAACAGGCCCCGGGCGCGGCCGTTGACGACCTCCCCGGCGAGGGTGCCGATGCTGCGGGCCTTGTGCCGCACCGACACGACCAGCGAGCCGAAGTCGTGCACGCCGGCGGCGAAGATCGTGCCCAGCACGATCCAGGTCAGCGCCGGCCCCCACCCCCAGAACACCGCGATCGCCGGGCCGACGATGGGCGCGGCCCCCGCGACGGAGGTGAAGTGATGGCCGAACAGGACGTGCTTGTTGGTGGGCACGAAGTCCACGCCGTCGTTGAACTCGTGCGCCGGCGTGACGAACGCCGGGTCGAGCACGTACACCTTCTGGGCCAGGTAGCGGGAGTAGTACCGGTACCCGAGGAAGAACAGCACCCCGACCACGGCGGCCACGACGACTGCGGGCACGGCGACCTCCAGCGCAGGGCGGCCCGAGCGGCCGCAGGCCCGCAGAGTAGACAGTGAACGTGACAGAGCGCACAACTCCGACGCGGGCGATTCGCGCCGCCGGCCTCGCCGAGCTGGTCTGGCGACGCCCCGGCAGCCCGCCCGGAGCACTCGGCGTGGTCCCGCTGCTGCTCGGCGAGCGACCGGCCGTGGCCCTGCCGTGGGCGCAGGTGGCGGCCGCCCGCAGCGTCGCCGCCGCGGGCGCCGCGGCGCTCGTCCTCTCCGATCCGCGGCTCACCGGGCCCGGCTGGGAGCCGCTCGCGCTGAGTGGCCGGTGCACCCTGGTCGAGGACGGCGACGGCCGCCTGTTCACCGACGAGCTGCTGCCGCAGGAGCTGCGCAAGCACCCGCCGTCCCGGGCGCTGGCCGACTCGGCGATGCTCCGCCGGGAGCACTGGTGGTACCTGCCGCGGCTCGTCCTCGTGCTCGAGGACGTCCGGGTCGTCCCGACGAGACGCCGCGACGGGCCGGCCGACGCCGTCCTCGCGGTCGACGACGGCGGCCTGCACGCCGGCACCGTGCGGGTGGGGGAGTGGGGCGCCGATCCGCTGGTGCTCGACGGTGCCCCGGCGACGACCGGCCCGGCGACGCTCGTCGGGCAGGAGGTCTCGGTGCCCGACGCCGAGCGGTGGACCGTGCACGTGACCACCGGGCGGCTGGCCGACGGGCGGCTGACCGACGTCACGCCGGCGGCCGGCCGCGAGCTGGAGCCGACGCCCGGGCTGCTGGCCCGGGTACGCCGGCAGCGAGCGCTGCACCGGACCTGCCTCGCCGCCCTCCGGGACGCCGGGCACGCCTGACCGGCGGGGGGGGGGGGGCAGGCCGCGTCGTCGCGCAGGGCGCCGGCGTCGCCGGCCCGCGCCGCCTCGATGCGCAGCCGGGTCAGCTCGGCCCGTGCCTCGGACAGGTCGCCGGCCGAGCGCAGCAGGTGGGCGAGCGCGCCGGCGTTGTCCGCGCGCGCCGCGCGGGCGAGCTCATCGAGGAGCTCGCGGCGGGCGCCTTCCTGCTCGCCGTGCTGCACGAGCCGGGCGACGCCGTTGACCGTGCTGCGGACGTCCTGGATCAGCAGCGGGGCCTGCCGCACCAGGTAACCGAACAGGACCAGCAGGTCGAACGGCAGGCGCACCAGCGCGATGACCGCCCCGACCAGGCCGAACCGCGGTGGTGGTGGAGGGGTGGCCGGGCCGAGGTCGTCGTGGTCGAGCAGCGCCTTGCCCCGGCGATGCCGGCGTTGTTGAAGATGACGTCGAGCTTGCCGAAGACGTCGACCGCGCGCTGCACGGCGGCCTCGACGTCGGAGTACACCGAGGCCGCCCAGCTCGGCACCGTCGCCGACCATGCCCACGACCGGGGCGTGGCGATGACCTTCGAGGTGCTGAACCGCTACGAGTCGGCGTTGATCAACACCGCCCGGCAGGCGCGGGACTTCGTGGCCGCGAGCGGGTCGGCGCACCTCCGGGTGCACCTGGACACCTTCCACATGGCGGTGGAGGAGGCCGACATGCTCGGCGCGGTCCGGGAGACGGCGCCGGTCCTCGGGTACCTGGAGCTGGGCCAGTCCGGCCGGGGGCCGCTGTCGGCCGGTTCGGTCGACGTCGAGGCGGTCGTCCGCGCGGCGATCGGCGCCGGGTACGGCGGACGGGTGGGGCTGGAGGCGTTCTCCCGGTCGGTGCTGTCGAGCGAGGCGAGCGACCTGCTCGCCATCTGGCGGGAGCCCTACGCCGACGGGGCGGCGGCCGAGGCGATCGAGCTGGTCCGGAAGGCCGAGGCGGCAGTGGGGTCGGTCAGCGACAGCCCGAGCTGAGCGCCGCGCGCCGCGCGCCGCGTGTCCACCGGTCCATCCGGGCGGCCCGGGGGTTGAGTCCCCGGGCCGCCCGGAGGTCAGGCGGCCGTGTCGTCCAGCTGGGCGCGCAACCCGGCCAGCACCTCGAGGGTCACCGGGGACCCGGGGAAGGTGGCGAGCTTGCGCATCGGCATGCTGCCGATCATCTTGCGCAGCTCCGGGTCGGCCAGCATCCCGCCGGCGCCGGCCACCAGCGGCGCCAGCAGCGGGCCGCCGGCGGGGTGCGCCAGCCACTCGTCGAGCGTCGAGTCGTCATCCAGCGGCAACGCCAGCGGCGGGGTCTCCACGGTGACCGTCCCGGTCAGCCGCAGGTCCCGCGATGACGCCCCGACGGCGATGTCGAACTCCCCACCTTCGAGCACCCAGTCCCGCAGCACGGGGTGCCAGTAGCTCAGGTCCCGCCGGGTCAGTGCCAGCTCCACCCGCTGCGACGCCCCCGGCGCCAGGTCGACCTTGGTGAAGGCCTTCAGCTCGCGCACCGGGCGGGCGACCTGGCTGACCGGGTCGCCCACGTAGACCTGGACGACCTCCTTGCCGGGGCGGTCACCGGTGTTGGTCACCGTCACCGCCACGGTCACCGGGTGCTCGGCCTCGGCACCGTGCACGGTCACGGCCAGGTCCGACCAGCCGAACGTCGTGTACGACAGCCCGTGCCCGAACGGATAGCTCACCTGCTGCGCGCTCGCGTCGTAGCCCCGGTAGCCGACGAACACCCCCTCGCCGTACCGCACCACCCCGAACTCCCCGGGGAAGTTCAGGTGCGCGGAGCTGTCCTCCAGCCGCAGCGGGATCGTCTCGGCCAGCCGCCCGGACGGGTTGACCCGGCCGAACAGCAGATCGGCGACGGCGGCGCCCCCGGCCTGCCCGAGCAGCCACCCCTCCAGGACGGCGCGGGCGTGCTGCTCCCAGTCCGACACCTGCACCGCCGAGCCGTTGGCCAGCACCACGACGACCCGATCGTTGACCTCGGCCACCGCGCGCAACAGGGCCACCTGGTTCTTCGGCAGCTGGATGTGCTCCCGGTCGAACCCCTCGGACTCGTAGCTGGCCGGCAGGCCGAGGAAGACCACGGCGACCCCGGCGTCCCGGGCGGCGGCGACTGCCTCGGCGCGCAGCGCCTCGTCGTCGGCGGTGGTGTCGACGCCGAAGCCGGCGGCGAAGGTGACGCGGTCCCCGGCCACCTCGCGGATCGCGGCGAGCGCGTCGTCCAGCCGGGTGGGGTTGACCTGCGAACTACCGGCGCCCTGGTAGCGGGGGGTGCGGGCGAACTCGCCGATGACAGCGATCGTGCCGGTGCCGGCCGGGTCCAGCGGGAGCAGGTCGGCGTCGTTCTTCAGCAGCACCGCGCACTCGGCGGCCACCTCGCGGGCCAGCGCGTGGTGGGCGGCGGGGTCGAACCGGCCACCGTCGACGACGGCCGGCAACGTCCGGTCCACCAGGGTCAGCAGCCGCTCGACCGCCCGGTCGAGCACCGCCTCGTCCAGTTCTCCGGCCCGCACCGCGGCGACGATCTGCGCGTCGGTGGCCCCGCCGCTGGCGGGCATCTCCAGCTCCAGGCCCGCGGCCAGGCCGGCGACCCGGTCGTTGACCGCGCCCCAGTCGGAGACGACGACGCCGTCGAAGCCCCACTCGTCACGCAGCACCTCGGTGAGCAGCCACGGGTGCTCGGAGGCGTACGTGCCGTTGACCCGGTTGTAGGAGCACATCACCGTCCACGGCTGCGCCTCGGTGACCACCCGCTCGAACCCGGCCAGGTAGATCTCGCGCAGCGTGCGCTCGTCCACCTCCGCGGATACCCGCAGCCGGTCGGTCTCCTGGTTGTTGGCCGCGTAGTGCTTCAGCGAGGTGCCGACGCCCTGGCTCTGGATGCCGCGGACCAGGGCGGCGCCGAGGACCCCGCTGATCAGCGGGTCCTCCGACAGGTACTCGAAGTTGCGGCCGCACAGCGGGGAGCGCTTGGTGTTGATCCCCGGCCCGAGCAGGACGGCGACCTGCTCGGCGCGGGTCTCCGTCCCGAGGGCAGCCCCGACCCGCTGGAGCAGCTGTGGGTCCCAGGAGGAGCCGAGCGCGGCGGCTGTCGGGAAGCAGGTGGCCGGCACCGAGGCGTTCAGGCCCACATGGTCGGCGGACCCGGCCTGCTTGCGGAGCCCGTGCGGGCCGTCGGTGACCATCACCGCCGGGATGCCGAGCCGTTCCACCGGCTGGGTGTGCCAGAAGTCCGAGCCCGAGCACAGCGACGCCTTCTCCTCCAGGGTCAGCTGGGCGAGCAGGGCGGGGACGTCGAGCCGGGTGCGCGTTGCGTCGACCAGGGTCATGCGGATGCGCCTCCAAAAGGCAGGTCGTAGGTCAGGCCGGTGCCGAACCGGAACAGCGGATCGGCGGTGTCGAAGGGGACGTCGGTGCGGCTGGCGAGCACCGCGGCGGTCGAGGACGGCAGGTCGAACGGCAGCCGGCCACGCGGGGCCGCCACCCCGAAGAGCACGTCGAACAGCGCGTCGTCGCTGGAGCCGAAGCTGGCCAGCAGGGCCGCCGCGGCGCCGGCGATCTCCGGGAGCACCGCCGGGCGGTCCAGGTGGACGTCGACCACCGTGGGCACCGTGGCGCACAGCTGCTCGATCCGAGCCCGTTCCTCGGCCGGGTACTCCAGCGACCCGGCGTGGAAGAAGGCCTCGAAGCCGCCGGGTCGCGGCTCGTACGGCCCCTCCAGCCGGACGACGGCGACGTCGGCGTCCGCGGGGGAGTCGACGACCACGCCGAACCGGCCGGCGACGGCGGGGTCGACGCCTTCCACGTAGATCCGCAGCCCGCGGCCCAGCGGCAGCAGCGGCGCGCCCTCCCGGCCGTTGGTCAGCAGGGTGAGGGCGGCCCGCTGGGCGGCCGCACCGGCGGCCCGGAACTCCGCCCGACCGACAGTGGCCGCCGCGGCGTCCTCGTCGAGGGCGGGCTGGTCGAACAGGCCGAGCACGAACTTCTCCCGCAGCAGCCGGCGCACCGAGACGTCGATGCGCGCCTCCGGCACCCGGCCGGACTCCACCAGCTCGACCACCAGCTCGGGGCAGGACTCACCGCCGAACTGGTCGACGCCGGCCGCCAGCGCACGCTCGGCCCGCTCCAGCGGGGTGAGGTGCTCCAGACCCCAGGCCCGGGCCGGCATCTCCTGGCCCATGATCACCGCGTCGGTGAGCAGGCCCCAGTCGGTGCAGACGATCCCGTCGAAGCCGTAGCGCTCGCGCAGCAGGCCGGTGATCACCCCGTGGTTGAAGCCGAAGGCCACCTCCTCGTACTCGGTGCCCACCGGCATGCCGTAATAGGGCATCACCTGCGCGGCTCCCGCCGCGAACGCCGCCTCGAACGGGCGGAGGTGGTGCTCGAAGGCGCCCCCGGGGTAGACCTGCTCCCGGCCGTAGGCGAAGTGCGGGTCCTCGCCGTCCAGCTGCGGGCCGCCGCCGGGGAAGTGCTTGACCATGGTCGCGACCGACGTCGTCCCCAGTTGCTCGCCCTGGAAGCCACGGACGTAGGCCAGGACGAGCCGGGAGGTCAGCTCGGCGTCCTCCCCGAAGGTGCCGTTGATCCGCGACCAGCGCGGCTCGGTGGCCAGGTCGATCTGCGGGTGCAGCGCCACCCGCAGGCCGACGGCCAGGTACTCCTGGCGAACCGTGTCGGCGAAGTGCGCCACCGTCTCCGGGTCACCGATCGCGGCCAGGCCCAGGGGCTCCGGCCACTGCGCGAACGGGCCGGCCATCGCCGCAGTCCCAGGGTTGTCGGTGAACGCGCTGCGCGGGTCGGTGGAGACGGTGACCGGGATGCCCAGCCGGGTCGACGCCGCCAGCTCCTGCAGCCGGTTGTGCCAGCGGGCGAGCTCCCGGGCGGTGGGGGCGGCGCCGAGCAGGTTGAAGTGGGTCATCGAGCGGCCGACGACCATCTCCTGCGCGGAGGGCAGCCCGAACGCCGGGTTGCCCTCGGGCAGCGTGCCGTCCGGACCGACGGTCAGCATCGTGTGGAACATCAGGCCGGCCTTCTCCGCCAGCGCCATGCGGGCGAGCAGGTCCTCGACCCGGTCGGCGACCGGGGCCTGCGGGTCCCGGTAGATGGCCTCCTGGATCGCGGTCACCGGACCGACCGGACGCGGTAGACGGCGAGCGCACCGGCCAGCGCGACGAGCGCGCCGAAGACGTACCAGGTCGGGTAGCCGCCCAGGGCCGTCCCCTCGCCGAGCGCGATCACCGCCGGTGCGATGAGGGGAGCCAGCGACTGGGGGAGGGCGTTGGCGATGTTGAGCACCCCGAGGTCCTTCGCGGTGTCCTCGGGGTCGGGCAGCACCTGGGTGGCCAGCGCCAGGTCGACCGACATGAACGAGCCGGCACCCAACCCGATGATCCCCTGGGCGAGGACGACGACGCCGACGCTCGGCGCGAAGGCGAGCAGCAGGAGCCCCAGGACCATGATCCCGCCCGCGGCGGCCACGAACGGACGGCGCTTGCCGGCGCGGTCGGACAGCCAGCCACCGGCCGCGCTGGACACGACCATCGCCACGGCGCTGGCCGCGCTCGCCGCCAGCACGGTCGCCACCACCTGGGACTCCTCCAGCCCGAATTGGCTCTGCAGGAAGTAGGGCAGGTAGGTGGCGATGCCGGCGTAGCCGAACATCACCAGGAACTTGGACAGCCAGGTCCAGCCGAAGTCCGGGTGCTTGCGCGGGTCGAAGACGAACGAACCGAGGAACTCCCGGGGGCCGAAGCGCTCGGTGGGCTTGCTCGCGCGCACCTTGTCCTTGAGCAGGGCGGCGAAGAGGAAGGACAGCAGCAGGCCGAGGGCAGCCGGCGCGACGAAACGGGTGACGTCGGAGCTGAACAGGTTGGCGATCAGCGAACCGGTGAGGATCGCCAACGGGATGCCGATGCCCACCAGCCCGGAGGCCAGGCCGCGGCGGTGCTCGGGGACCTGGTCGGGCAGCGTTGCGTTGACCGCGGCCAGGGTGCCGTTGAGCAGCGCCTGGGCGATGCACCAGCCGACCAGCAGCATCCACACGCTGCTGGCGGTGCCGACGAGGAGCAGGCCGAGGAACCCGCCGATCGCTCCGCCGACGATCCAGGGCCGGCGCATGCCCATCCGTGAGGTGGTGCGGTCCGACAGCCGGCCGACCAGCGGGTTGCAGACGAGTGCGAACAGCGCGCCGACGCCCAGGACGGTGCCGAGCACCGACGCCTGCCGCTCCTCACCGACCAGGTGCTGGACCTTCAGCGCCATGGTCAGCATGACCGGCGTCAGCAGCGCGATGTAGACGCCGAAGTTGGTCAGGGCGAGCGTCGGCAGGTAGGCCGCCGGCTCACGGCCGGCCGGCTCCTTGACGGGGAGCGGGGTCGCCGCCTCGGCGGCGGCGGTGAGCACGGGCTCGTGCGGGGGGACGGTCATGACGACTCCCGGTCCGGTGCGACCTCCATTGGTCGCCGTGGCGGGGACGGTAGACCAATACTTACCAGCCGGTAAAGATTTGTCGCCTGGGAGGATCGTGTGACCACGTCCCGACTGGATCCGGAGGAGGTCGGCATGACGGCTCCGTCCACCCGGGGGTACGCCAAGGGTCGCGCCCGCCGCGCCGAGATCCTCGACGCCGCGATCACGCTGTTCGGCGAGGTCGGCTACCGCTCGGCCTCGGTCCGGGAGATCGCGCAGCGGGTAGGCATCTCCCACGTCGCGCTGCTGCACCACTTCGGCGGCAAGGAGGAGCTGCTGGCCGCGGTCCTCGCGCACCGTGAGGAGCGGGACGTCGAGGAGTTCGGCTTCGAGTCGGCGCACGGCCTCGAGGTGCTCCGCCGGCTCATCGCGCTCGTCGCGGCGAACGCCGGGCGCCCCGGGATCGTCGAGCTCTACTGCGTCCTGTCCGCGGAGGCGACGGCGGCCGGCCACCCGGCGCACGACTACTTCCGGGAGCGGTACGCACGGGTGCGCGCCGTGCTGCAAGGGGCGTTCGAGGCCGTGGCGGTGGCCGGCGAGCTCCGACCGGGGGTCGACCCCCGGGCTGCAGCGGCCGGGGTCATCGCGCTGACCGACGGGCTGCAGGTGCAGTGGCTGCTGGACCGCGACTCCACCGACATGGCCGCGGAGCTGCGCCACTGGGTGAACGGCATGCTCGTCGACCCGCTGTAGCGGCGCGCGCGTGCGTGGGTGTCCGTGCACGGCCCGGGAGCTTGCGCCGCGAGGTGGACCCGGCCAGGGTGTGCCCATGCTCGGGCTGACGGTGCGCGCGCCGTACCTGTGGTTCGGCGGGCTGTACGCCGCGGCGCTGCTGGTGGCGCAGCTGCCCGGCGACCCGGGCGGCTCGTTCCCGCTGCCGTGGCTGGCCGTGGATGCGGTGCTGACCTTCCTGGCCTGGCGGGGGAGCCGGGTGGCGTGGGTGGTGCTGCTGACCCTCCACCTGCTGTTCCTGGGCAGCTTCCTCCTGCTGGCGTGGCCGATCGGGGGACAGCTCGCCGCGTTCTACGGCCTGCTGGCGCTGGCGGTGGTGCCGCTGCTCAGTCGGGAGGCCCGCGCGGCGCGGCCCGTGGTCGCGACCTGAGCCGGTCTCACCGCCGGTCGAAGCGGGTGACCTGGTCGGGGCTGGCGGTGAACGGGTTGGCCCACTCCGACGCGGCGCCGGTGATGGGCTGGGCGTCGGTGACCACGGTGAACGGCGACCCCGGGTAGATCGCCAACACCCGGGACGCCGAGGTGAGCTCTTCGGTGTGCTCGAGCACCTCCCCGCGGCGCAGCAGCCTGGTCGTGCGCTCGCCGCGCAGCTCTTCGCCGACCTCGGCGGTCCACCGGGCGTCGTCCTGCGTGAAGGTGATCGCGCGGACCCGCTCGCCGGCCGGGGCGGGCTCGCAGCCGGCGAACTCCGCCAGCGCGTCGTAGAGCCGCTCGGCCTGCTCGGCGTCGGCGGCGCGGGGGACGAAGAAGGCGACCATGACGTCAGCCTGCCCGCCGACACCGACGCTTTCGTGTCGACCCGGTGGGATGACCCCGGGTCGGGGGAACCCGGAGCCCGCGGCTACCCGGCGTGACGATCAGGGGGTGAGATCCACGGGTGACCCGACCCCAGGACCGCCCGACGCCGCCGCTCAGCCAGCCGAGGCAGGTGATGGCGTCGCTGCTCACCGTGGGGGCCGTTGCCGCCCTGATGCTGTTCGCCACCTTCGGGCAGTTCACCGTCGAGGAGAGCCCGTTCCCGCGGTCGGTGGTCCAGCCGGAGCACTCGCCAGGACGCAGCTGACGGCCACGGTCCGACGATCGCCGGACCGAGGGCCGCGCTCGTGACGGCGGCGCGGTGGTGGGGCGGGTGGGGCTCGAACCCACGACCCAGGGATTATGAGTCCCATGCTCTGACCGGCTGAGCTACCGCCCCAGGGCGTTCACGCTAGCGGTCGCCCTCAGTCGCCCAGCACGGTGCTGCCCAGCACGGCACCGTCGGCGTCCAGCGCCTCCACGGCCACGTACGCCGGGTCGCCGTCCACCGGGACCGCCGTCTCGAAGCCGGTGCGCCGCACCGGGTCGCCGGCCACCGCGCTCTCCTCGTCGTTCCCGGTCAGGAGCCGCCAGGCGGCGACCTCCGTGGCGCCGTTCCAGCTGACGTGCACCCTGCCGGCCTCCCGCACCGCATCGGGATCGGTGTCCGGCCGGCCGGTCCACTGGGCACGATCGATGCGGTAGTTGTCCCCGCCGCCGAGGGCCGCGTCGTAGCGCAGCGTGCCGTCGGCGGCGAACTCCGAGTAGAACGGCCGCGACCCCCAGCCGATCAGGACGCTGCCGTCCGGCAGCTGCTGGAAGCTGCCCTGGCTGCCGGCCAGCCGGTCCGGGTCGGGCGGCAGGTACTCGGTGACCACGGTGGCCGTTCTCGCCTGCTCGTCCAGGGCCAGGCGCAGTCCGCGGGACGTCGGGCCGATGTCGGGTTCGGACTGGTTGTCGAAGAGCGTCAGCGTGCCGTCGGCCTGGCGTTCGGCATCGTGCTGCCAGGCGAACTCCACGCCCTCGCCGAGGTCGAAGTCGCTCGCTTCGCCACCGAGCGTCCACTCGACGGCACCGGTCGCCCGGTCGACGTCGTAGACCGCCCAGGTGTTGCGCGCGGAGACCAGCAGCGACCCGTCGGAGTCCTCGGCGACCGAGTTGACGTGGAACCAGTCGAACGGCTTCTCCTCGGTGCCGCCGTCCTCGGGCAGCTCGCTCCGGGTCTGCTCCAGCGGCACGTGGTCCAGGGCGCTCCACTGGAGGACGACCTCGCCGGTGGCGACGTCCACCTCCTGGACGACGCCGTCCCAGATCCAGCCGTCCTCGGGGCCGCCCACCGGCGTGAGGTCGTGCTCCTGCTTGACGTAGGCGGTGAGCAGCATCGTCCCCCGGTCGGTCAGCCGTCCCTCGTGGAAGTCGGCCTGGCCGGGGTCGAGGTCGCCGCCGGTGGTGACCGTGCCGATCTCCTCGTAGGACTCGTCGACGAGCACGAACTCGCCGGCTCCCAGCCCGACGACAGGGCTCTCGCCGCGCCACCAGGTGAGCACCGGCTCGCCGCGGAAGGTCTGCACCCGGACGTCGTAGGCGCGCCCGTCGGTGGGGTGGATCCAGACCGGCTCCCCGGCGTCGTCGACGATCAGCACCCCGGTGAGCGGTGCGCCCTCGCTCTTGGGCCCCAGGAACACCAGGGAGCCGTCGGAGGCGCGTGCCGGCCCGCGCTGGTCGATGTCCAGATCGGGGGCGACGAGGTCGGGGCGGCTCACGAACTCCAGCGCCGGACCGGTGCTCGCCGCCGCTTCCGAGGTTGCCTCCTCACCCCAGCCGCAGGAGGTCAGCAGCAGTGCGAGGCACGTTGCCGCTGCGATCTGCCGGGCGTGTCCGCGGTGCACCTCTGGAGAATCTCAGGCGCGTGCAACTCGAACGCTCGCCGCATGCCGATCGAGCTGTCGGACCGCCACTAGCCTGGGCCAGGTGCGCGCAGACCAGTCAGGCAGTTCCACGGTCCCCGTTCCCGACGGTGGCCTCCGCACCGCGCCCGGCCACGTGGTCCGCGGCCTGGCGATGGGGGCCGCGGAGGTGGTGCCCGGCGTCAGCGGCGGCACCGTCGCCCTGGTCCTCGGGGTGTACGAGCGGCTGATCGACGGCGCCGCGCACGTCGTCACCAGCCTGCGCTACGCGGTCACCGGGCGGCTCGCCGAGGCGCGCGCGGAGATCGGCCGCGCGCACTGGTGGACGATCCTGCCCCTGCTGGCCGGCATGGCCGTCGCCGTAGTCGTCGGCGCCCGGTTGCTGGAGCCGCTGATCGAGGACCACCCGGTCGGCGCCCGGGCGGTCTTCTTCGGCATGGTGCTGTTCTCCATCGTCGCCCCGGCCCGGATGGTCGGGCGCTGGTCGACCCGCGACGTCGTCGTCGCCGTGCTGGCGGCCATCGCCGCCTTCCTGCTCACCGGCCTGCCGCCCGGCGGCGACGCGACCCCGGCCTTGCCCGTGGTGGTGCTCGCCGCCGCGGTGGCGATCTGCGCCCTGGTGCTGCCCGGCATCTCCGGGTCCTTCATCCTGCTGACCCTCGGCCTCTACGGCCCCACGCTGGCGGCGGTCAACTCCCGCGACCTCGCCTACGTCGGGGCCTTCGCCCTGGGGGCCGCTCTCGGCCTCGGGCTGTTCGTCAAGGCGTTGCAGGCGGCCCTGCGCTCCCACCACGCGCTGACGCTGGCCCTGATGACCGGCCTGATGGTCGGCTCGCTGCGCGCCCTGTGGCCGTGGCAGACCGAGGACCGCGCCCTGCTGGCACCCGACGACGGCGCCCTCGCCATGGCCGCGCTGGCGCTCGGTGCCGGCCTGCTGGTCGCCCTCGCCCTCACCGTGCAGACCCGGCTGGACCGCCGGGCGGCAGCGGAGGCCCTGGCGCGACACCGGGCCTGACCGGCAGACTCGTCGGGGGTCTACCAGCGCGGCCCCGGATGCGCCGAGCTGTCCACACCGTGGGATGGACACTTTCTGCCTGAATCGTCCACCTTTCGCTGCGAAAGCCGTGGTCGACGTGCGCCTCACTCGTCCCACTGGACACATCGGGCCTCAGACGTCTCGTTCGCCCCAGCTCGCACTGGCGCGCCGAGCGGCCCGTCGGGCAGACTGACGACCGGTTGCTCCTGGAGCCGCCGCAGTGTGAACGCAGTGCCACCGAACACGACAGGTCCGTTGGGGAAGACGAACCAGTCGAGTCGATGGAGGTGCGCCGTGCAGCGACGGTCAACCCAGGGTGTCGTCTTCGTGCACGCGTGCCCGAAGGCGTTGTGCCAGCACGTCGAATGGGCGCTCGAGCGCGTCGTCGGCGCGCCGGTGTCTTTGACGTGGGCTGACCAGCCCGTGGCGCACGGCTCCTACCGTGCCGAGATCGCCTGGACGGGCGCCCCCGGCACCGGGGCCAAGCTGGTTGCTGCCCTGAAGCAGTGGCCGATGCTGCGCTTCGAGGTGACCGAGGAGGCCAGCCACGGCAACGACGGTGAGCGCATGTCCTACGTGCCCGGGCACGGGGTGCACCGTGCGCCGGTCAGCGCCAACGGCGACCTGATCATCACCGAGCAGCAGCTGCGGCACCTGGCCGCCACCGCCACCTCGGTCGAGGCGTTCCGGCACGGCGTCGACCAGCTCCTGGGCGCCGCCTGGGACGCCGACCTCGAGGCCTACCGGTACGCCGGTGACGCCGCCCCGGTCACCTGGCTGCACCAGGTCGTCTGACGGCAGGCGGCGTCCCGACTCGACCGCCGCCCAGCCGAACGCGCAACGGCCCGGCACCCCTCGAGGGTGCCGGGCCGTTCGTCGTCCTGGCTCACCGTGCCTGCTCCTGGCTCACCGCAGGAGGTGAGCCAGGAGCAAGCACGATCAGCTGACCTGATCCCAGCGGGACCCGCGCTGCTCAGAGCGGGATGTTGCCGTGCGCGCCCCGCCCGGCCGGGGTCTCCGCCAGCGCGGCCACCAGCCGCCGCTTGGTCTGGGCCGGCTCGACGACGTCGTCGACGACGCCGATCTCCCGGGCCCGGTTCACCCCGCCGGCGATCCGCTCGTGCTCCTCGGCCAGCTGCGCGTGCAGCGCCTCCCGCTCCCCGGGCGGTGCCGCGGCGAGCTTCTTGCGGTGCAGGATGCCGACGGCGGCCTTGGCGCCCATGACGGCGACCTCGGCCCCGGGCCAGGCGAACACCGCGTTGGCCCCGAGCGAGCGGGCGTTCATCGCGATGTAGGCGCCGCCGTAGGACTTGCGGGTCACCAGCGTCACACGCGGCACCACCGCCTCGGCGAAGGCGTGCAGCAGCTTCGCCCCGCGGCGCACGACGCCGTCCCACTCCTGACCGACGCCGGGCAGGTAGCCGGGCACGTCGACCAGCACGACGAGCGGCACCCCGAAGGCGTCGCACATCCGCACGAACCGGGCCGCCTTCTCCGCGGAGGCGGAGTCCAGGCAGCCGCCCAGGCGCAACGGGTTGTTCGCGATCACCCCGACGGTGCGCCCGGCCAGCCGGCCGAGCGCGGTCACGATGTTCGGCGCGAACCGCGGGTGCAGCTCCAGGCCGGGGCCGTCGAGCAGGGTGGCGACCAGCGGCTTGACGTCGTAGGCGCGGTTGCGCTGCTCGGGCAGCAGCGCCATGAGGTCGACGGCCGGTTCGTCCTGGGCGGGGGCGAAGCTGCCCTGCGCGGCCAGCAGGTCGACCGCGGTGCGGGCGGTCTCCAGCGCCTCGGCCTCGGTCTCGGTCACCACGTGCACGACGCCGGACCGCCGACCGTGGGTGTCCGGGCCGCCGAGCTGCTCCTGGTCGACGACCTCACCGGTGACCGACCGGACGACGTCCGGGCCGGTGACGAACACCCGCCCGGCCGGGCCCATGATCACCAGGTCGGTGAGCGCCGGCCCGTAGGCCGCGCCGCCGGCGGCAGCGCCGAGGACGACGGAGATCTGCGGCACCCGCCCCGAGGCGCGCACCATCGCGGCGAACACCTCGCCGACCGCGTGCAGGGCGGTGACGCCCTCGGCCAGCCGGGCGCCACCGGAGTGCCAGATGCCGACGACCGGCACCCGCTCGCGCAGCGCGGTGTCGATGGCGTCGACGATGTGCCGGCAGCCGTCGACGCCCATCGCGCCGCCCATGATCGTGGCGTCGGTGCAGTAGGCGATCGTCGGGGAGCCGGCGACGGTGCCGCGCCCCGCCAGCACCCCGGAGGTGTCGCGGGCGGCCAGCAGCTGCAGCGAGCCCGGGTCGAAGAACCGGGCCAGCCGGTCCTCGGGGTCGCGGGGGTCGACGGTGGCGACCGGCGGCGCGGGGGTGGCGGTGGTCATGAGCAGCTCCTCAGAGGGACGTGCCGGAGGGAACGGCCGCGCTGCAGGGGCCCGCCGCGAGCGTGGACGGCCCCGTCCGGAGGCTCACTGCGAGCTTGCGAGCGGTGAGGGGGACGGGGTCCTTCACGGGGGGCAGCGGGGTCCTTCGTCATGCCGTGGTGAAGACCAGGGCCATGTTGTGGCCGCCGAACCCGAAGGAGTCGTTCAGCGCGGCGGTGAACGAGGCCTTCCGCGGCTCGCGGCGGACGATGTCCAGCGCCTGGACCGCGGCGTCGTCGTCGGGGTCGTCGAGGTTCGCCGTCGCCGGCACCAGCTGGTCGCGCAGCGCCAGGACGGTGAAGACCGACTCCAGCGCCCCGGCCGCCCCGAGCAGGTGCCCGGTCTGGCTCTTGGTGGCGGTGACCAGCGGGTGGTCGCCGATGGCGTTGCGGATGGCGGAGGCCTCGGCGGTGTCGCCGATCGGGGTCGAGGTGGCGTGCGCGTTCACGTGACCGATGTCGGCGGGGGTGAGCCCGGCGTCGCGGATGGCCGCGGCGATCGCCCGGCCGGCACCCTCGCCCTCCGGGTGCGGGGCGACCAGGTCGTAGCCGTCGGCGGTGGCGCCGGCGCCGGCCAGCCGGGCGTGGACGCGCGCACCGCGGGCCTTGGCGGCGTCGGCGCGCTCGAGCACGAGGGCGCCCGCGCCCTCGCCGAGGACGAAGCCGTCGCGGCCCTTGTCGAAGGGCCGGGAGGCGCGCTCGGGCTCGTCGTTGCGGGTGCTCATCGCGCGCATCGCGGCGAAGCCGGCCATCGGCAGCGGGTGCACGCAGGCCTCCGTGCCGCCGACGACGACCATGTCGGCGCGGTCGAACCGGAGCAGGTCCAGGCCCCAGCGGATCGCCTCGGCGCCCGAGGCGCAGGCGCTCACCGGGGCGTGCACGCCGGCCTTGGCGCCGACGGCCAGCCCGACGGCGGCGGCCGGGCCGTTGGGCATGAGCATCGGGATGGTGAAGGGGGAGACCCGCTTGGGGCCCTTGGCCTCCAGGACGTCGTCCTGGTCGAGCAGGGTGACCGCGCCGCCGATGCCGGTGCCGAAGACGACGGCGATCCGCAGGGGGTCGACGCCGGAGTCGGCGCCGGCGGCGTCGCGCCAGGCCTCCTCGGCGGCGATCACGGCGACCTGCTGGCTGCGGTCGAGCCGGCGGGAGCGGACCCGGTCCAGCTGCTCGGACGGCTCGACGGCGAGCTGGGCGACGAGCTGGGCGGGGAAGTCCGCCGCCCAGTCGGCGCTCAGCCGGCTCACCCCGGACCGGCCGGCCAGCAGCGCCTCCCAGGTGGAGGCGACGTCACCACCGAGTGGCGTGGTGGCGCCGAGCCCGGTGACGACGACGTCGGCGGTGGGCGTGCTCATGACTTCCTCCTGGGACTGGCTGGCCGGACGGCCGGGGGGGAGAACGGTGACGGGCTGGGTCAGCCCTGGTTCTTCTCGATGTAGGACATGGCGTCCCCGACGGTCTTGATGTTGCCGAGCTCGTCGTCGGGGATGGCCACGCCGAACTTGTCCTCGACGGCGGTGGCGATCTCCACCATCGAGAGCGAGTCGACGTCGAGGTCCTCGGTGAAGGACTTCTCGGGGGTGGCGTCGGCCGGGGCGACGCCGGCCACCTCCTCCAGGATCTCGGCGAGGCCGGCCTGGATCTCTGCGGTGCTGGGCACGCGGGGTCCTCTCTCTGTCTGCGGTTGGCGGGGCCGGGTGGCTCCGCCGTCGACCGGGACGGGCGTCCCGGCGAGGTCACTGGTCTATCAGGGCAGGCGGAGGACCTGGCCGGCGAACGTCAGTCCGGCGCCGTAACCGAGCACCAGGGCCAGGTCGCCGCTCTTGGCCTCGCCGGACTCCACCAGCGCGGTCAGCGCCAGCGGGACCGACGCCGCGGAGGTGTTCCCGGACTGCACGATGTCGCGGGCGATCACGGTGTCCGGGCCGAAGCCGAGCTTCTTCGACATCGACTCGATGATCCGGAGGTTGGCCTGGTGCGGGGCGAAGACGTCGATGTCGGCGGCGGTGACGCCGGCGGACTCCATCGCCTCCTCGAGGGTGGCGGTGAGCTTCGTGGTGGCCCAGCGGTACACGGCCTGCCCGGCCATCGTCATCGTCGAGCGGCCGGCGGCGATCTCGATGGCGGTGTACTGGTCGCCGTCGCTGCCCCAGGCGACCGGGCCGATGCCGGGCTCCTCGGACGGCCCGACCACGGCCGCCCCCGCGCCGTCGGCGAAGATCACCGCGGTCGAGCGGTCGGTCAGGTCGGTGACGTCGGTGAGCCGCTCGACGCCGACGACGAGCACGTGCCGGGCGTCGCCGGAGCGGATGGCGTCGGAGGCCATCCCCAGCGCGTAGCAGAACCCGGCGCAGCCGGCGTTGAGGTCGAACGCCCCCGGGCGGGGGACGCCCAGCCGGTGGGCCACCTGCGGGCCGATGCCCGGGATCGGGGCGGTCAGGCTCGCGCTCGCCACGATGACCAGGTCGACCTGGTCGGGAGCCAGCCCGCTGGCGGCCAGGGCCTTGCCGCCGGCGGCCACCGCCATCTCGACCAGCGTCTCGTCCTCCGAGGCCCAGCGGCGCTCGGCGATGCCGACCCGGGTCTGGATCCACTCGTCGTTGGTGTCCATCACCGTCTCGAGCTCGGCGTTGGTGACCCGCCGGCGTGGCCGGTAGCCGCCCAGGCCGAGGATCTGCGCGCCGGGCGCCCCCTCCCGCAGTCGGATCGACGTCACTGGGCAACCTCCGGGTAGAGACGGGCGATCGGGTCACCGGCGTCGACGAGGTCGCCGTCGGCCACCAGCCACTCGGCGAGGACGCCGTCGTAGCCGGCGGAGACGTTGACCTCCTCGCGGCGGCTGCGGATGCAGCCGAGCGGGGTGCCGGCCGGCAGGTGCGTGCCCTCGGCGACGTCGGCCGGGTTGACCGTGCCGCGGGCGGGGGCGACGACCACCCGCCAGTCGGGGGAGTGCTGGGCCTCCGCGCGCCCGCGTTCGGCGTCGATCAGCTCCCGCGCGCGGTCGAGGTCGGCGGGCTTGGTCAGCGCCAGCACCTCGATGTCGGTTCCCTTCCACTCCCGCTTCGCCAGGCCGGCGAGCGCACCCGCCGGGGGCAGCTCCAGCACGGCGGTGACGCCGAGGTCGCGCAGGGTCGCCAGGCACGCGTCGAAGCGCACCGGGCTGGTGACCTGGGTGACCAGCCGGGAGAGCACCTCGGCGCCGTTGTCGACCGCGGCGCCGTCGGCGTTGGACAGCAGCAGCCGGCTCGGGTCGGCCGGGCGCAGCCCACCGATCAGGCCCTCGAGCTCGTCGCGGGCGCTGGCCATGTACGAGGTGTGGAAGGCGCCGGCGACCGACAGCGGCATGATCCGCGCCTTCTCCGGCGGGTCGGCCTTGAGCGCGGCGAGACCTTCCAGCGAACCGGCGGCGACCACCTGACCGCCGCCGTTCATGTTCGCCGGGGTCAGGCCGTGGCGCTCGATCGCCGCGAGCACCTGCTCCGGGTCGCCCCCCAGGACGGCGGACATCCCGGTCGGCGTCTGCGCGCAGGCCCGGGCCATCGCCCGGCCGCGCACCGCGGTCAGCGCGATCGCGGCCTCGACCGAGAGCACGCCGGCCAGCGCGGCGGCGGTCAGCTCGCCCACCGAGTGGCCGGTAATGACGACGTCGCGGCCGGCGGCGGGTGCGTGGAGCACCGGGCCCGGCATCCCGCCGAGCTCGCGGGCGATGAACAGGCTCATCGCGACGACGAGCGGCTGGGTGACCGCGGTGTCCTTGATCGCCTCGGCGTCACCGGTCGTGCCGAGCTCCAGGAGGTCGGCGTCGGCGATCGCCCCGGCCCAGCGGAAGAACGGCTCCGCGCCGGGGAGGTCGAGCCAGTCGGTGAGCATCCCGGGCTTCTGGGCACCCTGTCCGGGGGCGAGAACGGCCAGCACGGAACAACCCTGGCAGGTGGCGGCGCCGCGCGGAGCCGGAAGACCCACGAATTACTGCGGTTGCTCTTTGGAGGAACCCTCCAAAAGCGGCCTCCGGAACTGCTCCAGATGACGGTTCGGGGTGGGGGAGGCCACAATGGCCGGTCCGGTCAGTGCCAGAGCGACCGGGCGCCCTCGAGGCGGGTCAGCGCCAGCGCCAGCTGCAGGGTCCAGGCCCCGCGGGGGTCGGTGATCGAGCACCCGGTCAGCTCGGTGGCCCGCTTGAGCCGGTACCGCACGGTGTTGGGGTGCACGAACAGTGCCCGCGCCGTCCCCTCCAGGTTGCCCCCGTGGGCGAGCACCGCCCGGACGGTCTCCAGCACCTCCCCGCCGGCGGCCTCCAGCGGGCCGGCGATCCGTTCGGCCAGCGCCGTCCGGGCCACCGGGTCGCCGTCGAGGGCGCGCTCGGGCAGCAGCGCCTCGGCGTCCACCGGGCGGGGCGCGTCCGGCCAGGCTGCGGCAGCGCGCAGCCCGGCGAGCGCCGCGGCCGCGGACTCGGCGGCGCGGGCCAGCGAGTCGACCTGCGGGCCGACGACGACCGGGCCCGGCCCGAACTCCCGGCACACCCGCTCGGCGACCTCGGTCAGCCGGTCGACGCCACCCAGGACCACCACCAGCTTGTCCGCGTGCACCCCCACGAGCACCTCGCTGCGCAGCGAGCGCGCCGCCCGCCGCACCGCGGCGCGGGAGTCCCGCTCCGCCGGCGGCGCGGCGCCGACCAGCACCAGCACCGGGCCGGTGGTGGCCCAGCCCAGCGCCGCGGCCCGGCCCGGCAGCTCCTCGGACCGGTCGCCGCGCACCAGGGCGTCGACCACGAGGGCCTCCAGCCGCGCGTCCCAGGCGCCGCGGTTCTCGGCGAAGCTGGCGTAGACGTGCGCGGTGGCGAAGGCGACCTCACGGCTGAACTGCAGCACGGCCAGCCGCAGCGGCTCGGCCTCGCCGGGCTCGGCGACCTGGCCCACCCGGGCCTCGACGACCTCCACGGTGACCTTGATCAGGTCGACGGTCTGCTTGAGCGGCACCGCGCGCGCCAGCTCCCGGGGAGCGGCGCCGAAGACCTCGCCGGTCAGCCGGGGCGGCCGGCCGGGGTTGCGGCACCACTCGACCAGCGAGGCGATGCCCGCCTGGGCGACCAGGGTGACCCAGGACCGCTGGTCGGCCGGCATCGCCCGGAACCAGGCGAGCTCCTCGTCCATCCGGGCGACCGCCTGCGTGGCCAGCGATCCGGAGGCCCGCTCCAGCCGGCGCAGCGTCGCCTCCGACGGGCGCACGCGCGCGGGCCGCGCCGCTGTGGTGTCCTCCACGGCGGCAAGGGTGTCATGGCGGCATCGACGGGGGATCCTGGAGACCGTGCACACACCACTTCCGGGGCTGGTGGCGACGTGACCGGTCTGGACTCGCGGGTGCTGCTGGACCCCGCGGACGGCTCGCTGGGCCCGCTGCTGCGGCTGGCCGACGACCGGCTGACCGGGGGAGCGGGCTACGGCCGGCACGCCCACCGGGACGTCGACGTGGTCGCCGTGGTGCTCAGCGGCTCGGTGCGGCACGCCTGGGGCCGGGAGGCGGTGGTCGGCCCGGGCGACGTCGCGGTGCTGCGGGCCGGTCGCGGTCTGGAGCACGACGAGGTCGCCGGCGCCGACGGTGCGCACGTCCTGCAGACCCACCTGCGCTCGGCCGCGCCCGGAGCGACACCGGCACACGACGTGCTGCTGCGGCCCACCGGCTGGATCGACCTCGGCCGTTCCGACGCCCGGCTGTGGCTCGGGACGGCCGGCCCGGCCGTACCGCCGGGGCTGCGGGTGGCCGTCGGCGACGACGGCGTCACGGCCGCCGTGGGGGAGGGGCCGGTGCCGGGTTCCGGCGTCGTCCTGGTCTGGCAGCTGGACACCGCCCGGCCCGCCTGGGCCGACTGACCTCCCCGGATCTTGAGCACTGCTACAGACTGGCCGACATGCCTGCCGATGCTGACCTCCTCGCCGCCGCCCGTGCCGACGCCGACCGCACGCTCGACCTGCGCCGCCGGCTGCACCGCCGTCCGGAGATCGGCCTGCACCTGCCGGAGACGCAGGCCACCGTCGTCGAGGCCTTCGCCGGCCTGCCCGTCGAGCTGACGACCGGCACCACCACCAGCTCGGTGGTCGGGGTGCTCCGCGGCGCCCGGCCCGGGCCCAGCTACCTGCTGCGCGCCGACATGGACGCGCTGCCGGTGCAGGAGGACACCGGGCTGCCCTTCGCCTCCGAGGTGGCCGGCGTGATGCACGCCTGCGGGCACGACACCCACGTCGCGATGCTGCTGGGCGCCGCCCGGCTGCTCGCCGAGCGCCGCGACCAGCTCGCCGGGCAGGTGGTGTTCATGCTGCAGCCCGGGGAGGAGGGCTTCCACGGCGCCCGGTTCATGCTCGAGGAGGGGCTGCTGGACGCCGTCCCCGAGGCCCCGGTGAGCGGAGCGTTCGCGCTGCACATCTCCACCATGTTCCCGACCGGCACGATCAACGTCCGGCCCGGCCCGATGATGGCCTCGGCCGACCAGTGGACGATCACCGTCCACGGCCGCGGCGGGCACGCCTCCACCCCGCACCTGGGCGCCGACCCGGTGCCGGTGGCCGCGGAGATCGTGCTCGCCCTGCAGACGATGGTGACCCGCACTGTCGACGTGTTCGACCCCGCGGTGGTCACCGTCGGCCACCTGGAGGCCGGCACCACCGACAACGTCATCCCGGACTCGGCGCTGCTGCACGGCACCATCCGCGCGCTGTCGGCGGAGCGGCGCGCGCAGGTTCTCGCCGCGGTGCAGCGGGTCGGGGAGCACGTCGCCGCCGCCCACGGGCTGACCGCGGTGTTCGAGCGGATCGAGGGCTACCCGGTGACGGTCAACGACGCCGACGTCGCCGCCCGGGTGACCGCTGCCGCCGGCGCGGTGCTCGGCGCGGACGCCAGCCGGGTGATGCCGGTGCCGCTGATGGGCGCGGAGGACTTCTCCTACGTGCTGGAGCGGGTGCCCGGTGCGATGGCCTTCCTCGGCGCCTGCCCGCCCGATCTCGACCCGGCCACCGCTCCGGGCAACCACTCGAACCTGGTGGTCTTCGACGAGGACGCGCTGCCCGCCGGCGTCGCCCTCTACGCCCGGGTGGCGCTGGACGCCCTCGCCGGCTGACCCGCTCGCCTGATGCGCGGCAGTGATCAGGTCACCTGATCACTGCCTGTCCTCCCGCAGCAGCATTGGTGCGGGAGGACAGGCATTGCTCCGGGGGGACGTCGTGGGCGTCAGCCGGCGGCGGTCGTGCGGGGCGACCGGAGCCCCCGGTTCCAGGACTCTGTCCGGTAACGCGGGGCGGCCCGGCGGCCCCGAGCGAGCAGCGACCACAAGCGGTCGACCTTCTCGCTCCAGGGGTGCCCGCGGTCCTCCGGGGTGATCCGTACGCCGTGCAGGTCGAGGTCCAGCAGCGCATCCTGCCGGCGCTTCTCCTCCCACAGCACCTGGGCGGGGGTGCGGCCTCGCCACGGATCGGCGTACTTGACCATGCCGTCGCACTCGGCGAAGACGCCGTGCTCCGGCCAGTACATGTCCAGGACGGCGACGAGGCGCGAGTCGAGGAAGACGGCCTGCTGCAGCAGCGGCTCGGGGAGTCCTGCAGCGAGCAGGGCGAGCCGGGTGCGGGTCTCGTGCGGGGAGTGCGCCCCGACGCGCGCCAGTGAGAACGCCTGAGCCGCGCGCCCGCAGCCGGACCAGTGGGTCTGGGCGAGGGCCGCGTCGCGCAGTCGAGCCGGGGTGGTCAGCCCGTCGGCCAGGGCGTCGTCCACTGCCACGACGGTGTCGGCGAGGTCCCACTCCCGCCCCGCGTCGGCCAGGCTCCGGGTGATCGTGGTGACGCGCAGCCCCTGCAACACCACGACGTCCTCGGCCGGGAGGCTGGCTGGACTGATCCGGTAGCCCCGGCCGGTCCGGTAGTTGTCGGGGTCCGTCAGCCGCACGACGCCGTCGGTGGCTCGCGGGACGACCAGGCCGTGCAGCCGAGCCGCCGACGTGTGGCTGACCGCGGTGGACGCGTGGTCCAGGCGGCGCAGGACGGCGGCGCACTCCAACCGGTGGGTGCGGCCCTCAGCCTCGTGTCGGCGCCACACCTCACCGGTCGTGTAGACGCCGTAGCGGATGCGCCGCCAGGCACCGGACCGGACCAGCGGCCCGATGGCGTTGCGGTCTGTCCCGGTGGCGAGCGCGTCGGCGGTGGAGAAGACACCGGCATGCCGGTCCATCGCGCTGGCGAGGGTCGGTTCCATGGCGCCACCGTCGCGTCGACGGCGGCCACGCAGGAAGCGTCCGCGGTTTCCTGTGGGCAGCCACCGACGGTGTGGATGGCGGCCGGCGGAGCGGGCGTGCGGGTGAGCAGGCGTCTCGGCGCACCTGCATCGACGTCCCCCTGCACCAATGACTGTCCCCCCGCACCAACGCTGGTGCGGGGGGACAGTCGTTGATCAGGTCACCTGATCAGTGCTGAGCAGCGGAGCGGCAGGCGTCAGGTGGCCGGGTGCTCGTCCGTCCGCTCCTCGGCCGGGGCCTTCTCCTCGTCCCCGATCTGGTACTTCTCCACCGCCTGCCGGACGACGTCGCGCTCGATCTCGCCGCGCTGGGCCAGCGACGCCAGCGTGCGGACGACGATCGACTCGGCGTCGACCTGGAAGTGCCGACGCAGCGCCGGGCGGGTGTCGGACAGGCCGAACCCGTCGGTGCCCAGCGATGACAACCCACCGGGGACGAACGGCGCGATGAGGTCGGGGACCGCCTTCATCCAGTCCGAGACCGCCACGACCGGGCCGGGGGCGTCGGTCAGCTGCCGGGTCACGAACGGCACCTTGGGCTCCTCGGCCGGGTGCAGCAGGTTCCACTCGTCGGCCTCGACCGCCTCGCGGCGCAGCTCGGTCCAGGAGGTCACCGACCAGACGTCGGCGGAGACCCCCCAGTCGTCGGCCAGCAGCTGCTGCGCCCGCAGCGCCCACGGCACGGCCACCCCGGAGGCGAGCACCTGGGCCTTGGTGCCGTCCTCCAGCTGCGGGCCCTCGGCGTAGCGGTACATGCCGGCCAACAGGCCGGTGACGTCCAGGTCCTCCGGCTCGGCCGGCTGCTGGTAGGGCTCGTTGTAGACCGTCAGGTAGTACATGACGTTCGGGTCACGGTGCCCACCCAGCGGCGCGCCCGGGTCGTTGCCGTACATCCGGGCCAGGGCGTCCTTGGTGATGTGCCCGACCTCGTAGGAGAACGCGGGGTCGTAGGTGACGACGGCGGGGTTGGTCGCCGCCAGCAGCAGCGAGTGCCCGTCCTCGTGCTGCAGCCCCTCGCCGTTGAGCGTCGTCCGGCCGGCGGTGGCGCCCAGCAGGAAGCCGCGCGTCATCTGGTCGCCGGCCGCCCAGATCGAGTCGCCGGTGCGCTGGAACCCGAACATCGAGTAGAAGATGTAGATCGGGATCATCGCCTCGCCGTGCGTGGCGTAGGAGGTGCCCGCGGCGATGAACGAGGCCGTGGAGCCGGCCTCGTTGATCCCCTCGTGCAGGATCTGCCCCTGCTCGGACTCCTTGTAGGCCAGCATCAGCTCGCGGTCGACCGACGTGTAGTTCTGCCCGTGCGGGTTGTAGATCTTCTGCGACGGGAAGAGCGAGTCCATCCCGAAGGTGCGGGCCTCGTCGGGGATGACCGGCACGAAGCGCGGGCCGAGCTCCTTGTCCTTGATGAGCTCCTTGAGCAGCCGGACGAAGGCCATGGTGGTGGCGACCTCCTGCTTGCCCGAGCCGCGCTTGAGGACGTCGAACGCCTTGTCTTCGGGGGTCTTCAGCGGCTTGTGCTCCGACCGCCGCCGGGGCACCGACCCGCCCAGCTGCCGGCGCCGCTCGAGCATGTACTGCATCTCGGGGGAGTCCGGGTCGGGCTTGTAGTAGGGCGGCAGCGTCTTGTCCAGCTGCTCGTCCGGGATCGGGATCTCCAGCCGGTCGCGGAAGCCCACCAGGTCCTCGGCGGTCAGCTTCTTCATCTGGTGGGTGGAGTTGCGGCCCTCGAAGTGGCTGCCCAGCGTCCAGCCCTTGATGGTCTTGGCGAGGATGACCGTGGGCTGGCCCTTGTGGTCCATCGCGGCCTTGTAGGCGGCGTAGACCTTCTGGTAGTCGTGCCCGCCGCGGGCGAGCTGCCAGACCTCGTCGTCGGTCATGCCCTCGACCAGCTTGCGGGTGCGCGGGTCGCGGCCGAAGAAGTGCTCGCGGACGAACGCGCCGTCCTCGGCCTTGTAGGTCTGGTAGTCGCCGTCCGGCGTCGAGTTCATCAGGTTGACCAGCGCGCCGTCGCGGTCGGCGGCCAGCAGCTTGTCCCAGCCGTGGCCCCAGATCACCTTGATGACGTTCCAGCCGGCGCCGCGGAAGAACGACTCCAGCTCCTGGATGACCTTGCCGTTGCCGCGGACCGGGCCGTCGAGGCGCTGCAGGTTGCAGTTGATGACGAAGGTGAGGTTGTCCAGCTCCTCACGCGCGGCCAGCCCGATCGGGCCGAGCGACTCCGGCTCGTCGGTCTCGCCGTCGCCGAGGAACGCCCACACGTGCTGGTCGGCGGTGTCGGCGATGCCGCGGTTGTGCAGGTAGCGGTTGAACCGAGCCTGGTAGATCGCGTTCATCGGGCCCAGGCCCATGGAGACGGTGGGGAACTCCCAGAAGTCCGGCATCAGCCGCGGGTGCGGGTAGGACGACAGCCCGCCTCCGGGGTGGCTGACCTCCTGGCGGAACCCGTCGAGCTGGTGCTCGGTCAGCCGGCCCTCGAGGAAGGCGCGGGCGTAGATGCCCGGCGAGGCGTGGCCCTGGAAGTAGATCTGGTCGCCGCCGCCGGGGTGGTCCTTGCCGCGGAAGAAGTGGTTGAAGCCCACCTCGTAGAGCATCGCCGACGACGCGTAGGAGGAGATGTGGCCGCCGACGCCGATCCCCGGCCGCTGCGCGCGGTGCACCATGATCGCGGCGTTCCAGCGGATGGCGTGGCGGATCTTCCGCTCGGCCTCCAGGTCGCCGGGGAACCACGGCTCCTGCTCCGGCGGGATCGTGTTGATGTAGTCGGTGCTGCGGAGCGCGGGGACGCCGACCTGCTGCTCACGGCTGCGCTCGAGCATGCGGAGCATGAGGTAGCGGGCGCGGTTGCGACCGGCGTGGTCGACGACCGCGTCGAGGGACTCCAGCCACTCCTGGGTCTCGTCCGGGTCGGTGTCGGGGAGTTGGCTGGCCCGCCCGTCGGTGATGACCGCGCGGGGGGTGCCGGTGGTGCGGGCGGGGTCTCCGTCCGACTGCTGCGGTGCGCTCATGCCCCACATCGTCCCCTGTCGGGGTAGCGCGCGTCACGCGCCCCGCCCGACGCGTCCCGAACGACCCGATCCGGGGCCCCGGTGAGCCCCGCGCCGCGAGGCGCCGGGCGGCCCCGGGACGGCGTGGCGGGCACGCGATGAGCCGGTCGGGTATCGCTGAGGGCCCCCGACCCAGCAGACTGTCGGTCCACCGGCACCGTGCGGGGTGTGTGATCGTGCGCGGGACCGCCGGAACCGATCTACTGGGACACATGGAGGACGAGCAGGGATGAGCGTCGACTCGGGCAGCACCAGCATGGCTGCCCGGCTGGGGATCAAGCCGGGCATGGTCGTGCAAGAGCTCGGCTGGGACGAGGACGTCGACGAGCAACTGCGCGACTCCGTCGAGGAGCTGTCGGGCAGCGAGATGGTCGACGAGGACTCCGACGAGGTGGCCGACGTCGTCCTGCTGTGGTGGCGGGAGGAGGACGGCGACCTGATCGACGCGCTCGTCGACTCGATCGCCTCGCTCGCCGACGACGGCGTGGTGTGGCTGCTGGTGCCCAAGTCCGGGCGTCCCGGCCACGTCGAGCCCGGTGACGTCACCGAGGCGGCGCCGACGGCCGGCCTGCAGCAGACCTCGAGCATCTCGGCCGCCAAGGAGTGGTCGGGCATCCGCCTGGTCACCCCCAAGGCAGCTCGCCAGCCCCGCCGCTGAAGAAGGACCCCGTCCTCCTCATCCCTCGCACGCTCGGGACGAGCCTCTGGACGGGGCCGGAGGTGGGGGCAGGACGCCGCTGGGGCAGCATCAGGGGCATGAGCCTCTCCGTCGGTGACGTCGCGCCCGAGTTCAGCCTGCCCGACCAGGACAAGCAGGTGGTCTCGCTGAGCGGGCTGCGTGGCGCCCCGGTGCTGGTGGTCTTCTACCCCTTCGCCTTCTCCGGCACCTGCACCGGTGAGCTCTGCCAGCTGCGCGACGACCTCGCCACCTACACCCGGACCGGCGTGCAGGTCGTGGCGATCTCCACCGACCCGGTGTTCAGCCTCAAGGCGTTCCGCGAGAAGGAGGGCCTGCAGTTCCCGCTGCTGTCGGACTTCTGGCCGCACGGGGCGACCGCGCAGGCCTACGGGGTGTTCAACGAGCGGGCCGGCATGGCGCTGCGCGGCACCTTCCTGATCGACGCGGACGGCGTCGTCGCCTTCACCGAGGTGAACCAGCCCGGTGACCCGCGGGCGCAGTCGGGCTGGAAGGACGCGGTCGCCGGGCTGGCCACCTGATCCCGGCGACCAGGGGCGGCCCTTACCCTGGCCGCACGGGCGCGTAGCTCAGCGGGAGAGCTCTCGCCTTACAAGCGAGCGGTCGCAGGTTCGATCCCTGCCGCGCCCACCGGTTCATCCCGAGCAGTTCGTCACCCCGTCGGGGTGGCCCGGCTCAATGCGACGTGCGGCACAGCCGATGGCACTCTCGTGCTGCGCAGATCGACGACGACGCGACGCCGCTCCCTCCGGGGCCGCGGCCGCGGCGTCCCGCTGTGGGTGTACCTGACCGCGCTCACCCTGGTCCCGCTGCTGGGAGCGGCCGCCCTCACCGCGGCGCTCACCCGGGCCAGCATCGCCGAGGCGGCCAGCGCCGCCCGTGCCGAGGCGGCGGTCGGGGCGCTGGCGCACCTGGACACCGCGCGCAGCAGCGTGGAGCAGGAGATCCTGCCGACCCTCGCGCTGTCGGTCATCGACCAGCCCGGCGCCGCCGACGCCCTCGGCCTGCCCGTCCTCATCCTGGCGCAGCAGCGCACCGTGGCGCTGGAGACGCTGCAGACCGCACGAGAGACCACCGACCAGGCGCTCGCGGAGGCCGCCCGCGGCGCCTACGGCGCGGAGGCCGCGGTGCGGGTGCGCGCCCAGCTGACCACGTTGCGGGAGCGGGCCGACACGTTCGCCGTCTCGATCGAGGGCATCTACCTCGGCTACCTGGCCATCTCCAACGACCTGGTGCACAGCCAGCGCGCGGTGGCCGCCGAGGCCAGTGCCGAGGGGCTGCCGGCGCGCACCCAACGAGCCATCCAGGACGTGCAGGTCGTGGCCCAGCTGGCCACCACCGCCAGCCGGCAGACCCCGCTCTACCTGGGTGCGGTGTTCGGGGACAGCGGCACGCTGATCGGGTCGCAGCTGGCCTGGGAGACCGGGTGGCTGGCCTACAACGACGCCCTCGAGCAGATGGCGGACCTGTCCCAGCCGTCCCTGCAGGCCGCGTGGCAGGAGGTGCGCGGCGCCGACGTCTCGACGGCCCTGGACGCGCTGCTCGGGCCGACCGCGGACGGCAGCCGGCCGGCGGCCCCCGACGTGGCCCGGATGGTCTCCCTCCTCTTCCAGAGCAGCGACCGCGACGCCCTGCTCAGCGGGCTGGTGCACACCGCCGCCGACGAGGCCCGGGCCGCGGCCGCGGCCGACCGGGACCAGGCGGTGGACCGGCGCAACCGGACCCTGGTGCTCGGCGTCCTCGTGCTGCTGGCCTCCCTGCTGAGCGTGGTGCTCGTCGGCCGGGTGGTGACCCGGGCGCTGCGCGTCCTCGCCGGGCAGGCCGACCACGTCAGCGAGGGAGCCCTCGTGCAGGTGGAGGTCGCCGGCCCGCGGGAGGTGCGCACCGTCTCCGCCGCGCTGGCCTCCGCGGTGGCCAGTCTGCGTCGCGTGCAGGAGCAGGCCGGCGCCGTCGCCCGCGGCGACCTGGACAACGCGCTGCTCGCCGAGCCGCTCCCCGGGCCGCTGGGCGAGGTCGTGCACGCCTCGGTGCGCCAGATCGTCAGCTCGGTCCGCCAGCGCGAGGAGCTGCAGTCGGCGCTGGCCCACCGCGCCGCCCACGACGCGCTCACCGAGCTGCCCAACCGGGCGCAGGCGATGCAGCTGACCGAGTCGGCGCTGTTCCGCGCCCGCCGCTCCGGCGCGATGACCGGGCTGCTGTTCGTCGACCTGGACGGCTTCAAGGCGGTCAACGACACCCACGGGCACGCCTGCGGCGACGAGGTGCTGCGCACCGTCGCGGCCCGGCTGGAGGCCGCCGTGCGCTCGGGGGACGTCGTGTGCCGGCTGGGCGGGGACGAGTTCGTCGTCCTGGTCGAGCCGGTGGAGGCCGAACGCGACCTGCTGGAGCTCGCCGAACGGCTGATCGCGGTGGTCGGCCAGCCGATCGCCACCGACGGCCACCAGGTGCGGGTCGGCGCCAGCATCGGCGTCGCGGTGAGCCGGGACGCCACCACCGACGCCGACGTGCTCTTCGCCGAGGCCGATGCGGCCACCTACCGGGCCAAGCGGCACGGCCGCGGGCGGGCCGAGGTCTTCGACGAGACGCTGCGCGCGCAGCTCGCCGAGCGGGCCGAGCTGGAGGCGGCGGTGGCCTCGGGCCTGGCCGCCGGGGAGATGCTGCTGCACTACCAGCCGGTGGTCGACGCCGGGACCGGGCAGCTCACCGGCTTCGAGGCGCTGGTGCGCTGGGATCGGCCGGGGGTCGGCATGGTGTCCCCGGACGAGTTCATCCCGGCGGCCGAGGGCTCCCGGCTGATCTGCGACCTGGACCGCTGGGTGCTGCACGAGGCGACCCGGCAGCTGGCCGAGTGGCGGCGCAGCGTGCCGGTGCCCGTCGGGCACCCGGAGCCGACGGTGGCGGTGAACATCTCCGGCCGGCACCTGGCCGACCGGCAGGTCGTCACCGACGTCGCCGACGCGCTGGCCGCCTCGGGCCTGCCCGCGCGCCTGCTGGTGCTCGAGGTGACCGAGACGGTGCTGGTCGACGACCCGGTGGCCATCGAGCACCTGGTGGCGCTGCGGGAGATGGGCGCCGCGATCGCCATCGACGACTTCGGCACCGGCTACACCTCGATCGGGCAGCTGCGGCACATGCCGGTCGACACGCTCAAGATCGACCGGAGCTTCGTCGCCTCGACCGACGCCGGCTCCGGTGAGCTGGTGGCGCTGATGATCCGGGCGGCGCACACCTTCGGGCTGTCCGTGGTCGCCGAGGGCGTGGAGGAGCCCGGACAGCTGGACCGGCTGCGTGCCGAGGGCTGCGACCACGCGCAGGGGTTCCTGCTGCACCGGCCGCTGCCGGCCGCAGCGGCCGGGAACCTGCTGGTGCGGAGCGCGATCCCCGCGCCGCGCTGAACCGTTCAGTCGTCGGCGCCGCGCACGCCGGCCCACCGGCCGGGGGTGGTCTCCCGCACCAGCCGGCGGGCGGCGTCGACCTCCCGCGCCACCAGCGCCAGCACCCCCTCGGCGTGCACCTCGGCGTCGTCGGGGAGGCGGTGCTCGCGCAGGTCCTGCTCCAGCTCACGGATGGCCTTGCGCAGCACGGCCACCTGCGCCGGATCGGGCACCGGTTCCCCGGCGCGCAGTTCGATCACCGCCTCGGTGACCGCGTCGGACGTGCGCTCCAGCTGCACGATCACCGGCCACCAGGCGGCCGCCCGGGTGCTCACCGGCGGCGGCTCGGCCAGCCGCCGCTGCAACTGGGTCTGCAGCTCGGCCAGCGCCCGGTAGCTGGCCCGGCGGGCGCGGCGGGTGGCCTCCGGGCTGCCGGTGAACGCCGCGTCGACGAACCGTTCCAGCGCCAGGATGGCGGCGCGCAGGGCGTCGTCCAGCGGGGCCCGCCAGGTCTGGGGCCACAGCAGGTAGCCGAACACCAGCACGATCCCGCAGCCGATGAGGGTGTCGACCAACCGGGCGCCGACCAGCCCGGCGCCCGTCGGGGTGGCCAGGTCCAGCAGCAGGATGATCAGCGGGGTTTGGAAGACGGAGAAGAGCCCGAAGCTGCCGCTGCGCGCCCACGGCAGCGCGGCCGCCGACAGGGCCAGGGGCAGCAGGACCCAGGCGTCCCGGGACAGGAACGTGAGCAGCAGCGAGCCGATCAGGACGCCGAGCAGCGTGCCCGCACCACGCTGCACGGCACGGGTGAACACCGAGCCGTAGTCGGGCTTGAGCACGATCGCCACGGTGAGCAGCACCCAGTAGGGGCGCTCCACCGGCAGGGTCTGGCGGGCGATCTCGGCGACGGTCATGCAGAGGGTGAGCCGGACGACGAACGCGCGGGAGTCGGCGTCGCCGACCGTGCGGTCGAGCAGGTCGCGGGCGCGGGCCCGGCGGTCGACCTGCGGGCGGGGGACGGCGGCCGAGGCCCGCTCCTCGGGGTCGCCCACCACGTTCCACACCAGGCGGATGCCGTGCCGCACCGCGCGCCGCTGCGCCGGCCCGTCGTCCACCGGGGGCGGCCGCTCCCCGGCCAGCGGACGGCGCTCGGTGACCGCGGTGGCCAGCGCGTGGGCCGCGCCGATGTCCCGGGAGTCGGCGGCGACGCCGGTGCGGGCGCTGGCGACCGCCGCCTCGACCAGGGGCGCGGCCGAGTTCAGCACGCCGGCGAGCTCACCGAGCTCGGCACTGCGCCCGGCCGAGCGGCTGCGGGCGTGGATCACCCGGTCGTAGCCGGTGTTCAGCGCCAGGGTCAGCGCCCGCCGGGCCTCCTCCGACCGGTCGGTGCCGATCGCCTCCAGGAGCTCGGCCACCCGGGTGAAGACCGCGCCGACCGCCGCCCGGTCGGGGTCGACCTGCTCGGTGCGCGCCTGCACCAGCACGGCGAGGGTGCCCAGCGATGCACCGGACAGGAACCACCCGACCTCCGCAGCGGGCGGCAGCGGCGTGCTCAGGCCGGAGGAGATGGCGGTGTAGATCAGCAGCTGCAGGGCCCCGAGCGACAGCGGCGCACTGACCGCGCTGATCAGCGCCGCGAACGCCGACACCGCGGCGAGCAGCAGCACCGGCACCCAGCCACCACCGGTGAGCGACTGCCCGACCACCAGGCCGAGCCCGCCGAGCAGGGAGGCCGCGGCGACCCGGCGCAGCCGGATGCGCAGCGGCCCCTGCTGCGGGGCGAGCGTGGCGGCCAGCGCGCCCATGGTGGCGAAGGCGCCGGCGCCCAGCGCGCTCCCGGACGTCCCCCCGACGGCGAGCGCGACGGCGAGCGGGGCGGGGACGACCAGCCCGAAGCGGACGACGTCGCGCCAGGGCACCGAGGGGTGGTTGGTGTGCACCAGCTCCTCGAGCCACGCCGGCGCTCGCAAGCCCCTGTCCGCCACGGCCCAACCCTGCCACCCGCCGACGGCGTGTCGCGGCACGGCGTCGCACACTGGACGCCGTGCCGC
>NZ_JBJHAG010000033.1:0-44915 GCF_054050925.1 Modestobacter sp. SYSU DS0657 | reverse complement strand
GCTTCCCGGCTCGCCGCTGGCCGGCGTCCTCGAACGCGGTGCGCTGGGCACCCTGGACCGGGGGTTCGCCCGCCGGCACGACCGGGCGGCACTGGTCGCGGGGGGGGGGGGGGGGGGGGGGGGGGCCCCCCCCCCCCCCCCCCCCCCCCCCCCACAACGGCCCGGTCAGCTGCGGCTGCCGCCACCGATCATCGGGTCGTCACCGGTGTCCCGACCCGCCTCGGTGGCCCCGCCGCCCGGGGTGGTGCGGTTGTCCGCGTCGGACTCCTCGGTCACCACGTCGGCGCGCACCTCGCCCGCCGGCGGCTGGTCGACGACGGTGACCGACTGCTCGGTCACCGGAGGCGCCGGGGTCACCGGCGGAGCAGCCGGCACCTCCTGCGGCTGCTCGCTCTCCGAGCCGCTCCTCGACCCGGCCACGGCCGCGCCCGCAGCCGCGACCCCGGCCAGCGCAGCCGCCCCGGCGGCGACGCCCTTCGCCGACAGCCCGGCCTTGCCGCTGTCCCCGCGGGACTGGGCGGCGTCCTCGACGCCGGGGGTGCCGGCACCGACGCCGGGCCGGATCTCGCCGCGCCACGCACCGCTGGCGTAGCCCGCGTCCTCGATGAGGGACTTGAACCTCTGCAGGTCCGACTTCGCCTGCCGGCCGACGATGCCGAGCTTGTCACCGGCCTGCTCCACCAGCCCCTCGGGCTCGTACTCCAGGCTCAGGTGCACGATCGTGGACGCTGGACCGACGGGTTCGAACCGGACGGCGCCGGCGTTGGTCGCGCCGTCCGTGGCAGCCCAGGCGATCTTCTGGTCGGGGATCTGCTCGAGGACCGCGGCGTCCCACTCCCGCTTCACCCCGGCGATCTCGGCCACCCAGTGCAGTCGCTGGTCACCGCGCTGGGAGACCTCCTTCACCCCGCTCATGAAGTGGGGGAAGTCCTCGAACTGGGTCCACTGGTCATAGGCCGTCCGTACCGGGACGTCGACCTGGATCGACTCCTCGACCTTGGTGCTCATCGTCTGTTCCTCCCTCGTCGCAGGCACTGGCTGCCTCGCCCCTACCCCCTCGCGCCGCTGTTGCACGTCCGATCACGCGCAACCGCGGGGCGCCCTGCCCGGGTCCCGGCGCAGACCGCCGACCGGCCCTCGGGAAGGCGCCGCCGGGGTTAGCGTGACGAGCGTGACCGAGCCGCAGCGTCTGCCGTCCGACCTCGACCAGCTCGCCGACCGGTTCGTCGACGCCTACGCCGCCGACCAGCCGACCCGGGCGACCTACGTGGGCGTCGCCGGCCACGACGACCGCTGGCCGGACCTCACCCCCGACGGCCGCGCGGCCACCGCGGAGCTGCTGCGCCGCACGCTGGCCGAGGTCGAACGGGCGCAGTCCGCCGACCGCCGCGACGACGTCGCCCGCAGCGCGATGGTCGAGCGGATCGGCGCCGAGCTGGCCCTGCACGAGGAGGGCTGGAGCCAGGCCGCGCTGAACACGATCGACAGCCCGCTGCAGGACTTCCGCAAGACCTTCGACCTCATGCCCACCGGGACCGAGGACGACTGGGCGACGATCGCCCGCCGGCTCGCCGCCCTCCCCGACGCGCTGGCGGGCTACACCGCCGGCCTCACCGACGCGGCGGGCCGGGGCCGGGTCTCCGCCGCCCGCCAGGTCCGGCTGGCCGCCGGCATCGCCCGCCGCTGGGCGGGGGCGGCCGGGCAGGCGGGCTTCTTCTCCCAGCTCGCCGGCCGGGCCCCGGTCGACGGCGCGCTGCGCGCCGACCTGGACCGGGCGACCCAGCGCATCAACGCCGCCCTGGTGACCTTCGCCGACACCACCGAGCGGGACCTCCTGCCGCACGCGCCGCAGGCGGACGGCGTCGGCCGGGAGCGGTATGCGCTGGAGTCCCGGCTGTTCACCGGCATGGACCTCGACCTCGAGGAGACCTACGCCTGGGGCTGGGAGGAGCTGGCCCGGGTCGTCGCGGAGAAGGCGGCGGTCGCCGAGGAGATCGCGCCCGGGCAGGGCATCGCCGGCGCGATGGCCGCCCTGGACGCCGACCCGGCCCGGCAGGTCCGCGGCCGCGACGCACTGCAGACCTGGCTGCAGGAGACCGCCGACCGGGCGATGGCCGCGCTCGACGGCGTGCACTTCGACATCCCCGGCCCGGTGAAGCGGATCGAGGGGCGGCTCACCCCCACCTCCGGCGAGGGCGTCTACTACACCGGCCCCACGGAGGACTTCTCCCGGCCGGGCCGGATGTGGTGGTCGCTGCCCGAGGGCGTCACCGGCATGACGACGTGGCGGGAGACGACGACCGTCTTCCACGAGGGCGTCCCCGGCCACCACCTGCAGATCGCGCAGAACGTCTACAACGCCGCGCTACTGAACCGCTGGCAGCGGCTGATGGCCTGGTGCTCCGGGCACGGCGAGGGCTGGGCGCTCTACGCCGAGCGGCTGATGGGCGAGCTGGGCTTCCTCGACGACCCGGGCGACCGGCTGGGCATGCTCGACGCCCAGGAGCTGCGCGCGGCGCGGGTGGTGCTCGACATCGGCGTCCACCTGGACCTGCCGATCCCGGCCGGCCGCGCCGCCGGCGACCGCTGGACCTACGACGTCGCGCTGGCGTTCCTCCGCACGCACGTGAACTTCGCCGACGCGATGCGCGTCGACGAACTGCACCGGTACCTGGGCTGGCCCGGCCAGGCGCCGTCCTACAAGGTCGGCGAGCGGGTGTGGCTGGTCTGCCGCGAGCAGGCCCGGGCGCGCGCCGGGGCCGACTTCGACCTCAAGGCCTGGCACCGGGCCGCGCTCGACCTCGGCCCGCTCGGCCTGGGCCCGCTGGCCGCGGAACTCGCCCGGATGTGACACCCGGCCGCACCGGCCCGGTGCGGCCGGAGATCGGCACTGCCGAGGATGAGCGACGGACGGCACCCCGCCGCGGGACTGGACGAACGGTCACCGGAACGTCCATCCCGGCCCCTGCCGATCTGGACGAAGCTCTTCATCCCCGTGGGCAAGACCTGCTGTGGACCCCGGCGTGTCGGACGGTTCGTCGCGCACGACTGCGGCGCCCGTGACGACTGGTGCGGATGGGGCCGGCCGTCACGCGGACGACATTTGACCGGTTGTGAAGGACAGCCGTGTAATTCATGGCGTTGTCACAGGTCGTGACAAACCGGCAACCGCGAGTACGGGTGGCGGAGCGAGACGCAGGGGGACGAATCGTGATGGCTGAGGTTTCCTGGATGAGCGAGTACCGGAGCGCGGCGGCAGCAGCAGCGCCGGTCGACTGGGCCGGACAGGACGTGCTGGGCCTGGCCACCGTCCACCAGGGCGGCTTCCCCGGCTTCGACGGCGAGGAGCAGGGCTGGCAGGAGAACGCCCTGTGCGCCGAGACCGACCCCGAGGCCTTCTTCCCGGAGAAGGGCGGCTCCACCCGCGAGGCCAAGAAGATCTGCACCGGCTGCGAGGTCCGCGCCGAGTGCCTGGAGTACGCGCTCGCCAACGACGAGCGCTTCGGCATCTGGGGCGGGCTCTCCGAGCGGGAGCGCCGCCGGCTGCGTCGCCGCGCCAGCTGACGCAAGGACCCCGTCCTCCGCACCCCGCGCACGCTCGGGGCGAGCCGCTGGACGGGGCCGACCGGCGAGGCATCGGCGAGACGGTGTCGGGTAGGAGCCGCTCGTGCGAGCGATCACCTACACCCAGCCCGGCGGCCCCGACGTCCTGCAGCTCGTCGACCGCCCCACCCCCGAGCCCGGCCCCGGCGAGGTCCTGGTCCGCCTGGCCTTCTCCGGGGTGAACCCCACCGACTGGAAGTCCCGCAGCAGCGCACAGCCCGGCCCCGACGGGCAGGTCCCCAACCAGGACGGCGCCGGCACGATCGAGGCCGTCGGCCAGGGCGTCGACCCGGTGCTGGTCGGCGAGCGCGTGTGGATCTGGGAGGCCGCCTGGCAGCGGCCGCACGGCACGGCGGCGGAGTACACCGTCGTCCCCGCCCGCCAGACCGTGCTGCTGGGCGCCGACCCCGCCTTCGAGCTCGGTGCGAGCCTGGGCATCCCCTTCCTCACCGCGCACCGCTGCCTCACCGTGGCCGAGTCGCTGCCCGACCGGCTGGCCCCCGGCTCGCTGAACGGCCGCACCGTGCTGGTGCAGGGCGGCGCCGGCGCCGTGGGCAACGCCGCCATCCAGCTCGCCCGCTGGGCCGAGGCCACCGTGATCGCCACGGTCAGCAGCCCGCAGAAGGCGCAGCTGGCCGCCGCGGCCGGCGCCAGCCACGTCGTCAACTACAAGCAGCAGGACGTCGTCGCCGAGGTGCGCAAGATCGTGCCGGCCGGCGTCGACGCGATCGTCGAGGTCTCCGCCGCGCAGAACGCCGCCACCGACGCCCAGGTGATCGGCATGCACGGATCGATCGCCATGTACGCCGACGACGGCGGCGCCGAGGTGACCATCCCGGTGCGCGCCCAGATGGGCCCCAACGCCCGCTGGCAGTTCGTGCTCGTCTACACCGAGCCCACCCGCGCGAAGGACCTCGCCGTGGAGGACGTCAACGCCGCGGTGCTCGACGGCGCCATCCGGGTCGGCGAGGACGCCGGGCTGCCGCTGCACGTCTATCCGCTCGCCGAGACGGCAGCCGCCCACCAGGCGGTGCAGGACGGCGCCGTCGGCAAGGTGCTCATCGACGTCACCGCCTGACGCGCGCACGGGTGCGGCCCCGACTCCACCTGGAGCCGGGGCCGCACGCGTCGATCAGGTCAGCGCACCACGGTGAAGGGCACGCTCACCGGGTCGGCCGACCGGTCGCCCAGCGACTGCGTCGCGACCAGCTCGTAGGTGCCCGGCTGGAGCGTCCCCATCGCCGCCCGCCACGTGCCGTCCCTGCCGACGGTCACCGTGCGGGTGATGCCGGCCTGCACCGTCACCGTGGCGCCGGGGGTGCCGGTGCCGGTGGCGGTGACCGCGGGCTTCGTCGTCGCGTCGGCCGCCGGCGAGGTGACCGTGAGCCCTTCGATGTCGGCCCGGGCGGTCAGCCACTGGTCCTGGCCGATCGGGTGGTCGACCACGCGGGTCTCACCGATGCAGCCGTTCCAGCCGTTGGTGGCCTTGTCGTCGACCCAGTCGGACCCGAAGATCCACGGCATCGCCCCGTCCAGCCCGTGGCCCACGGTGTCCGAGGCGTTGCGCAGCACCGGGGCGCCGTCGACGTACATCGTGGTGGTGGCCGACTCCGGGTCGTTCACCAGCGCGACGTGCGCCCACGTGTCGACCATGATCTCGCCGGACCAGGCGGTGCGGTCACCCTTGGCGGTGTCGACCGGCACCTCGGTCCACTGGAACTCCTTGAGGTTCGACAGGCCCAGCGCCACCGGCGACGCCGTCCAGTCCCAGCGGCTCCACGGCACGCCGATCTGCGACCGGTTGCCCGAGCGCACGATCGCCTTCATCCAGGCGTTGTCCGACTGGTTCCAGCTGGGGTCGATCTTGAGGAACGTCTCGATCGTGTAGCCGTTCTCCAGCGCCTCGAGGTTCACCGGCGCGTCCGCGCGGGTGGTCAGGTAGCTGAACCGGTTGGTCTGCTTGTTGGCGTTGGTGAAGCAGACCGCCGCGCCGTCCGAGGAGTACGGGTGCGCGTCCTGCGAGAAGTTCACGTCCCGCAGCTGGGCGGTCGGCGAGCCGGACTGGCTGATCGGCACGCGCATCAGGTTGTTGCGGTTGTTGCCCTCGACGTCGCGGATGACGCCGCCCTGGGCGACCACGCCGCGCAGCCCGTTCATCCGCCAGTGCGCCAGCGTCCCCTCGACGCGGGGGTAGTCCGCGGGCGAGCCCGGCAGCTCGGTGGTGACCGGGTCGGGGGCGACGAAGCCGTCGAGCAGGATGTCGCGCGCCGCCTGGGTGAGCGAGGGCTCGTCGGCAGAACCGGCGGTGAACCCGGGGTTGAACCCGGCGAAGCGCTCCGAGAAGTCGATGTCCAGGGTGAACTGCTGGTTCGGGCCCTCGAGGAACGCCTGGTCGTAGGAGGTGAGCTTCTCCGCCGGCTTCGCGACCACCCACGGGGATCCGGTCTGCACCGAGATGGTGTCGTTGGTGAGGTCGAACTCGAACAGGCCGAGGTAGCCGTTCCCGCCCTCGTAGGCCATCTGGTAGTCCATCAGGACCTGGGTCACCGGGTGCCCGAAGTCGTTCTGCTTGACAGCCGGGTCGCGCCGTGGAAGTGGCCGTTCAGCGTCATGAAGATCTGGTCGTTGCCCTTGATGAGCTGGTCCCAGAGCCGCAGGCCGTAGCGGGTCTCCTGCGGGGAGATCCCGTCGTTCTGGATGCCGATGATGTCGTGCGAGGTGAGGATGACCGGCACGGTGGGGTGCTGGTCGATCACCTCGTTCGCCCAGCGCAGGGTGGCGTCCGAGGCCCGCCAGGACAGCGCCAGCACCATGAACTGCTGACCCTCGGCCTCGAACACGTGGTACTGGTTCATGCCCGTCGGGTCACTGCCGCCGTAGGTCGACTGCTCGGCTGCCCGGTCGGGGCCGAACCAGCGCAGGAACGGCTCGGCCGCCAGGTCGTACTGGTCGTCGTACCAGTTGTCCGAGCTGTTCCGGACGTCGTGGTTGCCGGCGAGCACCGAGTAGGGCAGGTCGGCGTCCTCCAGCGTCCGCATCGCGGCGTCCGCGGTGCGCCACTCGCCCTCCTGGTTGACCTGGTCCACGACGTCGCCGAGGTGGGCGACGAACGGGATGTTCAGCTCGTCGGCGTGCTCGGCCAGCCAGCGGGTCTGGACGGCGAAGGGGTTGTTGCCGTCGCCGTAGCGGTCCGGCCGCTCGAACTCGGACTCCGCGTAGCGCGAGTAGAACTGGGTGTCCGGCAGCACGGGGAGCATGAACCGGGAGGCCGGCTCGGTGGGCGCCGCCTGGGCGGGGGCGGCGGTGGCCAGGCCACCGGCCGTGGCGAGCGCGGCCACCGTGGTGACGACTCCGGCGCCGGCCACGGCCCGCAGGCGGGACCTCCGGGCGGGACGGTCCCCGCGGTGCGCGGGCCGTGTTCTGAGCAGGTGCATGGAAGCTGACCTCCGACTGTCCTGGGATCGGTGGGGGCCCCACCGCGCGGGAACGCTGTCGATCAGCTGTGGCCAGGGGATGTCGACGTTGTGTACGGAGTCCTAGCCCGGCATGAAGCTGTAGTCGCTACACCGGACGGTTCCGTTACCGGGGAGGCCGACCCGCCCACCCCCGTTGATCATCGGCAGATGGTCCCCGAACACGCCGGCCACCGGCGTGTCACCCGGCAGGACGCCGATGATCAACTGCCGGGATGCGACCTCAGCCCACGCCGAGGGAGCGGGCGATGAGCATCCGCTGCACCTCGGACGTGCCCTCGCCGATCTCCAGGATCTTCGCGTCCCGGTAGAACCGGCCGACCGGGAACTCGGTCATGAAGCCGTAGCCGCCGTGCACCTGCGCGGCGTAGCGGGCGTTCTCCACCGCCATCTCCGAGCTGTACAGCTTGGCGACCGAGGCCTCCCGCTTGAACGGCTCGCCGCGCAGCATCTTCTCCGCCGCCCGGTAGTAGGCCAGCCGCGCGGTCGAAGCACGCACCTCCATGTCGGCGATCATGAACTGCACCGCCTGGTTGCGGCCGATCGGCTGCCCGAACGCCTCCCGCTCGGCGGCGTACTTCACCGACTCGTCGACACACCCCTGCGCCAGGCCGACGGCGAGCGCGGAGATGGCGATCCGCCCCTCGTCGAGGATCGACAGGAACTGCGCGTACCCCCGGCCGCGCTCCCCCACGAGGTTCCCCGCCGGCACCCGGACGTCGTCGAAGGCCAGTTCCCGGGTGTCCGAGGCGTTCCAGCCCACTTTGGCGTAGCGCTTGCCGACGGTGAACCCCGGCGTGCCCGACGGCACGACGATCGCGGAGATCTCCTTGCCGCCGTCGGCCTTCGTGCCGGTGACCGCGGTGACGGTGACCAGGTCGGTGAGGTCGGTCCCGGAGTTGGTGATGAACGCCTTCGATCCGTTGATCACCCACTCGTCGCCGTCCAGCCGGGCGGTGGTCCGGGTGGCGCCGGCGTCCGAGCCGCCGCCGGGCTCGGTCAGCCCGAAGGCGCCCAGCGCCTCACCGGCGCACAGCCGGGGCAGCCACTGCTGCTTCTGCTCCTCGGTGCCGAACCGGAAGATCGGCATCGCCCCCAGGGAGACCCCGGCCTCCAGGGTGATCGCCACCGAGGAGTCGACCCGGGCCAGCTCCTCCAGCGCCACGCAGAGGGTGAAGTAGTCGCCCCCCGACCCGCCGTACTCCTCGGGGAACGGCAGGCCGAACAGCCCCAGCTCGCCCATCTGCCGGACGATCGCGGTCGGGAACTCGTCGCGCTCGTAGAAGCCGCCGATCTGCGGGGCGATCACCTCCACGGCGAACTCCCGCACCAGCTGCCGCAGCGCCTCGGTCTCCTCGTCGAGCCGGTAGTCCAGCACGGTCACTCCCCCTCGCCGGGCGCCGGTGGGGTCACCACGGCCACCCGCTCGTCGAGCCGGACCGACTGGCCGGCCGTCACCGGGAGCTCGGTGACCACTCCCGCGACGGGGGCGGTCAGCACGTGCTCCATCTTCATCGCCTCGACCACGAGCAGCGGGGTGCCCGCTGCCACCTCGTCGCCGAGGGAAGCGCGCAGCACGGTCACCGTGCCGGGCATCGGGGCGGTCACCGCGCCGTCGACGGCGGTCGCCGTCACGGCGCCGGCCAGCCGCTCGTGCTCGCGCAGGGCGATCACCTGCCCGTCCACGGCGAGCCAGACCGTGCCGTCGGCGTGCACCGCGGTCCACCGGGTGGTCACCTCGCCCAGCGTGACGTGCAGCTGGTCGCCGTCCCGGACGGCGCTGGCCGGCTGCGGGGCGTCGTCGCCGATGCGCACCTGCGCCGACGACGCCCGGCCGCGCACCCGCACCTCGACCGGCTCCCCACCCGGGGCCTGCAACCGGCGCAACGTCCAGGCGGGCCCGCCCAGGCGCCAGCCGCCGGGGACGTCCCACGGGTCGACGACCGGGCCGGCCGGCTCGGCCTCCATCAGCAGGGCGAGCGCTGCCGCGGCGTAGGCGTGCGGCGGCGGCGGGTCGGCCCGGGTGAGCTGCGCCCCCCGGCGCTCGATCAGCCCGGTGTCCAGCCGGCCGGCGACGACGTCGGGGTCGGCGAGCAGGCCGCGCAGGAAGGTCGCGTTGGTGGGCACCCCGAGGACGGCGGTCTGCCCGAGTGCGCCGGCCAGCCGGGCGCGGGCGGTCTCCCGGTCGGGTGCCCAGGCGACCACCTTGGCCAGCATCGGGTCGTAGTCGGTGCCGACGACGGTGCCCACGGTGATCCCGCCGTCCACCCGGATGCCGCGGCCGGCGGGCTCTCCCAGCCCGACCACGGTGCCGGTCTGCGGCAGGAACCCGCGGGCCGGGTCCTCGGCGTAGAGCCGCGCCTCGATGGCGTGCCCGTCCAGCACCACGTCGTCCTGGCCGAAGGGCAGCGGCTCCCCGGCGGCGACCCGCAGCTGCAGCTCGACCAGGTCCAGGCCGGTGACGCACTCGGTCACCGGGTGCTCGACCTGCAGCCGGGTGTTCATCTCCAGGAAGAAGAACGCGCTCGGGTCGTCGGCGTCGACGATGAACTCCACCGTGCCGGCGCCGGTGTAGCCCACCGCGCGGGCGGCGTCGACGGCGGCGCCGCCCATCGCGGCCCGGCCGGCGGCGTCCAGCAGCGGCGACGGCGCCTCCTCGATCACCTTCTGGTGCCGGCGCTGCAGGCTGCACTCCCGTTCACCCAGGTGCACCACGTTCCCGTGCGCGTCGCCGAGCACCTGCACCTCGATGTGCCGGGACCGCGCCAGGTACCGCTCGACGAGCAGCGTGTCGTCGCCGAAGGAACCCCTCGCCTCGCGCCGGGCCGCGGCGATCTGCTCGGCCAGCTCGTCCGGGCCGCGCACCACCCGCATGCCCTTGCCCCCGCCGCCGGCGCTGGGCTTGAGCAGCACCGGGAAGCCGACCTCCACCGCGGCGGCGGCGACGGCGTCGTCGTCCATGCCCGGCTCGGTGCGGCCGGGCACGACCGGCACTCCGACGGCGGCGACGGTCCGCTTGGCGCGGATCTTGTCGCCCATCGCCTCGATCGCGGCGACCGGCGGCCCGATGAAGACCAGGCCGGCCCGCTCGCACGCGCGGGCGAAGCCGGCGTTCTCGGAGAGGAAGCCGTAGCCGGGGTGCACCGCCTGGGCGCCGGTGCGCCGGGCGGCGTCGAGCACCCGCTCGACGGAGAGGTAGCTCTGCGCGGCCGGCGCCGGGCCGATCGCGACGGCGACGTCGGCGAGCCGGGTGTGCAGGGCGCCGGCGTCGGCCGCGCTGTGCACCGCGACCGAGCGGATGCCCATCGCGCGCAGCGTCCGGATGACCCGGACCGCGATCTCCCCGCGGTTGGCGACCAGGACGGTGTCGAACACCGCTCACCCCTCGCTTTCCGCGCGGAAAGCGAGGTCCCCCGCGCCGCTTTCGGCGCGGAAAGCGGGCGAGGTGGGGTCAGGCCGCCTTGCGGTCGCTCTTGGCGAGGACGGTGTCGGCCTTGCCGACCTTGACCAGCCGGCGCTTCTTGACCGTGTAGCCGGGCGGGAGGGTGCCCTCGGCGAGCGCGCGCAGCGGGCACCGGCCGCACCGGGGCTTGTCGACGCAGCACTTCTTCTTGGGCATCTTCGCCGACTTCCCCACGCGGTGAGGTTAGCCAAGCCTTGCCGGCCCGTCCACGGGTCCGGCGTGTCGCCGACTACCGTGCGGAGGACGTCACCTCGCGAGAATTGGGAGCCCCGATGGCCGCCGAGCCCTTCATCGACCTGCTCAACGCCCAGATCGGCCACGAGTTCGCCGCCCACCAGCAGTACGTGGCCTGCGCCATCTACTTCGACGAGCTGACCATGCCGCAGACCGCGCAGCTGTTCTTCGACCAGGCGGCCGAGGAGCGCAACCACGCGATGATGATGGTGCGCTACCTGCTCGACGCCGACGCGCGCGTGCAGATCCCCGGCATCGCCGCGCCGATCTGCGACTTCGCCGACGTCGTCGCCCCGGTCGCGCTCGCGCTGGACCAGGAGAAGCGGGTCACCGAGCAGATCAACCAGCTCACCGCCGTCGCCCGGCAGCACAACGACTTCGCCTCCGACCAGTTCATGCAGTGGTTCATCAAGGAGCAGGTCGAGGAGGTCAGCAAGATGAGCGACCTGCTGGCCGTCGTCAAGCGCTCCACGCACGACCTGGAGACGATCGAGGACTACGTGCTGCGCGAGGTCAAGCCGGAGTCGACCGACCCGACCGCGCCCGCGATCGCCGGCGCCGCCGGCTGACCCCCCCGGATCTCCGCCAAAATGGCCGTTTTGGCGGAGGTCCTCACATCCGGAAGACGCCATAGCCGACCTCCTCCAGGGGGGCGTTCGCGCACGCGGAGAGCGCGAGCCCGAGCACGGTGCGGGTCTGCGCGGGGTCGATCACGCCGTCGTCCCAGAGCCGGGCGGTGGCGTGGTACGGGTTGCCCTCCTCCTCGTACTGCGCCCGGATCGGCTCCTTGAACGACTCCTCGTCCTCGGCGCTCCAGGCGTCCCCGAGCCGGTCGCGGCGCACCTGGGCGAGCACGCTGGCGGCCTGCTCCCCGCCCATCACCGAGATCCGCGCGTTGGGCCAGGTGAACAGGAACCGGGGTGAGTAGGCGCGCCCGCACATCGAGTAGTTGCCGGCGCCGAACGAACCGCCGATGACGACGGTCAGCTTCGGCACCCGGGCGCAGGCGACGGCGGTGACCATCTTCGCCCCGTGCTTGGCGATCCCCCCGGCCTCGTAGTCCCGGCCGACCATGAACCCGCTGATGTTCTGCAGGAACAGCAGCGGGATCGACCGGCGGTCGCAGAGCTCGACGAAGTGGGCGCCCTTGAGCGCCGACTCGGCGAACAGCACGCCGTTGTTCGCCACGATCCCGACCGGGTGGCCGTGCAGCCGGGCGAAGCCGGTCACCAGCGTCGATCCGTAGAGCGGCTTGAACTCGGCGAACCGGCTGCCGTCGACCAGCCGGGCGATCACCTCGCGCACGTCGTAGGGGGTGCGGACGTCGACCGGGACGACGTCGTACAGCGACTCCGCCGGGTACCGGGGCTCCTCGACCGGCTCGACCGCCCACGGCCGCGGGCTGCGTCGCCCGAGGGTGCCGACGATCTGCCGGATCATCTGCAGCGCGTGCGCGTCGTCCTCGGCGAGGTGGTCGGTGACCCCGCTGACCCGGGAGTGCAGCTCGCCGCCGCCCAGCTCCTCGGCGGTCACCTCCTCCCCCGTCGCCGCCTTCACCAGCGGCGGGCCGCCGAGGAAGATCGTGCCCTGGCCGCGGACGATGACCGCCTCGTCGCTCATCGCCGGCACGTAGGCGCCACCGGCGGTGCAGGAGCCGAGGACGGCGGCGAGCTGCGGGATGCCGGCCTTCGAGAGATTGGCCTGGTTGTAGAAGATCCGGCCGAAGTGGTCGCGGTCGGGGAAGACCTCGTCCTGCAGCGGCAGGAAGGCGCCACCGGAGTCGACCAGGTAGACGCAGGGCAGCCGGTTGTGCAGCGCCACCTCCTGGGCGCGCAGGTGCTTCTTCACCGTCATCGGGTGGTACGTGCCGCCCTTGACCGTGGCGTCGTTGGCGACGACGACGACCTCGCGGCCGGCCACCCGGCCGATCCCGGTGACGATGCCGGCGGCCGGGACCTCGCCGTCGTACAGCCCGTTCGCGGCCAGCGGCGACAGCTCCAAGAACGGGCTGCCCGGGTCCAGCAGCGCGTCGACCCGGTCGCGCGGTAGCAGCTTGCCGCGGTCGAGGTGCCGGCGGCGGGCCTGCTCGCCGCCGCCGAGGGCGACCCGCGCGAGGTGCGTGGACAGCTCGGCGACCAGGGCGCGGTGGCCGGCGGCGTTGCGCTCGGCCGCAGTCGGGTCCGCCGGCGGGGCGGTGGGGAGCACCGGTGCGTCCACGGGTGCGAGTGAACCACGTCACTCCGGGTGTTGTGAACAGTCGTTAACCTGTCGGTGTGGCCGCCGACCGGGACAGCGCGCTGACCGCCGACGCCGCCCACCCGTCCCGCCGAGAGCAGATCCTGCGGGCCGCCGCGCAGCTGTTCGCCGAGCGCGGCGCGCGGGCGGTCGGCGTCGACGACGTGGGCGCTGCCGTCGGCGTCACCGGCCCGGCCATCTACCGGCACTTCGCCGGCAAGGACGCCATGCTCGCCGAGATGCTGCTGCGGATCAGCGAGCGGCTGCTGGTCGGGGGCGGCGAACGGGTCGCGGCGGCCGGGGACGACCCGCTCGACCAGCTGCGCGCGCTGATCGCCTTCCAGGTCGAGTTCGCCCTGGACAACCCCGCGCTGATCACCGTGCACGACCGCGACCTCGGCGTCCTCGGCGATCCGGACGCCCGGCGTGTGCGGCAGCTGCAGCGGCGCTACGTGGAGGTGTGGGTCGAGGTGCTGGGCCGGGTGCACCCGCGGGCGGGCACCGCGGCCTGCCGGGGGCGGGCGCACGCGCTGTTCGGGCTGGTCAACTCCACCCCGCACAGCGCCGGGCAGGTGCCCCGCCCGGCGATGGCCGAGCTGCTCGGCGCGATGGCCCTGGCCGCCGCGACCGCGCCGGCCTGAGGCTCACTCGCCGGTGCTCGGCAGCGACAGCGCTGAGCTGGTCAGCACGTCCAGCGCCGCACTGGACCCGGCCTCGCCGGCCCACGCCGACTCGACGATCGTGACGCCGCTGCCCCGCTGGCTGCTGGCGTACTGGGCACCCTGCAGCCGCGCCGGGGCGCCGGGGTAGCCGACCCCCTCCCGGAGCAGGTCGCTCACGTTGCCGCTGCCGTCGGTGTCGGCCAGCGCGCGGAGCGCCTGGGCCAGCGACGCCTCCGGCATGGTGACCTCGGCGACCGAGACGACCGCCGACCGGCCGTCGGCCTCCGCCGACCACAGCGAGCGCACCAGCGCGGTGCAGTCGTTCTCGGCGAAGAACGAGGCGACCGAGCCGTAGGCGTGGTCGGCGCAGCTGGTGTCGCGCCGGGTGACCTGCAGCGTGTAGGTGACCCCGTCGATGAGCTCGGTGTCACCGAGCTGGACGCCCTCGGCGCCGCCCACGGCCGGCGCCTCGGTGGTCGCACCGACCGGGTCGGCCGTGCGCTCGTCCCCGCCGGAGGTGAGCACGACGACGCCCAGCACCCCCGCCAGCAGCACCAGGACCAGGGCCGCCACCACGAGCGCCGTGCGCCCGCTGCGAGGTGCCCCGGCGGCGGCGGTCGCCCCGCTCCCGGGTGCGCTGCGGCGGGGCCGCAGCCCCGGGGGCAGCTCGCGGAGCGCGGCGACCGGCGGCGACCCGGACGGCGGGCTCCCGATGCTCCCCGGCCCGAACGGGTAGGCGGTGGTCGACCGGGACCCGGTGGACGGCGCCGGCTCGTAGGCCGGCTGGACCGCGGTGGCCGGACCGGACCCCCGGGGCGACGTCGCGGAATCGCCGAAGAGCCCGTCCAGCCCGCCGGTGTCGCCCCGGTCCGGTTGCGCGGAGCTCTCCTCCGGGGCGTGGTCGCCGAGCAACGACACGGTGTCCCGCGCGGTGGACGACCGCAGCTCGACCGGCACCACCGCCTCCTGGGTGGCATCCGCCCGCGCGGTCGCCGGGAGCGGCTCCCGGGATCCAGCGGACTCGGCGGCCGCGCGCTCGGGGTCCACGGCCAGCTCAGGGGCCGCGGGGTCGGGGGCCACCGCCGACTCAGCGGCCGCGCGCTCGGAATCCACGCGCTCGGAATCCACGGGCTCGGAGTCCACGGGCTCGGGGGGCGCCGTCGGCTCAGGGGCTCGGGCGGCGGGCTCCGTGCGGGCGGGAGCTGCCTGCTCCCCCGCCTGCTGGGCCGCCACGGCGGCCGCGGCCACCCGAGCGGCTGCGGCGGGGTCGACCAGGGGCCCGGCGGGCGCGACCCGGCCGATGCCGTTGCCGGTCGCCGGTCCGGCGGCCACCCGGCTGGGCGAGGCGTTGAGCGCGGCAGGGGTGAGCAGGTCGGGACGGCGCAGCACGTAGGGCGAGTAGGGGAAGCCCTCCCCGTTGAGCTCCTCGACCGACGGGGAGCGGCCGGCCACACCCAGCGCCTCGATCGCCGCCCGGACGTCCGCGGTGGTCCACAGCCGCGGGTTGTCGGTACCGGCGTGCCGGCTGGCCCGGGCCACGCCGAGCAGCAGCGAGCGGGGGTCCAGGACGGCGACCTGGTCGCCCTCGCCGAGGTCGCCGTCGGCGGGCACCAGCCCGGTGACGGCGCCGGTGAGCACGGTGAGCCGGGCGATCCGGCCGGGCTCCAGGCCGGCGCGCCGCAGGGTCACGGCAGCGTGCATGCCGGCGCGCATGAGCCCGTCCAGTGGGGTCGACCCGCCACCGCCGAGCTGCAGCACGCTGCCCGGCCCGTCGCCGTCCCCGATGGTCCAGGGCCCCTCCGGGCCGGCGGTCACCACGCCGGTCTGCCGCTCGACCTCGACGACTCGGACGACGGCGAGGCCCTCGGGCACGAAGAGGACCGCGTCCGACTGCCGCCGCTGCAGCGGGGGTTCGACGATCGGCAGGGACGCCATGACCGCCCCGCGCACGGCGCTGCCGGTGTCCCAGCTGGCGAGCTCGGCGAAGAACGCACGCTCGGCCGCCGACTCCAGGCGGCTCGGCGTGACGATCAGCACGGGTTCTCCACGGTCGGGCGACGGGCCGCCGCGGCGGGGGCGACGGCGGCACGGACCGACCCGACGTTACGTCATCGCGCCCCCCGTCCCGGGTTCACCGGACGGGCGCGCCGCCGGTTCCCGCCGCGACCGCGGCGTCCGGCGCACCGTCCCGGCCGGGCTCGACCGCGTCCCGCCAGCGGAGGAACGCCGACGTCCGGGCGACGCCGTCGACCGTGCCCCACAGCACGGCGAAGGCGAGCGCGACCAGCGGCAGCGCCGCCCAGTTCCAGGGCGGGATCTCCGCGACGACCGACTGTGCGAAGGCGGCCAGCGCGACCCCGGCGGTGACCGGGAAGGCGGCCAGCCACCCCGGGATCCGGGCCAGCACGGCCAGGTCGACCAGGAAGGCGCCGGCCAGCAGCATCACCGGCACCACCGAGGGCGGGAACCCGGTGGCGCCGAGCAGCAGCCAGGTGACCGCCCGGTAGGCCAGGTAGCCGCCGGCGATCGTCGTCGCCGTCCAGCGCAGCCCGACCGACTTCCGGGCGACGACGAGCGCGAGCAGACCGGCGCAGACCAACCACGCGGGGTGCACCCAGGCGGGCACCGGCAGCATGAACTGGGCGGCGTCCTGCCCCTGCGAGGCGGCGAAGTCCAGCAGCTGCGGCTCCGCGGTGGTCCGCCCGGCGCGGTAGTCGGCCAGCGACAGCACCCCGTACTCCTGGTGCTGGTTGGGGAACAGGACGTTCTCCACGAAGAACAGCCACAGTCCCAGCGAGACCAGGTCGCGCAGCCGGCCGGGTGCCGCGTAGAGCCACCAGCCGCGGATGGCGCCGGTCAGCATGATCGCGGTGCCGAGGTAGAGCAGCGCGTGGCTGGGGCTCCAGCTGGTGATGTCCAGCCCGTTGATCCGGTGGTTGACCAGGTCGACCGGGACGGCCACCAGGAAGGTGGCGGTGCCCGCCTGCATCAGGCGGAGCGCCCGCTGGTCGACGCCATGGCCGCTGTAGCTGTGGAAGACGACCAGCGCGACCACCACGACGGTGCCCAGGGTGTTGAGCAGGTGCGGCGGGGCCAGGTCGTCGCGGAGCCACTTGAAGTGCCAGGAGACGTCCCAGGAGGAGCCGAGCATCTTCAGCGTGAACGCGGCCAGCCAGGCGGTGTAGATCCACCGCAGCTCGAGCTGGCTGGTCGGCCGGCCGGGGCGGCCGTGGGTCATGTAGGCCGCCCAGAGCCAGCGCAGCAGCGCGACGGGGTGGCGCAGGCCGGCCCGCAGCGAACCGGGAGCCGGGGGCACCGACGTGGACCGGGGTGCGACGGGCGTGGTCGGGGTCACTCGCAGCTCCGCTGGTTCGAGGCAGGAGCCTGCACAGTAGCGGCGCCGAAGCCGCAGGTCAGCCCACCACCGATCACCCCGGGACCGGTGGGGCCACTGGTGCCGGTGGGCCGTTCCGCCGACGCGTGCGTAGGGTGCCGGGTCGTGGCCGAGAGCGCACCGCAGAACCTGGTCTGGATCGACTGCGAGATGACCGGGCTGGACCTGTCCCGGGACAAGCTGATCGAGGTCGCCGTCGTCGTGACCGACTCGCAGCTGAACGTGCTGGACCCGGGCCTGGACGTGATCATCCACGCCGACGACGACGCGCTGGACGGCATGCTCGAGGTCGTCACCGAGATGCACGCGAAGTCGGGGCTGACCGAGGCGGTGCGCGCCTCGACGGTGACCCTGGCCGAGGCCGAGGAGCAGGTGCTGGCCTACGTGAAGCGGTTCGTGCCCGAGCGGCGCACCGCACCGCTGTGCGGCAACTCGATCGGCACCGACCGCGGCTTCCTGGCCCGGGACATGCCGACCCTGGACGACCACCTGCACTACCGGATGATCGACGTCTCCTCGATCAAGGAGCTGGCCCGCCGCTGGTTCCCCCGGGTGTACTTCGCCCAGCCGCAGAAGGGGCTGGCCCACCGGGCCCTCGCCGACATCATCGAGTCGATCCGCGAGCTCGCCTTCTACCGCCGGACGCTGTTCGTGGCCGACCCGGGCCCCAGCAGCGACCAGGCGCAGGCGGCATCCGCGCAGGTCGTCGAGGCGTTCGCGGAGGTCCTGGCGGCCGGTGCGGCCGACGGCGCGGCCCCGGGCGACCAGCCCCCCGCAGCGGGCTGAAGGACTCCGGTATCGTTGCCCCGGTTCGCCCCGCTCGGGGCGGGCGATGGTGGGTGTAGCTCAGCTGGTAGAGCGCCAGGTTGTGATCCTGGATGTCGCGGGTTCAAGTCCCGTCACTCACCCCACGCGCAGGAGGCCCTGGTCAGGAGACTGACCAGGGCCTTCCGTGTGTCGGCGCCCCGATGCCGGGGTCAGACCTTCGTGTTGCGCTTCACCCAGCCGAAGACCGCGGTGGCGACGAAGAGCACGGCGCCGATGACGACGAGCCAGAACAGCCCCTCGATCACCGAGCCGATGACGATGAGCGCCAGCCAGATGACCAGCAGCAGCGCGATGACCCCGAGCACGGGTCCTCCTTCCGTAGTGTCCTCTCCCGTCGGTATCCGCAACCCGGCCGGGGCACTCCCGGACCGGTGTGATCGTCACGCGACCGTCATGGCCCGTCCCGGTGGGTGGCCGGCCATGACGCGGACCGCTGCGCAACGGATCCGACCTGGCGGAAGGGGGGCAGGGCATGAGGGAACAGCCGCCGGTCCCTGCTGACCCCGCGACCGCACGCCCGGACGGGCGGGTGACCACACTGCACCGCGAGGCGACGATCGCCGGGCGCCTCCTGGTCATCGGGCTGGCCGCCGTGGGCGCCATCTGGCTGGTGCTGCAGGTCCAGTTCGTCGCGGCCGCGGCGATGCTGGGCCTCGCCCAGGTGGCGATGCTGTGGCCGATCACCCGCTGGCTGCGGCGGCGCGGCGTGCCGGCCGTGCTGGCCGCCGTCCTCTGCGTCGTGGCCTACCTGGCGTTCTTCGTGAGCGTCCTGTTCTTCCTCGTGCTGCAGTTGATCGGCGCCTGGCCGGGCCTGGTCGCAGCGGGCACCGACGCCGTCGACGCGGTCTCCACCTGGGCCCAGGACCGCACGGACGACCTGGACAACGCCGGGCTCGACCAGGTCCTCGACCAGCTCGAGTCGTCCGTGGGCACCGCGATGAGCGGGCTGGGCGGCGCGGCGGCCCAGGGCCTCAACGCAGCGGGCAACGTCGCGACCGTCCTGGCGATCGCCCTGTTCTTCACCCTCTTCGCCCTCACCAGCGGCGACCGGTTGTGGCGGCAGTTCGTCCGGGCGCTCCCAGCGGGACGCCGGGCGCCCACCGACGCGGCCTTCCGCGCCGGCATGCGCACGGCCGGTGCGTGGTTCTACGCGGCCACCGCCACCGGCCTCATCGACGGGGTCCTCATCGGCTCCGGGCTGTGGGTGCTCGGCGTCCCGCTGGCCCTGCCGATCGGCGCGCTCACCTTCCTGCTGGGCTACGTGCCGCTGGTGGGGGCCACCATCGCGGGCGCGGTGGCGGTCGCCGTCGCCGGGGTCACCGGCGGGCTGAGCCAGGCGCTGTGGGCGCTGCTGATCGTGGTCGTGGTGCAGCAGATCGAGGGCAACGTGCTGGCCCCGCTGCTGCTCTCCCGGGCGATCAGCTTCCACCCGCTCGTCGTGCTCCTCCTCACGACCGGGGCCGCCTCGGCGTTCGGCCTGCTGGGGCTGTTCGTCGCGGTGCCGGTGGCCGGGGTGCTCGCGGCCGCCGTGCAGGGGTGGCGCCGGGAGGTGCGTTCCCCGGCGGCAGCCGGGTCGGCCGGCGGCGACGACCCGGACGGCGACGACCCGGACGGCGACGACCCGCACGACGGCGGCCCGGTGGGCGCACACACCGCGGCCTCCGCGCCCTGACCCCTGCCGGGCGCCCTCCGGTGGGAGAGGCTCCCGGGGTGCCGTTCGACCCACCGCCACTGACCGTCCGCCGCGCCGACGACCTGTGCTGGGAGGTGGTCGGGCCGCTGGTCTACCGCGGGCGCCGGGACGTCTTCGTCGTCCCGGCCGGGTTCCGCACCGACTTCGCCTCGGTGCCCCGGGTGGTCGTGTGGCTGTTCCCGCAGTTCGGTCGGTTCACCCTGGCCGCGGTGCTGCACGACTGGCTGGTGACCGAGGGGGTGCCCAGCGCCGCGGTCAGCGCGCGGGACGCCGACGGCCTCTTCCGGCGGGTGCTGCGCGAGCTGGGGGTGCCGCCCGTGCGTCGCTGGCTGATGTGGACCGGCGTGCGCTGGGGCGCGCTGGTGCCCCCGGCGCGCCGGGCGGGCTGGGTCCGCGACGCGCCCCGGGTGCTGGCGGTGTCGCTGCTCGCTGCGCCGCTGGTGGTGCCGCCGGCGGCGGTCGTCGCCGCCGCGCTGGGGGTCTACGCCGCGGTCGAGGCCGTCGTCTGCGCCGTCCTGCCCGGGAGCAACCGACGCACCGACCGCGGCATGCGGCTGTGACCGACGGGAGGCCGGGGCCCGGTCCGGGTCCCCGCCTCCCGGGCGGGTGCGGTCAGGAGAGCGCAGAGCCCGCCTGCCACTCCTCCCACGGGATCGCCCAGTCGTAGATGTCGCCGTCGACCGCCGAGAGCGTCGGGCCGATGGAGTTGACCACCTCGACGACGTCGCCGGGCTGGGAGAAGTCGTAGAACCACTTGGCCCGGTCGGTGGAGAGGTTGATGCAGCCGTGCGAGACGTTCGCCGAGCCCTGGTCGCCCACCGACCACGGCGCCGCGTGCACGAACTCGCCGTTGTTGGAGATGCGCGTCGCGTACTCGACGTCGGTGCGGTAGCCACCGGGGGCGTCGACGGCCAGGCCGAAGGTGGAGGAGTCCATGGTGATGTCGGCGAACTTCTCCAGCACCACGTGCGCGCCGTTGCGGGTGGGGTTGTCGCTGCTGCCGGCGCTCATCGGCCAGCTCTGCACCTGCTGGTCGCCGTCGTACACGGTGAGCGTGTGCGCGCCGGCGTCGGCTACGGAGACGTGCCTCGCGCCGATGGAGAAGGAGATCGTGCGGTCCTTCTCCCCCCAGACGCCGTCGCCGAAGTCGACCCCGTAGAGGTCGGCGTGCAGCGTCACGTCGGTGTGCGCCGGCCAGTACGTCGACGGGCGGAAGTGCACCTCGTCGTCGCGCACCCAGTTCCACACGCCGTCGGTCGGGGTGGAGCTCTCGACGAGCAGGTGGCTCTCCACGGCCGCCTTGTCGGCCACCGGGTCGTCGAAGAAGACCCGGATCGGCATGCCGACGCCGACGGTGGTGCCGTCCAGCGGGCCGATGCCCGGGGTGGACAGCGTCGCGGGGCTGACCGTGGTGAAGGTGCTGGTGGCCGCGGTCTGCACGTCGTCGGCGTTCGCCGCCGTGGCGGTGACCGTGTAGCTGGTGCCGTATGCCAGCGGCTCGTCGGGCGTCCACGCCCGCGCGGCCGGGTCGCCCGCCACGGCGCCGATCGTGCCGGCCACCGTGCCGCCGTCGGCGGTGGTCACCTCGACGTCGACCAGCTCGCCCGCGGCGACGGTCAGCTGCACCGGCGTCGTGGGCGGGAGGTCGGTGGCGCCGTCGGCGACGCTCAGGGAGACCTCCGCGGGCGCGGCCGACGACGGTGCCGCCGCCGCGGACCGGTCGGACGTCCCCTGACAGCCGACCAGCAGCGCGAGCACCGCTGCGATGAGCACTGCGGCGATCCGTCTCGCCCGGCGCGACCCCACGACGACCTGCCCTCTCCCGGCGCGTGCCCACCCGAGCCCGTCCCGGAGGCACCGCACGCACTTCGTCCCAGTGTCCCCGCCGGTGCTGACAGTCGGGTGTGAGCAGCAGCATGCTGCCCGGCTGCTCGTGGGCGGCGGACGCCGTGTAGAGTTCTCCTCCGTTGCCCGGCGCTGCCGCGCGACACGCGCCATTAGCTCAATTGGCAGAGCAGCTGACTCTTAATCAGCGGGTTCGGGGTTCGAGTCCCTGATGGCGCACCCTCCACGAAGCGGCCTCGTCCTCCGGGACGGGGCCGCTTCGTCGTTCCCGGGCCGGGCGGCATCCCCGGCGGCGGGCGGGCACAGTGGAGGGCGTGACCGCACCGTCGAACTCCCCCGCCGACCTCGGCGCCGCCCGCGCCCGCGAGTACCTGCAGCTGGTCGAGTCCGGCCGCACCGACGACGCCGAGCAGCTGCTCACCGGCCTCTCCGACACCCGCGAGCTCGTGTACGTCGGCGCCGGTTTCACCGCACTGGCCCGCCGCGCCGGCCGCACCCTGCCCACCGCGATGCGTGCCCAGGCCAGCACCCGGCAGGTGCTGCTCGGCCAGCTGCGCGACCGCAACCGCGGCGACGCCGAGGGGCTGCGGGAGTGGCTGCGCCGCGCCGCCGAGGAGGTGCGCACGGTCGACCGGCTGACCGAGGCGGTCCGGCAGCAGTCGGGTGGCGCGGCGCGCTGATCAGCGCAGGTCCGGTGCGCCGACCGGCGTCCGGCCGAGCGCGGTGGCCAGCGGCAGCGCGGCGGTGAGCAGCGCCGCGATCAGCACGTACGTCCACGGCAGGCCCGCCCCGGCGGCGACCGCCCCGACCAGCAGCGCGCCGGTCGCCGTCCCGCTGTCGTAGCAGGCGTTCCACACCGCGCTCACGGTGGCGGCCGGACCGCCGCCGGCCCGCGCCAGCGCGACCACCAGGGTGAGGTTCTGCACCGCGCCGTAGGTGACGCCGAGCAGCAGCGCACCGCCCAGCACGAGGGCCGCGCCGGCCGCGCCGGCAGCGACCAGCCCCCAGGCGATGAGCAGCAACCCGGCCACGCCCGCCGCCAGCGTGCCGGGCAGCAGCGCCCGGGCGCCGAGCCGGTCGACCAGCACCCCCACCCGCCACCGGGCGAGCCCGCTGGTCAGGCCGTAGCAGAGCAGCGCCACCGGGGCGAGGGCCCCGTCGGGCCGCTCGATCGGCAGGAAGGTGAAGAACCCCGCCGCAGCGAACGTGACCACCAGCAGCACCAGCGACGGGGCGATGGCCGCCCGCACCGCTCGGCGTGCCGAGCCCGGCCGCGGGCTCGGCTGCTCGACGGCGGCCATCGCCCGGCCCAGCGCCGGCGCGAACACGCAGGCGAGCGCGGGCGCGGCGGAGAGGGCGGCCACCCAGCCGAAGTGCCCGGCCAGGGTGAGCGCGGCGCCCCCCGGCACCGCGCCCAGCATCGGCACGGCGATCGCCAGCCCGTACAGGCCGATCGACTCGCCGCGGCGCTCCGGTGGCACCACCTGCGCGGCGATCGTCGAACCGAGCACGGTGATCACCGCGAAGCCCAGGCCGCGGACGGCGGAGACGGCGGCGAACCAGCCCAGGTCCTCCGACAGCAGGTACAGCGGCGAGGGCAGCCCGAGGGCGAGCAGCCCGGCGACGAGCACCGGGGTGACCCCCAGCCGGTTCACCAGCGCCGGCACCGCCAGCTGGCCCAGCACGGTCACCCCGAGGAACACGGTGGTGACCGAACCGGCCGCGGTGAGCCCGTGTCCGACCGCCGCGGCGTGCGCCGGCAGCGCCGAGAGCAGCAGCGAGTAGCTGAGGAAGCCCAGCAGGTTCAGGGCGAACAGCGACCGGACGGCCGGGATCTGCCACAGCGAGCTCCGCCGCTGCGTCCCGGTCACCCGCCGTCCTCCCGTCGCCGGTTCCCGGCATGTGCCCCTACGGTCGGGGCATGGAAACCACGCCCAGCATCCCGGCTTCCACCAGCATCGTCGTCATGGGGGTCTCCGGCTCCGGCAAGTCGACCGTCGCCACCGAGCTCGCCCGGCGGCTGCAGTGGGAGTTCATCGAGGGCGACGACCTGCACCCGCCGGAGAACGTCGAGAAGATGCGCAGCGGCACCCCGCTGGACGACGAGGACCGCTGGCCGTGGCTGCGCCGCATCGCCGAGCTGATCGGCGAGCACGAGGCCGCCGGGACGTCGTTCATCCTCACCTGCTCCGCGCTCAAGCGGAGCTACCGGGACCTGATCCGCGACGGCCACCCCTCGGTGTGGTTCGCCCATGCGAACACCTCCGAGGAGGTGCTCACCGAGCGGCTGGCCAAGCGTCAGGGGCACTACATGCCGCCGAGCCTGCTGCGCAGTCAGCTGGCGACCCTGGAACCCCTGGGCGCCGCCGAGCCCGGCGCCGTGGTGCCCGGCGAGGGATCCGTGGAGGAGACGGTCGCCGACTTCCTCACCGAGCTCTGCGACGCACGGAAGATCCAGCTGCCGCCCACGCCGTGATCATCGGCGAGTGGTGGACCACCACGCCGACGGTGGCCGCCATTCGCCGATGAGCAACGCCGCCACTAGAGCATGTGCGGGTAGCGGTGGTCGGTGGCGGGGACGAACGTCTCCTTGATCGACCGGGTCGACGTCCAGCGCAGCAGGTTCTGCGCGGCGCCGGCCTTGTCGTTGGTGCCCGAGCCGCGGCCACCGCCGAAGGGCTGCTGCCCGACGACGGCACCGGTGGGCTTGTCGTTGACGTAGAAGTTGCCCGCGGCGTGCCGCAGGAACCGCTGCGCGTGCGCGATCGCCGTGCGGTCCTGGGCGATCACCGAGCCGGTGAGCGCATAGGGCGCCGCAGACTCCATCTGGGTCAGCACGGTGTCGTAGTCGGCGTCGTCGTAGACGTGCACCGCCAGCACCGGGCCGAAGTACTCGGTGGTGAAGACGTCGTGCCCTGGGTCGGTGCCCTCGATGATCGTCGGCCGGACGAAGAAGCCCTCGCTGTCGTCGGCGGTGCCGCCGGCGACCACGGTGAGCGCGTCGTCGGCGTCCGCCGCCTCGAGCACGTCCGACAGCCTGGTGAACGACTTCCGGTCGATGACCGCGCCCATGAAGTTCGAGAAGTCGGTGACGTCGCCCATCGGGATGTCCTCGACGGTGCCGATCAGGTCGTCGCGGATCCGGCCCCAGAGGCTGCGCGGCACGTAGGCCCGGGAGGCCGCCGAGCACTTCTGCCCCTGGTACTCGAAGGCGCCGCGGATCATCGCGGTGCGCAGCACGTCGGGGTCGGCGGAGGGGTGGGCGACGATGAAGTCCTTGCCGCCGGTCTCGCCGACGATCCGCGGGTAGCCGCGGTAGGTGTCCAGGTTCTCGGCCACCCGCTGCCACAGCTGCTTGAACACGGCGGTGGACCCGGTGAAGTGGATGCCGGCCAGGTCCGGGTCGACGACGAGGACGTCGGAGACCTGGTGCCCGTCGCCGGGGAGCATGTTGATCACGCCCGGCGGGAGACCGGCGGCCTCGAGCAGCCGCATGGTCAGGTGCGCCGCCACCTGCTGGGTGGGCGAGGGCTTCCAGATCACCGTGTTGCCCATCAGCGCCGGGGCGGTGGGGAGGTTGCCGGCGATGGCGGTGAAGTTGAACGGCGTGATCGCGTAGACCACTCCCTCGAGGGGGCGGTGGTCGGTGCGGTTCCACACCCCGGCCGAGGAGACCGGCTGCTCGGCCACCACCTGGCGGGCGAAGTGCACGTTCCAGCGCCAGAAGTCGATCAGTTCGCAGGCGCTGTCGATCTCGGCCTGGTGGGCGGTCTTGCTCTGGCCGAGCATCGTGGCCGCGTTGAGGGTCTGCCGCCACGGGCCGGCCAGCAGGTCGGCGGCCTTGAGGAAGACCGCGGCCCGGTCGTCGAACGACAGCTCCTGCCAGGCCGGCGCTGCCTGCTTCGCGCACCGCACCGCCTCCTCGGCGTCCGCTGCGGTGGCATGCGCCGAGGTGCCGAGCACCTGGGCGTGCCGGTGCGGGGCGACGACGTCGAAGGCGGCGCCCCGGCCCATCCGCTGCACGCCGCCGATCGTGGCGGTCAGCTCGAACGGCGAGGCGGCCAGCTCGGTCAGCCGCTGCTGGAGCTCCGCCCGTTCCGGTGAGCCGGGGGCGTAGTCGCGCACCGGCTCGTTGCGCGGCGCGGGGACCCGGGTGACGGCGTCCATGGGGTGCTCCTCGGGGATCGACGTCGCCAAAATGGCCATCTTGGCGAGAGGCGGGGTGCTAGGAACGGGTGGCGAGGGAGCGGAGGAAGAACTGCACGTTGGCCGGGCGCTCGGCCAGGCGGCGCATGAAGTAGCCGTACCAGTCGGCGCCGTAGGGCACGTAGGCCCGCACGGTGTGCCCGGCGGCGGCCAGCCGGGTCTGCTCGTCGGGGCGGATGCCGTAGAGCAGCTGGAGCTCGTAGCTGTCGCTGCCCCGCCCGGTCCCGGCGACCAGCTCCAGGAACCGGGCGATCAGCGCCGGGTCGTGGGTTCCGGCCATCGGGTGGCCGTCGCCACGGACCAGGATCTCCAGGCAGCGGGCGTAGGCGGCGTCGACGGCGGCCTTCTCCTGGTGGGCCACGGCCGCCGGCTCGCGGTACGCCCCCTTGACCAGCCGCACCCGGGAACTTCGGGTGGCCAGCGCGCGGGCGTCGTCCTCGGTGCGGTGCAGCATCGCCTGCAGCACCGCACCGGTGCCCGGGTGGTCGCGGCGGAGCTCGGCCAGCACGCCGAGGGTGGAGTCGACGGTGCGGAACTCCTCCATGTCGAGGGTGACCGTCGTGCCCAGCGCCGAGGCCGACTCGACCACCGGGCGCACCAGCGCCAGCGCGACGTCGTCGCCGCCGACCGGCAGCGCCTGACCGAAGGCCGACAGCTTCACCGACACCTCCGCCCGCCGGCCCAGGCCGAACGGCGCGAGCCCGTCGAGGGCGGCGAGGTAGGCGTCCCGGGTGCGCTGCGCCTCGCGGCGGTCGGTGACGTCCTCGCCGAGGTGGTCCAGGGTCACCGCCAGGCCCGAGGCGGTCAGCGCCCGGACGACGTCGAGCACCTCGGGCAGCGTCTCCCCCGCCACGAACCGGTCGACGACGCGCCGGGTGACCGGCGTCCCGGTGACCACCCGCCGCAGACCGGGGCGCCGGGCGGCGGCCAGCAGGGCCTTCGAGGCGAGCACGGCGACCTCCGGGAACGCGGGGTGTGACCTACGACGCTAGGCAGGGCGGCTCGCCCGCACCAGCGCCAGACGCAGGGAATCCGGCGCCCCGCTTCGCACGACCGGCTGAACGGCGGGAGGAGCCCGGTGCGCGACGACCTGCAGGACCTGGTGGACGGAGCTGCACCACCGGCTGGGCCCGATCGAGCAGCTCACCCGGCTGGACCTCGGCGACGGCGCCGACCGGCTGCTGCTGCACCTCGGCGTGCGCACCGCCGAGGTGATCGACGCGATGACGCCACCGCCCGATCGTCACCCGGGTGCCCTAGGCTGGGCGAGTTGAGCACAGCAGGAGAAGCGCTCCCCGGGACCCGGGCCGGCGCGGTGGACGACGCGGACCCGGTGACCGACGACCGTGACGTGCTCCGCCGGCTGCGCAGCGAGACCGCGGCCGAGCACCGGGCCGTCGAGGACACCCTCGACCTGCTCGACCCCCGGCTGACCCGCGAGCGCCTGGTGGCCGCCCTCGCCCGGATGCACGGCTTCTGGCGCGCCGCCGAGGCCGGCCTGGACGCCTGGGCCGGAGCCGAGCCGGCCGACGCCGCCCGGGTCGGGTGGTCGCGACGGCGGCGGTCGCACCTGTTCGCCGCCGACCTCGCCGCGCTGGGTGCGCCTCCGGTGGAGCCACCCGCCCAGCCGGAGCTGCCCGCGGTCGCCGACACCGACGCGGCGCTGGGCCGGCTGTACGTGCTGGAGGGCTCCTCGCTCGGCGGGGTGTTCATCGACCGGCACCTGGCCACGCTGCCGCACGTGGCGGCGCCCGGCGTGCTGCGGGCGTTCTCCCCCTACGGCACCGAGACGGGCGCGATGTGGCACGCCTTCCGGACGGTCACCCGTGAGCGGGTCGCCGGCGGGGGCGACGCCGGCCGCCTGGTGGCCGCGGCGCGGGATACGTTCAGCGCACTGGCCGCCTGGTGCGGCGCGGTCCCCGCCGAGCAGGGAGACTCAGGGGCAGCGCTGCCGCGGGGGCACGTCCGAGGGAGCGAGGTCACCGCATGACCGACCGGGTGCAGACCGGCCCTTGGCTGGCGCCGGGCGAACCGGTCGACCTGAGCAACTGCGAGCGCGAGCCGATCCACGTACCGGGCAGCATCCAGCCGCGCGGCGTCCTGCTGGCGGTCAGCGAGCCGGACATGGTGGTGCGGCAGGTGTCGCGCAACCTCGCCGACGTCGTCGGCATGCCCTGGGACGACGCGCTGGGGCGACCGCTGACCGAGGTGCTCGGGGTGCCCGCCGCCGAGGCGGTGGCCCGGTCGGCGAGCGCCTTCGGCGACCTGCGGGAGCGCAACCCGGTGGAGCTGGTCCTCGACTGCGAGGGCACGCCGTGCCCGGTCGACGCGATCCTGCACCGGGCGGTGCACGGCTCGGAGAACATCGTCCTGCCGCCGCTGGTCGACGGCCCGTCGGTGCGCGTGCTGGCCGCGGGGACGGTCGCGGCCAGCACCCTGGTCGTGGAGCTGGAGCCGGCCTCCGGCCCGCGGCCCTTCTCCTTCCCGAACACCTACCAGGCGGTGCGCGGCACCATCGTCGAGCTGAACCGGGCGACCTCGCTGCAGGAGCTCTACGACATCACCGCCGAGGCGGTGCGCGCCCTCACCGGCTTCGACCGGGTGATGGTCTACCGCTACGACGCCGACTACAACGGCGAGGTCGTCGCCGAGGCGAAGGTGGCGGGGCTGAACTCCTTCCTCGGCCTGCACTACCCGGCCTCGGACATCCCGGCCCAGGCGCGGGCGCTGTACGAGAAGAACTGGATCCGGCTGATCGACGACGTCGACTACACGCCGTCGCCGTTGGAACCGGTCGACCTGCCGGCCACCGGCCAGCCGCTGGACCTGACCTTCTCCACGCTGCGCAGCGTCTCCCCGATCCACTGCGAGTACCTGCGCAACATGGGCGTCCGCGCCTCGATGTCCATCTCGCTGCTGCGCGACGACAAGCTGTGGGGGCTCATCGCCTGCCACCACTACGCCGGCCCGCACTCCCCGCCCTACGCCACCCGCGCCGCGGCGGAGTTCCTCGGCTCCGCCCTGTCGCTGCGGCTGGTCGACCGCGCCCAGGACGAGGAGCACCGGCGCGCGCTGCAGGTCCGCTCGACGCTGGCCTGGCTCACCGCTGCCGCGCTGGACGAGGACCGCCCGCTGGCCCAGAGCCTGCTGGGCAGCCCCGGGCTGCTCGACGTCCTGCCCGCCGACTCGGTGGTGCTGAACCTGCAGGGCGCCACCGCGTCCGCCGGCGCGCCACTGCCGGCCGCCGTCGTCGGCGCGCTGGCCGCCTGGGCCGCCGAGCAGGGCAGCGACGTGGTGAGCACCGACCAGCTGCCGCTGGTGGCGCCGCACCTCCCGGTACCGGCGGACCTGGCCTGCGGCGTGCTGGCCCTGCCGCTGCCGGAGGGCCAGTACGTGATCTGGACCCGCGCGGAGCAGGTGCACTCGGTCGACTGGGGCGGCGACCCGCACAACAAGGCGATCGCCGAACGCCAGGGCGACACGGTCCGGCTCTCCCCGCGGAAGTCCTTCGACCGCTGGCGGGAGGTGGTCCGCAACCGCTCCGAGCCCTGGTCCCCCGCCCAGCTGGGCGAGGTCGGCGACCTGCGCACCAACCTGCTGGAAGCCCTGTACGCCCGCAGCCGCCGGGTCGCCCGGGTCGCCCTCACCCTGCAGCGCAGCCTGCTGTCCGAACCGCCGGACCCCGACCACCTCGACATCGCCGTCCGCTACGAGCCGGCCGCCCGCGAGTCGCAGGTCGGCGGCGACTGGTACGACGTCTTCCAGCAGCCCGACGGCGCCACCATGCTGGTGATCGGCGACGTGGTCGGCCACGACACCGAGGCCGCTGCCCGCATGGGTCAGCTGCGCGGGCTGCTGCGCGGGATCGCCTTCGACAGCGAGGGCGGTCCGGCCGTGGTGCTGTCCCGGCTGGACCGGGCGATCGAGGGGCTCCAACTGGGGACGATGGCCTCCGTGCTGGTGGCCCGGCTGGAGCAGACCCCGCAGGAGCGGGCCGACGGCCTCACCCGGCTGCGCTGGTCCAACGCCGGGCACCTGCCCCCGGTGGTCCAGCACCCCGACGACTCGGTGCAGGTGCTCGACGGGCCACGCGCGGAGCTGCTGCTGGGGGTCTCCGCCGACGCCCCCCGCCGCGAGCACGTCACCACCGTGGCGCGCGGCTCGACCGTCCTGCTCTACACGGACGGACTGGTCGAGCGCCGCGACCAGGTGTTCGACGAGGGCGTCGAGCGGCTGCGTACCGAGCTCACCACCCTCGGGGGCCGGCCGGTCGACGAGATCGCCGACACGCTGCTCGCCCGGCTGCTGCCGTCCGAGGGCGCCGAGGACGACGTCGCGCTGATCACCGTCCGGCTCAACGACCAGTGAGCGGGGGGACCACCCCGCTCACTGGTCGGTGAACTGCGGGTCGAGCCCGTCGTCGTTGCCGCCGCCGTCGCCGGCGGTCGGCAGCGGCGCGTCGTCGGCGGCCGCCGCGGCCACCTCCGGGGTGTCCTCCACGGCGGGCTCGGCCGGCCGGCCGTCGGGCTGCTCGAGGGCGGCCAGGGCCTCCTGCTCGTCCACACCGAGGGGCACCCGGCTCCGCTCACCGGGCAGCCCCTCGTCGTTGCCGGTGGCCATGCCGGTGTCGGGCAGGGCGGGGTCCGGGTTCTCGCTCATGCGTCGGTCACTACCGCCGATGGCCTCCGGTCAACCTCCGGTCCGGCGGCAAGGGTGCGCAGCAGCTCGCGGGCGGCGGCCCGCCCCGCCCGGTTGGCGCCGATCGTGCTCGCCGAGGGGCCGTACCCGACCAGGTGGAGACGTGGCTCGGCGACCACCCGGGTGCCGTCCATCGCGATGCCGCCCCCGGGGGCGCGCAGGTGCAGCGGCGTGAGATGGTCCAGGGCCGCCCGGAAGCCGGTGGCCCACAGCACGGCGTCGGCCCGGACGAACCGGGCCGGGGAGTCCCAGGCCACACCGTCGTGGGTGAGCCGGTCGAACACCGGGAACCGGTCCAGCACGCCCCGGTCCCGGGCGGCGAGCACCGCCTCGGTCTCCAGCAGCCCGGTGACGCCGACGACGCTGCCCGGCGGCAGGCCGGCGCGCACCCGCGCGTCGACCAGGGCGACCGCGGCGCGGCCGGCGTCCTCGTCGAAGTCCCCCGGGCGCCAGATCGGCTCCCGGCGGGTGACCCAGGTGGTCTCGGCGACCTCGCTGATCTCGATCAGCTGCTGCACCGCCGACGTCCCCCCGCCGACGACGACCACCGACTGCCCCCGGAACTCCTCCGCGCCGCGGTAGTCGGCGGCGTGCAACTGCCGGCCGCCGAACAGCTCCCGCCCCGGGTAGGCGGGCCAGAACGGGTGGGTCCAGGTGCCCGTGGCGTTGACCAGCCCGCGCGCCGTCCACTCCCCCACGTCGGTGCCGAGCGCGAAGCCGTGGTCGGTGCGCCGGACCGCCCGCACCGCCACCGGCCGCCGCACCGGCAGGTCGAAGTGGCGCTCGTAGGCGGCGAAGTAGTCCCCCACCACCTCGCTGGCCGGGGTCGCCGGGTCGGCGTCGGGCAGCGCCATCCCCGGCAGGGGGTGGATCCGGTGCGCGCGGTCCAGCCGCAGCGAGGGCCAGCGGTGCTGCCAGGCACCGCCCGGCCCGGCGTCGGCGTCCAGCACGACGAAGTCGGCGCCGGCCCGGCGCAGTGCCCAAGCGGCCGAGAGCCCGGCCTGCCCGGCCCCGATCACCACGACGTCGTTGTGCACGGCCACCTCAACACCGCGGGCTCGCGGGCCATGCCGGGCCCGACCGGGAGTGTGACCTTCGCCGGACCGATGATTCCTGATCACCGTCCCCGGGCACAGACCCCCAGTCGAAGCAGCCGACGAAGGAGGCGGGCCCAGCCCGTGGAGCACGCCCAGCAGCAGGTCGTCCCGTCGCCGAGCCCGGAGCCCCAGGGCTACCGGCACATCGGCTACGTGGTGCGCCCGGGACAGGACGTCGCCGCCGTCCTGGGCCCGGTGCTGCGCACCGCCCTGGACGCCGGCGAGCCGGTCGTGGTGGCCTGCACCGAGCCGGTGGCCGGTGCCCTGCTGGACGCCCTCGGCCGCCCCGAGGACGTCCACGTCGGCCCGGCCGACCCGCTGGGCGACCGTCCCCCGAACGCGATCGCCGCGATCGGGTCGCTCGTCGACGGCGAGCTGCCGCCCGACGGCCGGCGGCTGCACCTGGTGACCGGCCCCGGCGAGCCGGACGACTGGACGACCTGGACGCAGACCGAGGCGCTGCTCAACCACGTGCTCGCCGAGCGGCCGGTCGATCACCTGTGCCTGCTGAGCCCGGCCGTGGGCGAACCCGACGGTGTCGACGCCCAGTCGGTGGCGCGGGCGACGCACCCGTGGCTGCTGACCGCCGACGGCGCGGTGCGCAACCCGGACTACCGGGCTCCGGAGGAGCTGCTGCGTGAGGTGGAGCGGGCGCGGGTGCCCGATCCCCTGGAGGACACCGAGCCCACCCTGGCCGTCGTCGACCTCGACGACATGCGTGCCCTGCGCCGCGCCCTGCGCCAGGCGCTGGCCGACAGCGCGCTGTCCGAGGACGCCGCGCAGGACTTCGTGCTGGCCATCGACGAGGTGACCGCGAACGCCACCGAGCACGGCGTGCCCCCCGTCGACGTGAAGCTGTGGTGCACCCCGGAGCGCCTGCTGTGCGCGGTGACCGACCGGGGCACCGCCTTCGACGACCCGCTGGTGGGCTACGGCCCCGCGCACGGCGACATGGCCGTGGGCGGGATGGGGTTGTGGCTGGCCCGCCGGTCGGTCGACGTCCTCACCACCACCCCGGCCGACGCGGCCGGGCAGGGCTGCACCGTCCGGCTCGTGGTGCACGCCTGACGAAGGACCCCGTCCTCCTCACCCCTCGCAGGCTCGGGGCGAGCCTCTGGACGGGGCCGGGCGACCCCGCGTTCCCTCAGGTGGTGGGCGCGAGGCCGGCGGCCTCGATGAGGCGGGCCTGCTCGCGGCACCAGGGCGACCAGGCGTCGTCGAGCTGGGCCTCCTGGCGGGCCCGGAAGTCGGCCCAGTCGAGCACCTCCCACTCACCGACCTCGGTCGGTTCGGGCGACGGCGTGCCGGTGAAGCGGCCGATCCAGACCGGGCAGATCTCGTTCTCCACCACGCCGCGGAACACCGCCCGGTAGCGGTAGGACGGCAGGGCCGGCCGCAGCTGCTCGACCCCGAGGCCCAGTTCGTAGCGCGCCCGGCGGGCGATGGCCGCGACGTCGTCCTCACCCGGGCCGGGGTGCCCGCAGACCGTGTTGGTCCACATGCCGGGGAAGGTCGCCTTGCCCTCGGCGCGGCGGGTGACCAGCAACCGGCCGGCCTCGTCGAAGAGGTAGGCGGAGAAGGCGCGGTGCAACGGGGTCTCCCCGTGGTGCACCAGCGGCTTGGGCATCGTGCCGATCGCCGTCCCGTCCTCGTCGACCAGGACGATCAGCTCGCGCGCCGCGGGTGCCACCACCGCTCCATCGTCCCCGACCGCGGCCTCCGGCGCCTGCCTGGGCTCACCACGGCGCCGACCCGGACGGGTGAGAGGGCATCGCCCCGTCCCGCCGACCATGATCATCATTCCTCCCGACGATCGCCGCGCGGCGGTCCGGGGAGGACGACGGTCGATGACCAGCACCGGGACGGTGGACACCGCCCTGCCTGCTCCGCCGGCGCCCGTCGCGGTCGCCGGCTCCGCTGCACCCGCTGCGCCGGGCGCCGACGGGCCCGCGGTCGCCGCGCTGGGCGACCTGGCGGTGCCGGCCCGGCTGGTGCCGCCGGGAGTGCCGCTGGCCGCCCTGGACGCCCTGTTCCGCCGGGACGCCGGGCTGCGCTGGGTGGTCACCGACCGGCCCGAGGCGCCGGTGCTGGTCAGCCGCTCCTGGTTCGAGGTCGCGATGACCGGCCGGCTCGGCTACGGCCGGCTGGTGAACGCCCGGCGCGAGCTGCCCGAGCTCGGGGTGCCGGAGACGCTGTGCTTCCCGGCCGACGCCCCGGTGCCGCAGGCGGCCGCAGCGGTCGTCGAGCGGCGCGCCGCCGGCGACGCGCTGCTCGACGCCGTCGTCGTGACCGGAGCGGAGGGCCGGCTGCTCGTGGTGCCGGTGACCGTGCTGTTCGAGCACCTCGCCCAGCAGTACGCCTGGCAGGCACTGCACGACCCGCTGACCGGGCTGCCCAACCGGATCTCCCTCCTCGAGCGGCTCCGGCAGGCCGGCGGCGCCGGCGTGCTCTGCTACATCGACCTGGACCGGTTCAAGGACGTCAACGACCACCTCGGGCACAGCGCCGGTGACCAGGTGCTCGTCGAGTTCGCCCGCCGGCTGCGCGGGGTGGCCCGCGCCGAGGACCTGGTGGTGCGGCTCTCCGGGGACGAGTTCGCCGTCGTCACCGGCGAGGCGATGACCGGCGAGCAGAGCAGCGCGCTGGCCGAGCGGATCGTGCTCGCCGCGGCCGCGCCGTTCGTGGTCAGCGCGCTGGGCGCCGACGGGCCGGCCGAGCACCTGGTGAGCCTGGGCGCCAGCGTCGGGGTGGCCAGCGCCGACGGCCGGCTGCCGGCGTCGCTGGACGACCTGCTGCACCAGGCCGACCTGGCGATGTACCGCGCCAAGTCCCTGGGCCGCGGCCGCGTCGCGCACTTCGGCAGCGAGCTGCTGGCCGACGCCGAGGCCACCGACGTGGTCCGCGCGCGGCACGCGATGGAGCGCCGGCTGCGGCACGCCATCGAGACCGGGGGCCTGACGCTGCACTACCAGCCGGTGGTCGCGCTCCCGGGTGGGCAGGTGACCGGGGTCGAGGCGCTGGCCCGCTGGGACGACGTGGAGCTCGGCGTCGTCCCGCCCGACCGGTTCATCCCGCTGGCCGAGCAGACCGGGCTGGTCGTCGACCTGGGCCGCTGGGTGCTGCAGACCGCCTGCCGGGAGGCGGCCGGCTGGCCGACCGGTCCCACCGGCCTCGCCGCCACGGTCGCGGTCAACGTCTCCGCCGTCCAGCTGGCCCAGCGGGACTTCACCGACGACGTCGTGCGGGCGCTGGCCGACAGCGGGCTGACCCCGGAGCGGCTGTGCCTGGAGATCACCGAGACGGCGGCGATCACCGACCTGGAGGCCACCGCGGCCCGGCTCACCCAGATCCGCGACCTGGGCGTGCGGCTGGCGCTGGACGACTTCGGTGCCGGGCACTCGGCGCTGAGCCTGCTGCGCGCGCTGCCGTTGGACCTGGTGAAGATCGACCGGTCCTTCGTCGAGCGGGTGGCCAGCGACACCGCCGACGCGGTGCTCGTCCGGTTGGTCGTCGAGGCGGCGCACAGCCTGGGACGCCGGGTGCTGGCCGAGGGCGTGGAGTCCGACGAACAGGCCCGGCAGCTGATCGCGATGGGCTGCGACGCGGCGCAGGGCTGGCTGTTCGGCAAGCCGGAGCCGGCCTCTCCGGCGCTGACCGCCCGCCTGGCCCGCCGCGCGGTCAGCGGACCGCCGGCCGAGGCCGGGGGCAGCGCGGTGCTGCCGCTGGGCGGGAACGACGAACTGGTCCTGGTGACCACCCCGGACCTCCGGATCAGCTACGCCTCGGCCAGCAGCGGCCCCATCCTCGGCTGGCTGCCGCAGGAGCTGGTGGGCCGGTCGATCGGCGACCTGCTGCACCGGGAGGACCTGGCCCGGCTGGTCGCCGACCCGGAGCTGGCCGCGCGCGTGCTCGACGGCACCGCCGTGCACCGCTACGTGCACCGTGACGGGAGCCTGCGCTGGCTGGAGAGCGGGACCCGCCAGCTGCGCGACGACGACGGCCGGGTGCGGGAGGTGCTGTCGGTCTCCCGGGACGTGACCGCCACCGTCGAGGCGCGGCGGGCGCTGGCGGCCAGCGAGGCGATGTTCCGGCACGCCTTCGACGACGCGCCGATCGGCATGACGATGACCCGGATGGACGGGCGGCTGCTGCGAGTGAACAAGGCCTTCGCCGCGCTGCTGGGCACCACCGCCGAGGAGCTCCGGGACAGCCGGGTGCAGGACCTGACCCCGGTGGCGGACCGGCCCGCCGTCGAAGGGCTGTTCACCGCGTTCATCGGCGTGACCGAGCTGTCCACGGCGTTCGTGCACGCCGACGGCTCGCCGGTGCCGGCGCTGGTGCGGGTCTCGGTGGTGCGGGACCGGGACGGCAGCCCGACGTCGGTGTTCTCCCACGTCCTGCCCGAGTGAGCGGGCGGTCGCCGGGGAAGGGACGGGGCATGGACTCCTTCCGCCGCGGTGACCTCGTCTTCGACGTCCGGGACGCCGGCCCGTCCGACGGGGAGCCGGTCGTGCTGCTGCACGGCTTCCCGCAGGACTCCGGCGCCTTCGACCGGCTCAGCCCGGTCCTGCACTCCGCGGGGCTGCGCACCCTGGCGCCGGACCAGCGGGGCTACTCCCCCGGCGCCCGGCCCGCCGGCCGCTCGGCCTACCGGCTGCGCGAGACGGCCGACGACGTCCTGGCGCTGCTGCAGGCCGCCGGGCTGGAGAGCGCGCACGTCGTCGGGCACGACTGGGGCGGCATCGTCGGCTGGGCGCTGGCCGCCTGGCACCCGTGGCGGGTGCGCACCCTCACCTCGCTGTCGGTGCCGCACCCGGCCGCGATGACCCAGGCCCTCGGGCACAGCGACCAGGCGCTGCGCTCGGCCTACATCGGGCTCTTCCAGCTGCCCGTGGCTCCCGAGGCGGCGCTGCTGGCCGGTGGCGGTGCCGTGCTGCGCCGGATGCTGCGGCAGGGCGGTCTGCCGGAGGAACTGGTCGACCGCTACGTCGACCGGATGCGGGAACCAGGGGCGCTGACCGCCGCACTCAACTGGTACCGGGCGCTGCCCCTGGCCGGGAACGACCCGGTGGGCCGGGTGCGGGTGCCGACGCTGCACGTCTGGGGGGCGCGGGACACCTTCCTCGGCCGGGCCGCGACCGAGGCGACCGGGGAGTTCGTCAGCGCGCCCTACGCGCTGGAGGTGCTCGAGGACGCCGACCACTGGCTGCCCGAGCTCGCCGCCGACCGGGTCGGGGAGCTGGTCACCGCCCACGTGCGCACGCACGGCTGACCGCGGGAGCCCCCGGTCCCCCGCCGTGCCGCGTGGTGCAGGCTGGGGACGCTGCCCGCGCACCCCGAGGAGGAGACCACCACCCCATGCCGGAACGCCGGACCCTGGCCCAGCACCACGCGGACGTGGTCCGGCTGCAGGCCGTCGAGGCGGAGCTATCCCGGGCGCTGGAGCTGTTCCGCAAGATCCTGGACAACACCGCCGACGGCATCTACGGCCTGGACGCCGAGGGCCGGGTGGAGTTCGTCAACCCCGCCGCCGAGCGGATCACCGGGCACCCCGCGGCCGTGCAGCTGGGGATCAACCAGCACGAGCTGATCCACTCCCGGCGCCCCGACGGCACGCCGCTGCCGCTCGAGGAGTGCGGGGTGTGGCGCGCGCTGCGCACCGGGGAGCCGGTGCACGCCGCCGACGAGGTCTTCTGGCACCGTGATGGCCGCGCCGTCCCGGTCGACCTGGTCGCCGTGCCCACGGTCGAGGACGGGCAGGTGACCGGCGTCGTCGTCTCCTTCCGCGACCTCACCGAGCGGCGGGCGGCGGAGGCCGAGGCGACGCGGCTGCGCGAGGCCGCCCGCCGCGCCGCGGAGGACCGCGCGCTCTCCGACCGGCTGCAGCAGGCGCTGCTCACCCCGCCGCCGCAGCCGGACCACCTGCACCTGGTGGTGCGCTACCTGCCCGCCGCCTCCGGCGCCCAGGTCGGCGGTGACTGGTACGACGCGTTCCTGCAGCCCGACGGCGCGACCGTGCTGGTGATCGGCGACGTGGTCGGCCACGACAGCGACGCCGCGGCCGCGATGGGCCAGCTGCGCGGGCTGCTGCGCGCCCTGGCCTTCGACAACGACGAGCCGCTGTCGGCCACCCTCACCCGCACCGAGCGCGCCGCGACGGGGCTGGCGGTCGGCACCCTGGCCACCGTCCTGCTGGCCCGGGTCGAGCGGCGGCCGGACGGGACCGGGACCGGCGGGCGGCGGCTGCGGTGGAGCAGCGCCGGCCACCTGCCTCCGGTGCTGCTCGCCCCCGACGGCAGCTCCCGGCTCCTGGCCACCCGCCCGGACCTGATGCTGGGGGTGACCGCCGACGCGCGGCGGCACGACCACACCGTCGACCTGCTCGACGGCAGCACCCTGCTGCTGTTCACCGACGGGCTGGTCGAACGGCCCGGCTCCGACCTCGATGCCGGGCTGGCCGCCCTCCAGGACGCGCTGCGCGACCTCGGGCGCACCCCGCCGGAGGAGCTGTGCGACACGCTGCTGGCCCGGCTGGTGCCCGGCGCGGCCACCGACGACGTCGCGCTGCTGGCCGTGCGGCCGCACCCCGAGGATCGTCCCCGGCCCGTCGAGGCCGGCCCGAACCGGCTGCCGGACCCGCTCGCCGGCACGCAGGGGTGAGACCGGGCGCCCGGTCGGGTAGGCCGCGTCGATGAGCGCCGAGCCGACCGCCGCCTCCCCGACCTCCCCGGCCGCGCCGCTGACCCGGCCGCAGCGGCTGGACCGGCTGCCGCTGACCCGGCAGCACGGCCGCCTCGTGGTGGGCAGCGGCATCGGCTGGGCGCTGGACGCGATGGACGTCGGGCTCATCTCCTTCGTGATGACCGCCCTCGCCGTCCAGTGGTCGCTGACCGACACCCAGCTGTCCTGGATCGCCTCCATCGGGTTCGTGGGCATGGCGCTGGGCGCCACCCTCGGCGGGCTGCTGGCCGACCGGATCGGCCGCCGGCAGGTGTTCGCGCTCACCCTGCTCGTGTTCGGTCTGGCCACCGGCGCCGCGGCGCTGTCCTGGTCGGTCGGCGCCCTGCTGGTGTTCCGGTTCCTCATCGGGCTGGGCCTGGGCGCCGAGCTGCCGGTGGCCTCCACCCTGGTCAGCGAGTACGCACCGGCCCGGGTGCGGGGCCGGGTGGTCGTGGCGCTGGAGGCGTTCTGGGCGGTCGGCTGGGTGCTGGCCGCGCTGATCGGCTACTTCGTCGTGCCGCGCAGCGACGACGGCTGGCGCTGGGCCCTGGCCCTGGGGGCGCTGCCGGCGCTGTACGCCGTCGTCGTCCGCCGGGGACTGCCCGAGTCGGTGCGCTTCCTGGAGCTGCGCGGTCGCACCGACGAGGCGGAGGCCGCGGTCCGCCGCTTCGAGCGGGCCGCCGGGGTCGACCCGGTGCCCAGCCCCCGGGTGGCCGCGCCGGTGACCCGGGCGCGTCCGGGTCAGCTGTGGGCCCCGGCCGCCCGGCGGCGCACGGCCGCGCTGTGGGGCGTGTGGTTCTGCATCAACTTCGCCTACTACGGCGCCTTCACCTGGCTGCCGACGCTGCTCTACGCCTCCGGCTTCTCGCTGGTGAAGTCCTTCGGCTACACGCTGCTGATCACCCTGGCCCAGCTGCCCGGGTACGCGGTCGCGGCCTGGCTGGTCGAGCGCTGGGGCCGCCGGCCCACCCTGGGGGTGTTCCTGCTCGGCTCGGCGCTGGGCGCGGGCCTGTTCGCCGTCGCCGGCGGGGACTCCGCGGTGCTGGCCAGCGGCATGGTCCTGTCGTTCTTCAACCTCGGGGCCTGGGGGGCGCTCTACGCGCTCACCCCGGAGGTCTACCCGACCGCGCTGCGCGCCACCGGCGCGGGCGCGGCGGCCGGCTTCGGCCGGATCGCCTCGATCCTCGCGCCGCTCGCGGTGCCCCTGCTGCTGGACGGCGGAGGCACCGGGCTGGTGTTCGGGGTGTTCGCGCTGGCCTTCGTGCTCGCCGCCGCCTCGGCCTGGGCACTGCCCGAGCGGCGCGGCGACGCCCTCGACGAGACCGTCGCCTCCTGACCGTCGGCACCTGCCCCTACGGTGACGCCATGACGGTGCTGACCCGGGCGCAGGTGCTCGGTCACCGGGTGCGGGCCCACCAGCTGGACCGCTCCACCGGCACGACCGACGACACCGCGGTGCTCGACCAGGGCGTGCAGGACACCGGCCCCGAGGCGGGCCGGTGGGCGTTGGCCGTCCGCGGCCTCGACGTCGCGCCGGAGCTCCCCGGCCTGGCGGTGGCCTGGACCCTGCGGGGCGCTCCGCACCTGTACCGCCGCGCCGACCTGCCCGGCGTCCTCGCCGCGACCGCGCCGTTCTCCGAGGCCGACGCCGCCAAGCGGGTCTTCGACGCGGCGAAGCCGCTGCGCGCGGCGGGCATCCCGGTGCTCACCGCCCTGGACACCGTCGCCGGCACGATGCGCACGCTCGTCACCGAGCCGATGGCCAAGGGCGAGGTCTCCGGCCGGCTCGCCGAGCTGCTGCCCGAGCCGTACCTGCGCTGGTGCCGCCCGTGCCAGGCCACCCACCTGTATGAGCAGCCGTTCCGGCTCGCCGCGCTGCGCGCCGGACTGGAACTCGTGCCGGGCACCTCACCACCGGTGCTGCGGCCGGTGCCCGGGCTGGCCCCGGCCGCGGAGGTGCCCGAGCGGCTGGACGTCGTCCGCGGCCACCTGCGGCTGTACGGCCCGGCCACCCCGCAGCACGTCGCGGCACACCTGGACGCCCCGGTCGCCGCCGTCCGGGCGCGCTGGCCCGACGACGCCGCCGAGGTCACCGTCGACGGGGAGCGCCGCTGGCTGCTCGCCGCCGACCTGCCGGCCGCGGTCGCGGGGCCGGCCCCAGTGGTGCGGCTGCTCGGCCCCTACGACCCGTGGTTGCAGCTGCGCGACCGGTCGCTGCTGGTGCCCGACCGCGCGCGGGCCAAGGAGCTGTGGCCGGTGCTGGGCCGCCCCGGCGCGGTCCTGGTCGACGGCGAGGTGGCCGGCGTGTGGCGACCGCGCAGCTCCGGGCGGCGGCTCACGGTGCGGGTGCAGCCGTGGCAGGCCCTGCCGCCCGCGGTCCGCAGGCGCCTGGCCGAGGAGTCCGAGCGGCTGGCGGCGTGCCGAGGCCTGACGCTCGACGCGGTCGACGTCGCCGGCTGAGGGGTGGACGTCGTCCTGCGCGGGTAGCCGCCGGACATGGCTGAGCTCCCCAGCGGACACCTGTCGGGCATGACCGTGGCGGTCACCGGCGCCTCCGGCAACGTCGGGACGGCGTTGCTGCGCACCCTGGCCGACGCCGGGGTCGCCGAGGTGCGCGGGCTGGCCCGCCGCCGGCCACCGGAGACCGAGCCGTACGCGGGGGTGCGCTGGTTCAGCGCCGACCTCGGCGAGAGCTCCAGCGAGCCGGTGCTCGACGAGTTCCTCGCCGGGGCCGACGCCGTCGTCCACTCGGCGTGGGCGCTGATCCCCGACCGGCAGCCCGACCTGCTGCACCGGGTGAACGTGGAGGGCACCCGCCGGGTGCTCGACGCGGCCGGCCGGGCCGGGGTGGCGCACGTGGTGGCGCTGTCCTCGATCGGCACGTACGCCGCCGGCCCGCAGGTGCACCCGGTCGGCGAGGACTGGCCGACCACCGGCATCCCGTCCTCGCAGTACAGCCGGATGAAGTCGACGGTCGAGGGGCTGCTGCGCGACTTCGACGCCGCGCACCCGGAGGCGACGGTCTCCCCGATCCGCCCGACGCTGGTGCTGCAGCCGGACGCGGCCAGCGAGATCGGCCGCTACTTCCTCGGGCCGGTGCTCTTCCCCGCCGCCCGGGCGGTGCCCGGACCGGTGGCCAAGCTGCTGCCGCTGCCGTTGCCCGGGTCGCTGCACCTGGGCTTCGTGCACGCCGACGACGTCGCCGACCTGATCGCCCGGGTGCTGGACCGGCGGGCGCCGGGGGCGTTCAACGTGGCCGCCCCGCCGAACCTCGACGCCGACGGACTGGCCCGGGCGCTGGGCACCCGCCGGGTGCCGGTGCCGGCGGTGGCGCTGCGCGCCGGGATGCAGGCCGCGTTCGCCGCACACGTGCTGCAGATCGAGCCCGGCTGGCTGGACATGGGCATCGGGGTGCCGCCGCTGGACACCACCAAGGCGCGCACCGACCTGGGCTGGCGGGCGAAGCACAACGGCGGCGACCTGCTGCGGGAGTTCGTCGCGGCGCTGGGCAGCGGCGAGGGGCACACCGGCCCGCTGCTGCACCCGGGCACCGGCCCCGAGCACTCCCCCGCCTGAGCTCGGCAGCGCCGTCCTGAGTCGGATCAGGTGACCTGATCAGACGCTGTCCCCCCGCACCAGTGCTGGTGCGGGGGGACAGGCATTGATCAGGTCACCTGATCACCTCTGCGCCGGCGAGGGTCCTTCGTCAGCCGGCGAGGGCGTCCAGGCGGGCGATCTCGTCGGCGGAGAGGGTCAGCTGGGCGGCGCCGAGGTTCTCGGCCAGGTGGTCCAGCGACTTGGTGCCCGGGATCGGCAGGATCACCGGCGACTTGGCCAGGAGCCAGGCCAGCGCGACCTGCGACGGAGTGGCGTCCAGCTCCTTCGCCACCGCGGCCACCGGGCTGTCGGGCTTGGCGAGGTCACCGGTGGCGATGGGGAACCACGGGATGAAGGCGATGCCCTCCGCGGTGGCGTAGTCGAGCACGTCCTGGCTCTGCCGGTTGGTCAGGTTGTACATGTTCTGCACGCTGACGATCTCGGTGATCTCCCGGGCCGCCTTCAGCTGCTCGACGGAGACCTCGGAGACGCCGATGTGCCGGACCTTGCCCTGCTCCTTGAGCTCGGCGAAGGCGCCCAGCTGGTCGGCCAGCGGCACCTCGGGGTCGATCCGGTGCAGCTGGATCAGGTCGATCCGGTCGACCTTGAGGTTGCGCAGCGAGAGCTCGACCTGCTGCTTGAGGTAGGCCGGGCGGCCCACCGGGATCCACTCGCCCGGACCGGTGCGGGTCAGGCCGGCCTTCGTGGCCACGACCAGGCCGTCGGCGTAGGGGTGCAGCGCGTCGGCGATGATCTGCTCGCTGACCACCGGTCCGTAGGAGTCGGCGGTGTCGATGAAGTCGACGCCCTGCTCGACGGCGGCCTGCACGACGCGGACGGCGTTGGCCCGGTCGGCCGGCTCGCCCCACACACCGTCGCCGGTGAGCTGCATGGCGCCGTAGCCGAGGCGGTGGACGGGGAGGTCGCCGCCGAGGTCGAAGGTGAGCGTGGGGGCGGTGGCGCTGGTCATGTGTCCTCCAGGACGTGAGGTGCGCGGGACGTCGGTGCGCGACGTCGGGGCCCCGGGATCGGCCACCGGAGTCTCGTTGCGCACAAGCGAGTACTGCCCCACCACCTTCCCGACACCACGCCATGTGTCCGGCTGCACAGATCGGCTTCCGCGCCCCCGCCCCCGGCGCGCGGCACGGCGGCGCGGTGGAGTTGAGTGGACCGGTGCAACGAACACGGGGGACAGCGGCCGTGCCGGTTCTGCTGCTGGTCGGGGTGCTGCTGGTCGCGCTGAACATGCGCGGACCGCTGGTGGCCGTCGCCCCCGTGGTCGAGCTGATCCGCCGCGACCTCGGCGTCGGCGCCGGCACCATCGGACTGCTGACCAGCATCCCGGTGCTCTGCTTCGGGCTGGCCGCGCCGTTCGCCTCGCTGCTGATCGCCCGGACCGGGGTGCACCGCGCCGTCGTCGTGTCGATGGCCGGGGTGCTGGCCGGCACCCTGCTGCGCTCGCTGGGCACCGAGGAGGCCGCGATCGCCGGCACGGTGGTGATCGGGCTGGGCATCACCGTGGGCAACATCGTCGTCCCGGTGGTGATCGGCCGTGACTTCCCCGGCGTGACCAACGTGGTCACCGCCGCCTACACCGCGACGATGAACCTGGGCTCCACGTTCACCTCCGCGCTCACCGCACCGCTGGCCGCGGTGCTGGGCTGGCAGCTGGCGCTGGCGTCCTGGGGGTTGCTGGTGGTCGTGGCCGCCACCGTCTGGACCGCCGCGCTGCGCCGGCACGTGGCCCGCGCCGCGGCGGCCGGCACCACCCCGCCCGCTCCCCCGCCGCCGGTGCCCGGCCGGTCGGTCTGGCGCCGGCCGGTCGCCTGGGGGCTGACCGTCACCTTCGCCGGGCAGTCGTTCGCCTTCTACGGGACGACGGCCTGGCTGGCGACGCTGCTGGCCGACGAGCAGGGGCTGTCCCGGGAGGCGGCCGGGGTCGGCTCGTCGCTGTTCCAGGTGCTCGCCGTCGCCGGCGCCTTCGCGATCCCCGCGCTGGTCGCCTGGTGGCAGCGTCCGTGGGCGGTGCTGCTGGCGGTGACGACGCTGTGGGCCACCCTGCCACTGGGCATGCTGGTCGCCTCCTCGCTGTGGCCGCTGTGGTGCTCGCTGGCAGGGGTCGCGCAGGGCGGCGGGATCACCGTGGTGTTCATCGCCATCGTCCGGCGGTCCCGGGACCAGACCGAGAGCCGGCAGCTGTCGGCGATGGTGCAGGGGTGCGGCTACGTGGTGGCGGCCACCGGCCCGCTGGTGATCGGGTCGGTGCACGATGCCACCGGCGGTTGGACGGCGCCGTTGCTGGTCATCCTGGGTGCGGTGATCGTGATGACCGTCGCCGGCACCGTGTCCGTGGGCGGCCGGGAGTCGTCCGGTTCGAGCGAGCCGGGGCCGGTCCCGGCGGAGGAGGTCCAGCGTGGGTGAGATCGTCGTCGTCCGGCACGGAGCGACCGAGTGGAGCAGGAGCGGGCAGCACACGGGGTTGACCGACCTGCCGCTGCTGCCCGACGGGGAGGACGACGGGCGGCGGCTGCGGTCGGTGCTGGGCGGCCGTGGCATCACGCACGCCTTCGTCAGCCCGCTGATCCGGGCGCGGCGCACCGCGGAGCTGGCCGGCCTGTTCGACGACGGCATCGAGACGGTGCTCGAACCGGACCTCGTGGAGGTCGACTACGGCCGCTGGGAGGGGCTGACCACCCCGGAGATCAGCGACCGCGTCGGGCACCCGTGGTCGCTGTGGCACGACGGCACCGAGCCCGGCGACAGCCCCGGGGAGACGCTGGCGCAGGTGGGCGAGCGGGTCGACCGGGTGTTGGAGCGGGCGCGGCCGCTGCTCGACGGTGGTGACGTCGCCCTCGTCGCCCACGGGCACGTGCTGCGGGTGCTGACCGCCCGCTGGCTGGGGTTCGGCCCGGACAAGGGCGCACTGTTCCCGCTGGCGACCGGCCGCTACGGCATCCTGGGCCACGACCACGAGTGGCCCGCCCTGACCGGTTGGAACACCGGCTGCCCCTGAACGGCTCCGCCGCGCTCCGCAGCGCACCGTGCTCCACGATCAGCTGAGCTCACCTGGCGTGGGGGGGGGGGGGGGGGGGGGGGGGGGGGGGGGGGGGGGGGGGGGGGGGGGGGGGGGGGGGGGGGGGGGGGGGGGGGGGGGGGGGGGGGGGGGG
>NZ_JBJHAG010000032.1:0-46825 GCF_054050925.1 Modestobacter sp. SYSU DS0657 | reverse complement strand
CCCCCCCCCCCCCCCCCCCCCCCCCCCCCCCCCCCCCCCCCCCCCCCCCCCCCCCCCCCCCCCCCCCCCCCCCCCCCCCCCCCCCCCCCCCCCCCCCCCCCCCCCCCCCCCCCCCCCCCCCCCCGCCACTCCCACCACCCAGCTCCGGAGGACACCACCGCATGGGCGTCGTCGTCGCGAACTTCGACCTGTTCTGGTCGGGGTTCCTGCGCACCCTGCTGATGAGCGTGGTGGCTGGGGCCGTCGCGCTGCTGCTGGGCACCCTGCTCGCCGGGTTCCGGGTGTCCCCGGTGCCGCCGCTGCGAGCGCTGGGGACCGTGTACGTCAACGTCGTGCGCAACACCCCGCTGACGGCGGTGTTCGTGCTGGTGATCTTCGGGCTGCCGCAGGTCGACATCACCTTCGAGGACTACGTGCTCGCCGCCATCGTGGCGCTGTCGGTGTACACCTCGGCGTTCGTCTGCGAGGTGGTGCGGTCCGGCATCAACTCCGTCTCCGCCGGGCAGGCCGAGGCGGCCCGTGCGCTGGGCCTCACGTTCCGCCAGTCGCTGGGCACCGTGGTCCTGCCGCAGGCCTTCCGCACGGTCGTCCCCCCGCTGGGCAACGTCTGGATCGCCCTGGTGAAGAACACCTCGATCGCCGGCGGCGGCTTCGCCGTCGCCGACATCGCCTTCTACGGCCCCTCCATCATCCGGGACAACCCCGGCAGCGCCCTGTGGGTGTTCGCCGGCGTCGCCTTCTTCTACATGGTGATCACCGTGCCCTCGGCCTACGCCATCTCCGTCCTCGAACGCCGGACGGCGATCGTCCGATGAGCACCTCGACCACGGTCCTGTTCGACGACCTGGGCCCCCGGGGGCGCGCCCGTGTGCGCGCGGCCACCGTCGGCGGTTTCCTGCTGGTGGCCGCCGTCGTCGCCGTCGTGCTGTGGCGGCTGGGGGTCAACGGCCAGCTGGACGGGCAGCGCTGGGCGATCCTGTTCGACTCCCGGACCGGAGTGCCGCAGCGGTTGTGGGACGGCCTGCTGAACACCCTGGAGGCCGCCGGGTACGCCATGGTGCTGGCCGTCGCGCTGGGCGCCGTGCTCGCCGTGGGACGGCTCTCCGACCACCGGCTGCTCCGGTGGCCCTGCCTGCTGATCGTCGAGTTCTTCCGGGCGGTGCCCCTGGTGGTGCTGCTGCTGTTCCTGCTGCTGGGCGCACCCACGACCGGGCTGGACGTCAGCCGGCTGTGGACGCTGGTCTTCGGGCTGACGCTCTACAACATGGCCGTGCTGAGCGAGATCTTCCGCGCCGGCATCCTGTCGATCGACCGGGGGCAGAGCGAGGCCGCCTACGCGCTGGGCATGCGGAAGACCACCGTGATGACCACGATCCTGGTGCCCCAGGCCGTGCGCCGGATGCTGCCGGCGCTCATCAGCCAGCTCGTGGTGCTGCTGAAGGACACCGCGCTCGGGTTCATCATCGCCTACCCCGAGCTGCTGCAGTCCGCGTCGAACCTGGTCAACTTCTACGGCTCCCGCTACCAGCTGCAGCTCTACGCCGCGGCGGTGGCCGTCTACATCGTGGTGAACCTCCTGCTGTCGCTGTTGGCCACCCGGCTGGAGCGCCGGCTGGGCCGTTCCGCGCGGAGCCCCGCCGGGATCCCCGAGGACACCGACGGAGAGCCGGACGCTGTCGCCGGCCTGCCGCCGGCCCGGGGCTGACCGCGTCCGACCCGCCCGATCCGGGACTGCGGGGTCAGACAGGTCAGACAGCGCCGTAGTCGACGCGACGGCTTGGCAACTCCCGCCGGTGGGACCGAGGTCTCCCGCTGCCGAGAACTGGGGTGTGACCGCCTCCCCCCTCGCCGCGAGGTTCGACATGGACTACGACCTGGACCACACCTCGCAGCTGTTCGTGAACCGGCTCCGGACGTCCGCCGCGAACTTCGCCGCCGCCGCCGGCGCCGAGGAGGCGATCGTCCGCGAGGCGGTGCCCCCGGCCCGCCACCGCCGCTCCCGCTGCCGCGTCGTGCTGCGCTACCCCGGCGGCCGGGAGAACGACGTGACCTTCCTGGGACCGGTCGTCTCCCCGGACCTGGGCAAGTACCTGTCGATGTCGGAGTTCGACGCCTCCATCGAGCGGTGGCTGAGCTCGGGCCAGCAGCGCAGCCGCCGCTGGCTGGTGCCGGACGACGAGGCCGCCGACGGTGTCGCGGTCGACGTGACGGCCTGGCTGGACCGCGCCCCCGGCGCGTTCGTGCCGCGCCCTCGCTGACCCGTCGTGTCCGGCTCCGCGAGGGGGCGGATCCGGGCACCACGCACGCACTGCGAGCGCCTGACGACACGGGCCGGTGCGACGTCCTGGACGTCGCACCGGCCCCGGCGGCATTCGCGGCACCGCTCACCCGCCGGAGCCGCCCCCGCCGAGCATCCAGCTGCTCTTGTTGACCGCCCCGCGGGTGTCGGGCGCCTGGTTCTCCGCGCCCGCGCCGCGACCCGGCGGGTCGTTGCTCGGATGTTCCGGCTCGGACATCCGCTCCCAGCGACGCCGGCGGCTCCCCACATAGAGGACCGATGCGACCACCACTGCGACGGCGAGCAGCACGAGGACCCACTCCACAGACGACCTCCGTTCGACGGCCCACCGGCGGGCTCCTGTGGAACATGCCCCGCGATGTCGACGGGAACCGCCCCCGATCGTCAGGGGAGGGAGTCCTCCCAGACGTCGCCCGGCCGGGCCGCACGACGGCCGTGCCCACGCACCTGCCCCTCCCCCACCTCGGGGCCGGCGGACGGGCCCCCGTCATCCGCCTCGGCCGTGAGGTCGTCGAGCCGTTCGTCCTCGGCCAGCAGGTCGGCGGCGAGCGCGTCCAGCGCTTCCCGGACCACGTAGCCGGCCAGTCCACCGCCGTAGCCCTTCCGGGCCAGCATCCCGACCAGCCGGCGCTCGGCGGTGACCCGGTCCAACCGGCGCATCGACGGCAGCTTCCGCTCGACCAGCCTGCGCGCGGCGTCCCACTCGTCCTGCGGGTCGACCTCAGCGACCGCAGCGGCGGCCACCTCGTCGTCCACGCCCTTGGCCCGCAGCTCCGCGGCGAGCGCTCGGCGGGCCAACCCTCGGCCCGACTGCCGTGAGCTCACCCATGCGGCGGCGAACGCCGCGTCGTCGATCAGCCCGACCTCGGTGAACCGGTCGAGCACCGCCGCGGCGGCCTCGTCGGGGATGTCGCGCTTGGCCAGCAGGTCGGCGAGCTGCTTGCGGGTCTTCGACGCACCCGTGAGGGCGCGCAGGCAGATCGCGCGGGCAGCCTGCTCCGGGTCGCCCAGATCGTCCTCCGCGTGCCCCGGAGCCTCGTCACTTCCGGAGCGACGGCGCTCGGGTCGGGGGCGCCGCGCACCCCGGTCATCTCCTCCCGACCAGCCACCGGCCGACCGTCCGGAACGACGACGGCCGGCGCGGCGGGTCTCCCCGCCGGCCGGCCGTGCGTGCTCCTCGGCCGGCCCGTCGCTGGCGAACAGCGATTCGGACACGGCGGGGATCAGAAGTCGGCCGGGACGGCGTCCTCGGCCGGGGCGTCCAGCGGCGCACCGATGCCGAGCTTCTCCTTGATCTTCTTCTCGATCTCGTCGGCGAGGTCGGGGTTGTCGCGCAGGAAGTTCCGGGCGTTCTCCTTGCCCTGGCCCAGCTGGTCGCCCTCGTAGGTGTACCAAGCGCCGGACTTGCGGACGAAGCCCTGCTCCACGCCCATGTCGATGAGGCCACCTTCGCGGCTGAAGCCGTGACCCCAGAGCAGGTCGAGCTCGGCCTGCTTGAACGGGGCGGCGACCTTGTTCTTGACGATCTTCACCCGGACCCGGCTGCCGACCGCCTCGGTGCCCTGCTTGAGGGTCTCGATGCGGCGGACGTCGAGACGGACCGAGGCGTAGAACTTCAGCGCCCGGCCACCGGTGGTGACCTCCGGCGAGCCGTAGACCACGCCGACCTTCTCGCGCAGCTGGTTGATGAAGATCGCGGTGGTACCGGAGTTGTTCAGCGCACCGGTGATCTTCCGCAGCGCCTGGCTCATCAGCCGGGCCTGCAGACCGACGTGGCTGTCGCCCATCTCGCCCTCGATCTCGGCGCGGGGCACGAGCGCCGCGACCGAGTCGATGACGATGATGTCGAGCGCGCCGGAGCGGATCAGCATGTCGGCGATCTCGAGCGCCTGCTCACCGGTGTCTGGCTGGCTGACCAGCAGCGCGTCGGTGTCGACACCGATCGCCCGGGCGTACTCGGGGTCGAGCGCGTGCTCGGCGTCGATGAAGGCCGCGATGCCGCCGGCGGCCTGGGCGTTGGCCACCGCGTGCAGGGCGACCGTCGTCTTGCCGGAAGCCTCGGGGCCGTAGACCTCGACGACGCGGCCGCGCGGCAGGCCGCCGATGCCCAGGGCGATGTCGAGCGCGACGGAACCGGTCGGGATGACCTTCATGGCGATCTCGGGCGAGTCGCCGAGACGCATGACCGAGCCCTTGCCGAACTGCTTGTCGATCTGGGCGAGGGCCATGTCGAGGGCCTTGTCGCGGTCCAGGGTTGCTGCCATGGTGGCCACCTTCGGGTGTCGCTGTCTGCGGGTCGTCGCCGACGCTAGGACGGGGGTCTGACACTTTCGCCGGGCCGACCTCATCTGTGGACGAGCACCGGACCTGTGGACACCGTAGGCCGAACAGGTGTTCGAAGCCAGCGACACGCCGCCCGGCCGCCCCACGCGCCCCACCGGCCGGGGTCGGCACCCCTCAGCGGGCGGAGCGCACCTCGTCCGCCGCGGCCCGGGCGGCGTGCACGGCCGGCATCCGTCCCTCGACGAACTCGATGAGCGCCAGCAGGTGCGGCACCAGCTCGACCCCCGCGGCGGTGAGCCGGTACTCCACGTGCGGCGGGATCGACGAGCGCACCTCGCGGTGCACCCAGCCGTCGCGCTCGAGGGTCTGCAGGCTCTGGGCCAGCATCTTCTCGCTGACCCCCTCGATCCGGCGGCGCAGCTCGCCGAACCGGTGCGGGGACTCGGCCAGCGCCGAGAGCGCCAGCAGCGACCACTTCCCGGTGACGTGCTCGAGGGCCTCGCGCGACGTGCAGGCACGCCGGAAGACGTCCGCGACCAGCTGTTCGACCGCCTGCTCCACGGAACCCCTCCCCTCCGGTACCGCCTGCGAGTGTACGGTGCGACCGACCTGCACTAACGATTAGTTAGTGCCCGCCACCCAGCAGCCACCACCCATCGGAGGGCCCCTTGATCACCGTCACCGGAGCCAGTGGCCACCTCGGCCGGCTCGTCGTCCTCGGCCTCCTCGACGCCGGCGTGCCCGCCACCGAGGTCGTCGCCGTCGTGCGCACCCCCGCCAAGGCCGCCGACCTCGCCGACCGCGGCGTGCAGGTCCGCCAGGCCGACTACGCCGACCCGGCCGCCCTGGAGACGGCCCTGCAGGGCACCGACCGGCTGCTGCTGGTCTCCGGCAGCGAGGTGGGGCAACGCGTCGCCCAGCACGGCAACGTGCTGCAGGCGGCGAAGGCGGCCGGCGCGCAGCTGGTCGTCTACACCAGCGCGACGCGGGCCGACGACACCCCGCTGCCGCTGGCCCCCGAGCACATCGCCACCGAGCGGCTCATCGCCGAGGCCGGCATCCCCGCCGTCGTGCTGCGGAACAACTGGTACCTGGAGAACTACGACCAGCAGATCCAGCAGGCGGCCAGCACCGGGGAGCTGACCGGCAGCTCCGGCAGCGGGCGCATCGCCGCCGCCACCCGGGCGGACTACGCGGCCGGTGCGGTCGCCGTGCTCACCGCCGACCGGCCGGAGACCGGCGTGCTGGAACTGGGCGGGGACGAGGCGTTCAGCCTCGCCGACCTCGCCGCCGTCGTCGCGGCGCAGACCGGCCGCGAGGTCGTCTACCGGGACCTCAGCCCCGAGGAGCACCTGCGCACGCTGACCGAGGCGGGGCTGCCCGAGGCCACCGCCGGGTTCGTCGTGGCGCTGGACCAGTCGATCGCCCAGGGCGCGCTGGACACCGGCAGCACCGACCTGCACCGGCTCATCGGCCGGGCCCCGACGACCCTGGAGCAGTACGCCCGCACGGTCCTGGGCTCCTGAGCCGCCGGCGTCCCGCCGGAGCGGCCTCAGCGGTCCTTCGGCGGGACGTCGTACTCCTTGCAGATCTCCAGCCAGACGGTGCGCACCGGCACGCCGGCCTCGATGGCCTCGGCCGCCGTCCGCCCGCCGAGGGCACCGAAGGAGTGGTCGCGCACGACGCTCTGCGACCGCATCGAGCCGAACTGCTGCTCCATCCGGGACCAGAACTCCTGCAGACGCACGGCGAGCACGGTACCCGCCGGCGGCGCCCGGCCTATCCTCGGCGCATGGTCCCGAGCACCGGCTCCCCCACCTGGGACACGATCCTGGAGATCGGGATCGTGTGCGCACTGGTCGCCTGGCTGGTCCTGATGTGGCGCAGCTACCGCAACCGGCGCTGAGCCGCCCACACCACCACCAGCGGGACGACGAGCGCGGCGCTCACCGCCGCCACCAGCCCGAAGCCCCCGCCCGCCAGCAGCGGCCCGCCGACCGCTCCGGCCAGCGCAGCCCCGAGCCCCATCAGCAGGTCGGTGGCCCCCTGCGCGGTCGGGCGCAGTTCGTCGGGGACCGACTCGGTGACCAGGGTCGAGCCGGCCACCAGGCCGCACGACCAGCCGACCCCGAGCAGGAACAGCCCGACGCCGAGCTGCCAGGCGGCGCCCGGCGGGGCGGTGCCGGCCACCAGCGCCGCGAGCAGCAGCAGGGCACCGCCCAGCGCCACGGTCGCCGAACGGCCGAACCGGTCGGCCAGCCAGCCGACCACCGGGGAGAACAGGTACATCCCGGCCACGTGCACGCTGATCACCAGGCCGATGACCCGGAGCGTGGTGCCGTCGGCGTGCTCGCCGCCCGCACCCATGTGCACCGGCGTCATGACCATCAGCCCGACCATCACCGAGTGCGCGACGACGACGGCGGTGACCCCGAGCCGCCCGTCCGGCGTGGCCCAGACCGCGCGCAGGGCACCCATCGCGCCGGCCCGGGGCGCGGGCCCGACGGCGGGCGCGGTCGCCGCGAGGCGCCGGGCCAGCAGCAGGGGGTCGGGCCGCAGCAGGACCAGGACCTTCAGGACGACGGCGACGAACACGACGACCGGTAGCACGAACGCGCCACCGAGCGCGGGCAGGCCCAGGGCCCGGCCGAGGTCGTCCCCGGGGCCGGCCAGGTTCGGCCCGAGCACCGAGCCGATGGTGGTCGCCCAGACGACCAGGGACAGGGCGCGGCCGCGGTGCTCGGGCTCGGCCAGGTCCGCGGCGGCGTACCGCGCCTGCAGGCCGCTGGTCGTGGCCGCACCGAAGAGGAGCAGGCCGGGCAGCAGCAGCGCCAGCGACGAGAGCGCCGCCGCCGCGACGACGACCAGCGCCCCCAGCACGGCGACCCCGTAGCCGAGGGCCAGCCCGGCCCGCCGGCCGGCGCGGTCGCTGACCCGGGCCAGCGGCACGGCGATCAGCGCCGCGCCCAGCACGCTCGCGGTCTGCCCCAGGCCGGCCGCGGCGTCGCTGCCGGCGACCTCGCGGGCGAGCAGGCCGCCGACGGTGATGCCGACGGTCACCCCGAGTCCGCCCAGCGCGACTGCGCCGGACAGGACGGCGACCGTGCGGCGCTGCGCGGCCGCACGGTCCGGGATCGTCGTCGGCACGGTCACGGCGGCGAGTGTGCCGCAGCCGCCGACCCACCGGCGCAGGAGCACCGGCGGGTCGGCGGCACCGTCAGCGGATGCGCACCGAGTCGGTCAGCCGGACGTCGTCCGAGGCCGCACCGACCAGCACCGGGCGGGTGCCGCGAGCACGCTCCCACCGGTCCTTGCGGGCGTTCCACACCGACAGCTGCCGCTCGTCGACCTGGACGGTCACCCACTGACGCTCCCCCGGTGCGAGGGTCACCCGGTCGAAGCCCGCGAGCTGGACCGTCGGAGTGCCCGCGGCCGACCCCGACCCCAGGTAGACCTGCGGCACCTCGGTGCCGGTCACGACCCCGGTGTTGGTGAGCAGGAAGGACACCTCGACGCCGTCGCGACCGGTACGGGTGCGCAGCCGGGAGTAGTCGAACGACGTGTACGACAACCCGTGCCCGAAGGCGAACAGGGGTTCGGTGCCGGTGGCCTGGTACCAGCGGTGGCCGACGTCCGTGCCCTCGGTGTAGGTCTGCTCGTCCGGCACCCCGTCGCCGTCGGTGTCCACGCCCGGGTAGTTGACGGGGTCGCTGACCGGCGTCCGGGCCGGGTCGGCCGGAAAGGTCGTCGGCAGCTTGCCGGCCGGGACGGCGGCACCGGTGAGCAGGTCGACCGTGGCCTCGGCCCCCTCCTGGCCGGGGTACCACATCTGCAGCACGGCGGAGACCTCCGCCAGCCACGGCATCAGCACCGGGTCACCCGTGTTGAGCACGACGACGGTCCGCGGGTTGGCGGCAGCCACCGCGGCGATCACCTCGTCCTGGAAGCCGGGCAGTGCGAGCGACTCCCGGTCCTCCCCCTCGGTGCCCTCGTTGTAGCCGAAGACGACGGCGGTGTGCGCGTCCCGGGCGGCCGCCACGGCCTCGTCGATCCGCTGCTGCCGCAACTGCGGCGTCGTCCAGTGCAACCGCAGCTGGACCGGAGCGTCCGCGGTCGCGGTGCCGCTGACGGTGACGGCGACCTGCTCGCCGGCGGCGAGATCGACGGTCCAGCTGTCGTTGATGAAGCCGTCGGCGGTGGGGATCAGGCTGCCGCCGAGCGCACCGAACCGGTTCTGGGTGGACGCCAGCTGCTCCTCGCCCATCGTGACCTCGGCGCCGGGCCCCGTGGTCTGCAGGTGGAACGTGTACGTGCCGGCCGCGGGGGCGGTGACGGTGACCGCCTCGCCGAACTCCCCGGTGAAGGCCGCGTCGCCGGTGCGGTCCAGCGGGCTGCCGCTGCCCAGCGCGGCGCCGGGCACCAGCTCGCCCTCGAGGTCCTCACCGGTCGCCCACGTGAGGTCGGCACCGGCGGCCTCGAGCACCTCGACCACGCTGTCGACCGCGCCGGCGTCGGGGTTCACCCGGGCGCTGCCACCGCCGCCGATCAACGGGGTGGCCGCCGTGGGACCGACCACGGCCAGGCTGTCCAGCGCCTCGTCGGACAGCGGCAGGGCGCCCTGCTCGTTGCGCAGCAGCACCGCCCCCTCGGTGGCGACCTGCCGGGCCACCGCGGCGTTCTCCTCGACGGCCCGCTCGGGGTCGGCGGTCGCCTCGTCGAGCAGACCGACCTCGTCCATCGCGGTCAGCACGCCGGTGACCGCCCGGTCCAGTGCGGCCCGCACCGGCCGGGGGAGGTCCCGCTCGGTCACCTGGCCGTCGCCGTCGACGTCCTGGGCCAGCTCGGGGAAGGCCGCCGGCCGGGGCATCTCGACGTCCAGCCCGGCCTCCAGCGCGCCGGCCCCGTGGATGGCGAACCAGTCGGTCATGACGAAGCCGTCGAAGCCCCACTCCTCGCGGAGCACCTCGGTGAGCAGTTCGGCGTTCTCGCAGGCCTGCACCGAGTTCACCTGGTTGTAGGCGCACATCACCGCGCCGATGCCGGCGTCGACGACGGCCTCGAAGCCGGCCAGCTCGGTCTCGTGCAGCGTCCTCTCGTCGACGTGGACGTCGATGCCGGCCCGCCCGAGCTCCTGGTTGTTGGCCGCGTAGTGCTTGGCGGTGGCGATGACGCCGTGGTCCTGGATCCCCGCGACCTGCGGTGCGGCCAGGGCGGCGGTCAGCAGCGGGTCCTCGCTGAGCGTCTCGAAGTTGCGGCCGGCGTAGGGGGTGCGGACCAGGTTCATCATCGGCCCGAGCAGCACCTCCATGCCGAGCGCGTCGGCCTCCTGGCCCAGCACCCCGCCGTAGGCGGCGGCCAGCTCCGGGGAGAAGGAGGCGCCGAGCGCCACCGGCGCGGGGAGCGCGGTCGCCGGCTCCGCAGCCCGGACCCCGGAGGGCCCGTCGGCCATGTCGAGGGTCGGGATGCCGAGCCGGGGGACGCCGGCCAGGGCACCGGCGGCCCCGTTGCTGCCCGTCGTCCCGCCGAGCAGGCCGAACTTCTCCGGCACGGTCAGCTGCGCGACGAGCGCGGCGATCCGCCGGCTGTCCGGGTCGTCGTGCCCGTGCCCGTGCCCGTGCCCGTCCTCGTTGCCATGCCCGTTCGCCTGCCCGTTGGCGTGCCCGTGCCCGTCGCCGCCGGGCGCGGCGAGCGCGGGCGAGGCTCCGCTGGTGACGACGACCGCCGCAGCGGCGAGGGCGACACCGGCACGCAGGCGTCGAGTGCGGTGCGGTTCCATGAGCGACTCCTGTGTCGCGCCCGGGACGACCCCGATGTCCCCCGGGTCTGCAGCGCAGACAACCCGCCGCTCAGCCAACCCACAAGTGCGGTTCCGGCGAGTGGGACCGCCGCCCCTGCTCCGGGTGTGCGTCCAGGGCCGGCCGGTCACACTCCGCCACCGGCCCGGCGGGGACCTCCGGGTCAGGCCGCCCGGTGGACCACGCGGCAGCGGTACCGCGGCTTGATCTCCCCGTTGACGTAGCGCCCGATGCTGGCCGACTCCAGCATCGCGAGCGCCTCCTCCGGCGGGACGCCGAGGTAGTCGTAGACCCCGCCGCCGGCGAACTCGATCTCCAGCACCCGGTGGTCGAGGTCGTAGCCCACCGACCGCACGCTGGACGACTGCACGTGCGCCCGCTTCATCGGTCCTCCTGAACCACAGGGGCGTAGTTCCACCAGTGTGATCCCGTCCGGGGTCCGTCGACAAACCCACATGTCGACTCGTCGACCGCCCGAGCACGCTGCTGCCGCGCGCCGGGGGACGGCGAACTGTCGCACCCGCGGGGAGACTGGAGCCGTGTCCGCCCTCGAGCGCTTCTCCACGCCCACCCAGGCGTGGTTCACCGGCGCGTTCGCCGGCCCGACGCCGGCCCAGGAGGGCGCCTGGTCGGCGATCAGCAGCGGCGAGCACGCGCTGGTGGTGGCCCCCACCGGTTCGGGCAAGACGCTCGCGGCGTTCCTCTGGTCGCTGGACCGGCTGGCCGCCACCCCGCCGCCCGACGACCCGCTGGCCCGTTGCCGGGTGCTGTACGTGTCGCCGCTCAAGGCGCTCGCGGTCGACGTCGAGCGCAACCTGCGCGCACCGCTGACCGGCATCGGGCAGGCGGCCGCGCGGCTGGGGCTGCCGCGGCCGGAGATCAGCGTCGGCGTCCGCTCCGGTGACACTCCGGCCGACGAGCGGCGCAGCTTCGCCCGCCGGCCGCCGGACATCCTGATCACCACCCCCGAGTCGCTCTTCCTCCTGCTGACCAGTCAGGCGCGCGAGGCGCTGCGCGGGGTGGAGACGGTCATCCTCGACGAGGTGCACGCCGTCTGCGGCACCAAGCGCGGCGCGCACCTCGCGGTCTCCCTCGACCGGCTCGACGAGCTGCTCGAGCGCCCGGCACAGCGGATCGGGCTGTCGGCCACCGTGCGCCCGATCGAGGAGGTCTCGACCTTCCTGGCGGGCGGCCGCCCGGTGCAGGTGGTCGCGCCGCCGGCCAGCAAGCAGTGGGACCTGTCGGTCGTCGTCCCGGTCGAGGACATGTCGCAGCTGGGGCAGCCGACCGGTGAGCTGGAGGGCTCGGCGGCGGGCAACCAGCCGCGGACGTCGATCTGGCCGGCGGTCGAGGAGCGGGTGCTCGACCTGATCGAGGCCCACCGCAGCACCATCGTCTTCGCCAACTCCCGCCGGCTGGCCGAACGGCTCACCAGCCGACTCAACGAGCTGCACCACGAGCGGACGACGGGCGAGCCGTTGCCGCAGGGGGCGAACCCCGCGCAGCTGATGGCCCAAGCGGGTGCCGGTGGTGGGCTCCCGCCCGAGGTCCGCCCGATCGCCGCGGCGCACCACGGCTCGGTCTCCCGCGAGCAGCGGGCGGTCACCGAGGAGGCGCTGAAGTCCGGCCGGCTCCCGGCCGTCGTCGCCACCTCGTCGCTGGAGCTGGGCATCGACATGGGCGCCGTCGACCTGGTCGTCCAGGTCGAGTCCCCGCCCACCGTGGCGTCGGGGCTGCAGCGGGTGGGCCGCGCCGGCCACCAGGTCGGCGCGGTCAGCGAGGGCGTCATCTTCCCCAAGTTCCGCGGCGACCTGGTGCAGAGCGCCGTCGTCGCCGAACGGATGCGCGCCGGGGCCATCGAGTCCACCCGCTACCTGCGCAACCCGCTGGACGTGCTGGCCCAGCAGATCGTGGCGATGGTGTCCGAGCGGCCGCGCACGGTCGAGGAGGTGGCCGGGGTGCTGCGCCGGTCGGCGGCGTTCGCCTCGCTGCCCGACTCCGCGCTGCACGCGGTGCTGGACATGCTGGCCGGCCGCTACCCCTCCGACGCCTTCGCCGAGCTGCGGCCCCGGCTGACCTGGGACCGGGTCACCGACACCCTCACCGCCCGGGCCGGCGCGCAGCGGCTGGCGGTCACCAGCGGCGGCACCATCCCCGACCGCGGGCTGTTCGGCGTCTTCCTCGTGAGCGGCGCCGGCGAGACCGGGGGCAAGCGGGTCGGCGAGCTCGACGAGGAGATGGTCTACGAGTCGCGGGTGGGCGACGTCTTCCTGCTGGGGTCCTCCTCCTGGCGGATCGAGGAGATCACCCACGACCGGGTGCTGGTCAGCCCGGCTCCGGGGCTGCCCGGCAAGATGCCGTTCTGGCACGGTGACACGCTCGGCCGACCGCTGGAGCTCGGTCGCGCGCTGGGTGCGTTCCTGCGCGAGGTCGGCTCCGCGACCCCCGAGGCCGGCGCGGAGCGCGCCCGGGCCGCGGGCCTCGACGAGTGGGGTGCGGCCAACCTGCTCGCGTACCTGGCCGAGCAGAAGCAGGCGACCGGCCACCTGCCCGACGACCGCACGATGCTGGTCGAACGGTTCCGCGACGAGCTCGGCGACTGGCGGCTGGTCGTCCACTCCCCCTTCGGGGCGCAGGTCAACGCCCCCTGGGCGCTGGTGCTCGCCGCCCGGCTGCGCGAGCGCTACGGGGTCGACGTCGCCTCGATGCACTCCGACGACGGCATCGTGCTGCGGCTCCCCGACACCACGGGCGAGGCACCCGAGGCCGACCTGGCGATCCTCGACCCGGACGACGTGGAACGGGAGGTGACCGCCGAGGTCGGCAACTCGGCGCTGTTCGCCAGCCGGTTCCGCGAGTGCGCCGCGCGGGCCCTGCTGCTCCCCCGCCGCGACCCGCGCCGCCGCACACCGCTGTGGCAGCAGCGTCAGCGGGCGGCCCAGCTGCTCTCGGTGGCCAGCGAGTTCTCCTCGTTCCCGATCACCCTCGAGGCGGTCCGGGAGGTGCTGCAGGACGTCTACGACGTGCCTGGGCTGGTCGAGCTGATGCGCGACGTCCGGTCCCGCCGGGTGCGGGTCGTCGACGTGCAGACCCAGACCGCCTCGCCCTTCGCCCAGTCCCTGCTGTTCGGCTACGTCGGGCAGTTCATCTACGAGGGCGACGCCCCGCTGGCCGAGCGCCGCGCCCAGGCCCTCGCGCTGGACACCGGCCTGCTCGCCGAGCTGCTGGGCCGCTCCGAGCTGCGCGAGCTGCTGGACGCCGACGCGATGGCCGAGGTGGAGGCCGAGCTCCAGCGGCTGCCGGCCGAGCGGCACCCCCGCGACGTCGACGGCGCCAGCGACCTGCTCCGTGGCCTCGGTGACCTCACCGTCGCCGAGGCCGCCCCCCGGGGAGTGCCGGCCGAGTGGCTCGCCGAGCTGGTCGCCTCCCGGCGGGCCATCGTCGTGCGCATCGCCGGCGAGGAGCGGCACGTCGCCATCGAGGACGCCGGCCGGCTGCGCGACGCGCTGGGCACCGCGCTGCCGGTCGGGGTGCCCGAGGCGTTCACCGAGCCGGTGGCCGACCCGCTCGGCGACCTCGTCGGCCGCTACGCCCGCACGCACGGGCCCTTCGTGCCGGCCGACGTCGCCACCCGGCTCGGCCTGGGCGTCGCCGTCGTGACCGCCACCCTGCAGCGCCTGGTGGGCACCGGACGGCTGGTCACCGGCGAGTTCCGGCCCGGCGGCGTCGGCCAGGAGTGGTGCGACGCGGAGGTGCTGCGCTCGATCCGGCGGCGCTCGCTGGCCAAGCTGCGCCAGGAGGTCGAGCCGGTCCCGGTCGGCACCCTGGCCCGGTTCAGCCCCTCCTGGCAGTCGGTGGGCGGGCGGATGCGCGGGGTCGACGGCGTTCTCGCCGTCGTCGAGCAGCTGGCCGGCGCGCTGGTGCCAGCGTCGGCGCTGGAGTCACTCGTGCTGCCCTCGCGGGTGCGCGACTACTCCCCCGCGCTGCTCGACGAGCTGACCAGCGCCGGTGAGGTGCTCTGGGCGGGCGCCGGCGGGCTCTCCGGCGGCGACGGCTGGGTCACCCTGGTGCCGGCCGACCTGGCACCGCTGCTGCTGCCCGAACCCCCGGGTGGCGCACAGCTCGAGGGCGGGGTCGCCCAGCAGGTGCTGGACGAGCTCGCCGGCGGGCAGGCCCTGTTCTTCCGGTCGCTGTCGGACCGGGTCGGCTCCACCGACGACCAGGCGCTCTCCGAGGTGGTCTGGGACCTGGTGTGGAGCGGGGCGCTGACCAACGACACCCTCACCCCGCTGCGGGCGCGGCTCTCCGGAGGCGGGGCGCACCGCAGGGCTCCGGCCGCACCCCGTGCCCGGCTCGACCGAACCCGCTACGGGCGCACCCGCCTGGGCCGCCCGGCGATGCCCAGCCGCACCGGGCCGCCGGCGATGGCCGGGCGCTGGTCGGCGCTGCCGGAGCTGGAGACCAACGCCACCAAGCGGACCACCGCGCGGGCCGAGGCGCTGCTGGAACGACACGGGGTGCTCACGCGCGGCGCGGTCCAGGCCGAGCAGGTGGTCGGCGGGTTCTCCGCGGTCTACCCGGTGCTGCGCGCCTTCGAGGAGAACGGCCGGGCCCGGCGGGGCTACTTCGTGGAGACCCTCGGCGCGGCGCAGTTCGGCACGTCGGGTTCGGTCGACCGGCTCCGCAGCTTCGCCAGCCCCGACCGCGCGCAGGCCGGGCCGGTGGTGCTCGCCGCGACCGACCCGGCCAACGTCTACGGCGCGGCGCTCCCCTGGCCGGAGCGGCCCACCGGTGCGGACGACGCGGTCGACCTCGGCGAGGGCACGGGCTCCCGCCGCACCGGGCACCGGGCCGGCCGCAAGGCCGGTGCGCTGGTGGTGCTGGTCGACGGCGAGCTGGTGCTCTACGTCGAGCGCGGCGGCAGGACGCTGCTCTCCTGGACGGAGGACGAGACGGTGCTCAAGGAGGCGGCCACCGCGCTCTCCGGCGCCGTCGCCTCCGGCGCGCTCGGCCGGATGACGGTGCAGAAGGCCGACGGCGCCTCGGTGCACGAGGCGAGCGCGCTCTCCGCCGCCCTGCAGGCGGCCGGCTTCGCGGCCACCCCGCGGGGCCTCCGCCTGCGCGGCTGATCCCTGCACCCCGATGGCCCACGATCGGTCGCGTCGTGGGCCACCGTTGCCCGATCGTGCCGGTCCGGCCCGGTCGAGCCCGGTCCAGCCTGGCCGCGTCAGCTCCGGCGGGACCCCTGCAGCCAGGGGGCGAGCCAGCGGCTCAGCCGCGGCATGAGCACGCGCAGCGCGGTCACCACGTAGACCGCCGACAGCAGCAGCCGCAGCGGCCACGGCCAGTCGCCGACGAACGGCACGGCGAGCAGCTGGAAGGTGCTGGTGAACGCCAGCACGACCGCGACGGTCAGCAGCCAGCTCCGCCACACCGGACCGGGGCGCGGCGGCACCGCGAAGAAGGTCTGCAACCCGACCGCGCGGGCCACCCGCTCGTCCTCCACCAGCCGGTGCACGCGGTCCAGCGCTTCCCGCCGCTGCGGCGAGCGCTCCCAGACCGCGAGCGACTCGTCGTCGGCGAACCGGTAGACCAGGTGGTACTCGTCGCTGGCCGGTCCGGGCCGCAGCAGCGAGGAGCCGAGGTGCCCGGGGAAGGTGGCGACGAGCTCCTGCACGTCGGCGGCCCAGCGCTCGAACGCGTCGTGCTGCTCGGGGCGCACCACCCGGGCCACCGTCACGGTGACCGGCTCGTGCGCCGGCTCCCGGACGACGCCGGTACCGGTCAGCTGCCGCAGTCGCGAGGTCACGTCCACGGCATGCCCAGCGCCGACGGACCGCAGGCTCTTCCCGCCTGTCGGCCCACTCACAGCAGGCCACCCCGACGAGGGAGCCGCACGACCTTCGGCACGACGCCTGCCCGGGCCGGCGAGCGCTGCGGTGAGACCCAGCACCCCGGCGTCCGGCAGGGGATCATGGACAGGTGCCCGAGGGAGACACCGTCTGGCTGGCGAGCCAGCGGATGCACACCGCGCTGGCCGGGGCCACCCTGCGCCGTGGCGAGCTGCGGGTGCCGCAGCTCGCCACCGTCGACCTGACCGGGGCCACCGTCACCGAGGTGGTGCCGCGCGGCAAGCACATGCTGATCCGCTTCGCCGACGGTCGCACGCTGCGCACCCACTACCGGATGGACGGCAGCTGGCACGTCTACCGGCCCGGCGCGACGTGGCGGGGAGGTCCGGCGTTCGCCGTCCGGGCGGTGCTCGCCACCGACGAGTGGGAGTGCGTGGGCTACCGGCTGCACGACATGGCGCTGGTGCCCACCGCCGACGAGGCGCAGCTGGTGGGCCACCTGGGCCCCGACGTGCTCGGGCCGGACTGGGACCTCGACGAGGCGCTGCGCCGGCTGCGCAGCCACCCCGACGAGCAGATCGGCGTCGCCCTGCTCGACCAGCGCAACCTGGCCGGGATCGGCAACCTCTACAAGGTCGAGTCGCTGTTCCTCGCCGGGGTGCACCCGTGGACGCGCGTGGCCGACGTCCCGGACCTTGCCGGCCTGGTCACCCGGGCCCGCACGCTGATGCAGGCCAACAAGCACCACCCCGAGCAGAGCACCACCGGCAGCACCCGACGCGGCGAGGACCACTGGGTCGCCGGCCGCAAGGGCCGCCCGTGCCGGCGCTGCGGCACCACCATCCTGCTGGGCGACCAGGGGCCCGACACCCAGGAGCGGGTGACCTGGTGGTGCCCCCGCTGCCAGGCCGCGCGCAGCCCCATCGCCCCGGCCGCCCGCACCGGCGAGCGCGACCACCCGCCGACGCTGGCCGGCCGCTGAACGACGACCGCCCGGTGCCGGACGTCGTCCGGCACCGGGCGGTGCGTGTCCTGCGGGTGGGTGCTCAGGCCTGCTCGGGGCGCTCCGCCGGCTGGGCGGCCGGCTGCTCCGCGCCGGGCACGGCACCGGTGCCCTGCTCGATGGCCGCGGCCTGCTCGCCGCCGGTGACCGCCTGCTGGCCGCCGCCCCCCACGGCCTGCTGCCCGCCCATCGAGGCACGGATCTCGGCGAGCCGGGAGGAGCCGGCGACGTCCAGCGTCGCCTTCTGCACGTCGAGCATCCGGCCCTCGACGGAGTCCTGCGCGAGCTCCGCCTGACCGAGCGCGTTGGCGTAGCGGGCCTCGATCTTGTCCCGGACCTCGCCGAGGCTCGGGGTGTTGCCCGGCGCGGACAGCTCGTTGACCTGCCGCAGCGAGTCCGAGACCCGCTCCTGCATCTTCGCCTGCTCCAGCTGGGACAGCAGCTTGGTGCGCTCGGCGAGGGTGGTCTGCAGCCGCATGCGGCTGGTCTCCACGGCGCCCTTGGCCTGCTCGGCGGCCTGCAGCGCCTCGTCGTGGCTGCGCTTGAGGTCCTCCATCGCCTGCTCGGCGCTGACCAGCTGGGTGGCGAACGCCTGCGCCGCCTGCTCGTACTCGGCGGCCTTGGCGGCGTCACCGGCAGCGCGGGACTGGTCGGCCAGGACGAGCGCCTGCCGGGCGGAGGCCTGCATCTGCTCGACCTCGCTCAGCTGCCGGTTCAGGCGCATCTCCAGCTGACGCTGGTTGCCCAGGACAGCCGCGGCCTGGTTGGCCAGCGCCTGGTGCCGCTGCTGCTCCGACTCGATGGCCTGGGCGATCTGGACCTTGGGGTCTGCACGCTGGTCGATCTGCTGGTTGGCCGACGCCGTCAGGTACTTCCACAACTTCACGAACGGGTTGGGCATGGTTCCTCCTGTCCGGCGCACCGGTCCACCGGGCGGCGGATGGTGCGGCACGGGCGACGTCGTCGTCGATCATCGTCCCAGTCGGTCGCGGAGGTCAGCCACCGCAGGCCCCCGGGCGTCGTCCTGCTGGTTTCCAGGCCCACCGCGAACGTGGGCCCTGGAACGGCCCCTCTGCAGGGTCCCGCGCCGAGCCTGCGAGGCGTGGGGGCAGAGGGGCCGTTCCTCACACCGGGCGGTTGCGCAGCCTCCGGTAGTGCTCGACCAGCGCCACCGTCGAGTCGTCCTGGTCGATCTCCGGAGCGCCCTCGCTGGTCAGCGCCGGAGCGAGCTCGCGGGCCATCACCTTGCCCAGCTCGACGCCCCACTGGTCGAAGGAGTCGATCTGCCAGATGACGCCCTCGGTGAAGACGGTGTGCTCGTAGAAGGCCACCAGCTGCCCCAGCGTCGCCGGGGTGAGCTTCGGCGCCAGGATCGTCGTCGACGGCCGGTTGCCCGGCATCACCTTGTGCGGGACGACGTCGGCGGCGGTGCCGTCGGCGGCGACCTCCTCGGCGGTGCGCCCGAACGCGAGCACGGCGCTCTGCGCGAACATGTTCGCCATCAGCAGGTCGTGCATGTCCGCGATGTCGTGGTTGGGCTCGCCGAAGCCGATGAAGTCCGCCGGGACCAGCGATGTGCCCTGGTGCAGCAGCTGGTGGAACGCGTGCTGGCCGTTCGTGCCCGGCTCGCCCCAGTAGACCTCGCCGGTGGTGGTGGTGACCGGATCGCCGTCCCAGCGGACCGACTTGCCGTTGCTCTCCATGGTCAGCTGCTGCAGGTAGGCCGGCAGCCGGGACAGGTACTGGCTGTAGGGCAGCACGGCGTGGGTCTGGGCGCCGAAGAAGTTCGTGTACCAGACGTTGAGCAGCCCCTGCAGGACCGGCAGGTTCTCCGCCAGCGGTGCCGTGCGGAAGTGCTCGTCGACGGCGTGGAAGCCGGCGAGCATCTCGTCGTAGTGGTCCGGGCCGATCGCGACCATCAGCGACAGGCCGACGGCGGAGGTGAAGGAGTACCGGCCGCCCACCCAGTCCCAGAAGCCGAACATGTTGTCGGTGTCGATGCCGAACTCGGCGACGGCGTCGGCGTTGGTGGAGACGGCGACGAAGTGCTTGGCCACCGCGGACTCGTCGGCGCCGGAGTCGAGCAGCCAGGCCCGCGCCACCTTCGCGTTGGTCAGCGTCTCCAGCGTGGTGAAGGTCTTGGAGCAGACCACGAACAGCGTGGTCGCCGGATCGAGGTCGCGGGTCTTCTCGGCGAAGTCGGTCGGGTCGATGTTGGACACGAAGCGGGCGGTGATGTCCCGGTCGCTGTAGTCGGCCAGCGCCGTGTAGGCCATCGCCGGGCCGAGGTCGGAGCCGCCGATGCCGATGTTGACCACGGCGCGGATCCGCTGCCCGGTGTGGCCGGTCCACTCCCCCGACCGCACCCGGTCGGCGAAGCCGCGCATCTTCGCCAGCACCTCGTGCACGTCGGCGGACACGTCCTGCCCGTCGACCACCAGCTGCTGGTCGGCGGGGGCGCGCAGCGCGACGTGCAGGACGGCGCGGTCCTCGGTGGTGTTGATGTGCTCACCGCGGAACATCGCCTCGATCCGCTCGGGCAGGCCGGCCCGCTCGGCCAGCGCGACGAGCAGCCGGACCGTCTCGTCGGTGACCCGGTGCTTGGACCAGTCGACGTGCAGGTCCCCGGCGGTGCCGGTGAGGCGATGGCCCCGGCCCGGGTCGTCGGCGAACAACTGCCGCAGGGTGGTGCCCTCGATCGCGGCGTGGTGGGCGGCGAGCGCGCCCCACTCGTCGGTCGCGGTGATGTCCAATGCTGCCTCCTGGGTCGACCGAGGTCTGTCAGGACACAGGTGTGCACCACCGGGTCCGGACAAACGCTGCGGGGGCAGCATGTCGCACCGGAGCGCCGGTCCCCCATCCGGGGAACCGGCGCCCCGGTGCGACGTCAGGCTGCGCTGTCGCTGCGCTCGCTGATCGACCCCTGGGCGTCGGCGACCTGCTCCTCGCGGTCCTGGGCGGCCATCCGGGTCAGCTCGGCGCCTGCCTCGGCGTCGCGGGTGAGGTTCTCCCCCGACGCCGGGTCGAAGACGTGCACCTTGCGGCTGTCCAGCCAGAACTCGGCGTCCCGCCCCTCCCGGATCCGGCTGGTCGCGTCGATGGAGACGATCGCCTGGGTGCGCAGCTCCTCGGCGTCCAGCTCCCGGGACAGGTCGCGCAGCTGGGCGCGGATCTCCTCGGGCGCCTCGTAGGGGATGTAGGCGAACTGCGAGTCGCCGAGCCACTCGGTGACGTCGACCCGGGCGGTGAAGACCGAGCCGAGCGGCCGCTTGGCCTCGTCGACCAGCGACGCGTCCTCGAAGTACTCCGGCCGGATGCCCACCAGCAGGACGTCCCGCCCGGCGACCGCCGCGGCGCGACGCTCGTCGAGCTCGATCGTCCCGAACGGCGTGGTCAGCGTGCGGTCGTCCAGGGTGGCGGGCAGGAAGTTCATCGGCGGGGAACCGATGAACCCGGCGACGAAGAGGTTCACCGGCTGCTCGTAGAGCTCCCGGGGGGAGGCGACCTGCTGGATCTTGCCCTTGCGCAGGACGCAGACCCGGTCGCCGAGGGTCATCGCCTCGGTCTGGTCGTGGGTGACGTACACCGTGGTGATGCCCAGCCGGCGCTGCAGCCGGGCGATCTCGGTGCGCATCTGGCCGCGCAGCTTGGCGTCCAGGTTCGACAGCGGCTCGTCGAAGAGGAACGCCTCGGCCTGGCGCACGATGGCCCGGCCCATCGCCACCCGCTGGCGCTGACCACCGGAGAGGTTCGCCGGCTTGCGCTCCAGGTGCTCGTGCAGCTCCAGGACGTCGGCGGCCTCGTTGACCCGCTTCTGGACCTCGGCGTCGTCGACCTTGGACAGCCGCAGCGGGAAGGCGATGTTCTCGAAGACCGTGAGGTGCGGGTAGAGCGCGTAGTTCTGGAAGACCATCGACAGGTTCCGCTCCCGCGGCGCCAGGTCGTTGACCCGCTTGCCGCCGATGACCATGTCGCCGCTGGTGATGTCCTCCAGCCCGACGATCATCCGGAGCAGGGTCGACTTCCCGCAGCCGGAGGGCCCGACCAGGATCATGAACTCGCCGTCGGCGATGTCCAGGCTGACGTCGTTCACCGCCGGGAACCCGTCCCCGTACTTCTTGACGATGTTCTTCATCTCGATGGAGGCCATCGGTGTCCGTCCCCTTCGTGGGCGTGTGTGCAGTTCGGTGGGTGGGCGCGCTGGTCCGGGGGCTGCGCGGAGGGATCAGCCCTTGACGGCGCCGTTGGTGAGGCCGGCGACGATGCGCCGCTGGAACAGCAGCACCAGGACGACGACCGGGATGGTGACGATCACCGCCGCCGCGGCGATGGCCCCGGTCGGGTCCTCGAACTGCGAGGCGCCGGAGAACAGCCCCAGGGCCGCGGGCACCGGCCGGGCCGCCTCCGTGGAGGTCAGCGAGATGCCGTAGACGAAGTCGTTCCAGGCGATGAAGAAGGCGATGATCGCCGTGGTGAAGACACCGGGTGCGGCCAGCGGGACGATCACCTTGCGGAACGCCTGCCAGCTCGTCGCGCCGTCGACCTGCGCGGCCTGCTCCATCTCCCAGGGGATCTCCCGGAAGAACGCCGACATCGTCCAGATGGAGATCGGCAGGGTGAGCGACAGGTACGGGATGATCAGCCCCGGCCAGGTGTCGTACAGGCCGATGTTCCGCCACAGGTTGAACAGCGGCGTGACGATGGAGATGACCGGGAAGATCGCCACCGCCAGGGCGGTGCCGAGGATGAATTTCTTGCCCGGAAAGTCCAGCCGGGCGATCGCGTAGGCGGCGAACATCGCCAGGATGCAGGAGATGAACGTCGCGATCAGGCAGATCCCGAACGAGTTCCGCAGCGCCGGGAGGAACAGGTCGCTGGCATCGCCGGTGAGGATCAGCGAGTAGTTCTCCGTCGTCGGGGTGCTCGGGAAGAACGACTCGTTGGCCAGGTCGCTGGGCGCCTTGAACGACAGCGAGACGATCCAGGCGATCGGCGCCAGGCAGTAGAGGACGATCCCGACCCCGGCAACGATCCACCAGGTGCGTTCCTTCGTGGACATCAACGACCCCCCGCCTGCGACAGATCGACCTTGAAGCCCTTGATGAAGCTGAACGCGATGAGCACCACCGCGAGGAACAGCAGCACCGAGACCGCCGACCCCAGGCCGATCTCCAGCCGCGAGATGGTCTGCCGGTAGGCCAGGAACGACACCGATTCGGTGGCGTTCGCGCCGTTGGTCATGATGAAGATGCTGTCGAAGACCCGGAAGGCGTCCAGGGTGCGGAACAGCAGGGCCACCATGATCGCGGCCTTCATGTTGGGCAGCGTGACCCGGCGCATGCGCTGCCACCAGCTGGCGCCGTCGACCTTGGCCGCCTCCTGCAGCACCTCCGGCACCTGCGCGAGCCCGGCCAGCAGCAGCAACGAGATGAACGGCGTGGTCTTCCAGATCTCAGCCAGGCAGATGACGAACAGCGAGCTCCAGGTGCCGCCGAACCAGTCCGTGTCGCCACCGATCCCCGGGATCCACCCGAACCAGCTGTTGATGAAGCCCGTCTGGATGTCGAAGGCGAACTGCCACGCGAACGCGGACACGACGGTGATCACCGCGTACGGGATGAGGATCGCCGCGCGCAGCACCGGGCGGATGGCGCTGAGCGCCTTCGCCATCACCAGGGCCAGCGCGAAGCCCAGCACCAGCTCGACGGCGACGGTGACCGCGGTGATGAACAGCGTCACCAGGATGGCCCGCCACCACAGCCAGTCGCTGAGGATGACGGCGTAGTTGGAGAACCCGGTGAAGGACCGGTTGTCCGGGTCGGTGAGCCGGTAGTCGAACAGCGACTCGTAGAACGCCTGCGCGATCGGGTAGGCGGTCACCAGCAGCATGACCACCAGTGCCGGGCCGGCCAGCAGCCAGCCCAGCCGGCGTTCACCGCGACTGCGGTCGCTGGTCGTGCCCTCCGGCGCGGAGACCGGCGCGGTCTTCTTGACCGGCGGGAGCGTTGTCTGGGTCACAGCAGTTGCTCCTTCCGCAGCACGGCGGTGATGAGCTCGGTCGCTTCCTCAGGTGTCCGCTGGGGGTCGACCGACGACGGCGGGTGGTACGACCGCTGGATGCCGCCGGACACCTCGCTGTAGTAGGGCGTCTGCGGCCGCGGCGCCGCCTGCTCCAGCGAGTCACGGATGACCGGGGCCATCGGGAACTCCTCCAGCACCGCCGGGTCGTCGTAGACCGTGGTGTCCGAAGCCGGGTTGCCGTTGGTGACGAAGTAGTACGACTGGTTCTCCGTCGAGGTGATGCACTCGGTCGCCTCGTAGGCGAGGTCGGGGTGCTCGCTGAAGGCGCCGACCCCGAGGTTGATCCCGCCGTACGGGGGCGCGCTCGGGGTGCCCTCGTCGACCTGCGGGTAGAGCGCCCAGCCGTAGTCCTCGGGCACCGAGGGATCCATCGTCCCGGCCTCCACGGCGCCCAGCGCACGCGGCCACAGGAACGGGTAGTTGACGTTGAACCCGCCCTCGGGGCCCTCGAAGGCGGTCGCGGTGGAGTCCTCGTTCGCCGTCGACAGCGCCGGGCCGGCCGTCCCGCTGGTGGCGATCATCCGCATCACCTCGGTGGCCCGCACCCCCGCCTCGGAGTCCAGGCCCAGCACGATCTCCGACGGGTCGGTCGAGTTCTCCGCGATGATCGAGCCACCCGCGGACTCGATCAGGGCGTTGAACCACACGGTCAGCGCCTCGGCCCGGATGCCCTGCACGCCCACCTGGACGCCCTGCTCCTGCGCGGCCTGGACGATCTGGTCCCAGGTGACCGGCTGGCTCATGTCCAGCCCGGCGGCCTCGGCGACCGACTCGCGGTACCAGAGGATCTGGGTGTTCGCCCAGAACGGGACCGCGACCAGCTCGTCGTTCCAGGTGGAGCCCTCGATCGCGCTCTCCACCACGTCCTCGGTCACCCGCTCGGCGACGTCCTCGGGCACCTCGGCCAGGAACCCGGCCTCGGCGAACTCGGGGATGAACGGCGGGTCCAGGCTCATGATGTCGATCGAGGAGTCGTTCGCCGCGAGCCGCCGGATCAGCTGCTCCCGCTGCTGGGATGCCTCGCGCGGCAACTGTGCGGTCTCGATCCGGTAGCGGCCCCCGGCCGCCTCGGTGCACCGGGCGGCGATCTCCGCCTGCCCTCCCGAGTCGGGGTTGGTGTACCAGGTCAGCGTGGGGGCGCCGCCCCCGTCGCCGCCGCAGGCAGCCAGGGCCGAGCTCAGCACCACCGCCGCGGCCGCCCCGCCCAGCCCCCGCCTCAGCGCCCTCCGGGGCGCCGACCGGGCCGGCCCGGCCCGTTCTCCGTCGGGACCGACTTCGTGAACATCGCCCACCGTCCACCGCCTCCGTTGGCGCCGGGGCGATCCGATGATCGCCGTGGATCTCGGAGAGTGGCCCAGCCCACAAAGACTGTCAAACGGGCGGAGACCCCTCGGTGACCATCTCGCTCCCGACCGCCGAACGGTGCGCCATCACCGACGGCGTGGTCAGCGCCGCCGGGGTGCGGGGCAGCTCGTGCTGGACGTAGGAACGCGCCGCCGTCCAGGTGCCGACGTCGAAGCCGGCCCGCTCGGAGAGGAACCAGCGGTGCTCCAGCACCTCGTGGAAGACCTCCGCCGGCGCCAGCCGGCCGGCCAGCTCCTCGGGGATCGCGTTGATGACGGGCTGGTACACCTCCGCCAGCCAGCGGTGGCCCGCGACCGTCTCCGGCACCGGCTCCCCGGCCCGCTGCTCGAGGTAGGCGCGGTAGGAGCGGACGTCGTTGAGCAGCCGCCGGGCCTGGTTCTCCTGCACCTCCAGGCCGGTGAGCCGGAACAGCTCGCGGCGGTTCTCCCCCGGCTCGGCGACGCGGGTCTCCACCCGCAGCCGGGCGCCCTCCGCGGAGGTGACCAGCTCGATCTCACCGACGTCGAAGCCCAGCTCGTTGATCCTGGCCAGCCGCTCGGCGACCCGGATGGCGGACTCGTCGAGCCGGAAGACCTCCTCCCGGGTCACCTCGTCCCACAGCGCCTCGTACCGGTCGGGGAGGCTGTTGGCGACCTCCAGCGGGTCGATCTCCTCGGGCAGCAGCTCCCCGGCCTGGAGGTCCATCAGCTCGGCGCCCACCCGCTCGCGGGCCAGTTCGACGTCGTAGGAGCGCTGGCCGTTGGACAGCCGGGGGTGCCGCTCGGCCGTCTCGGCGTCGACCAGGTACGCGGTGTACGCGCCGGCGTCCAGCCGGAACAGCGTGTTCGACAGCGAGCAGTCGCCCCAGTAGACGCCGGCCAGGTGCAGCCGGACCAGCAGCTGCACCAGGGTGTCCAGCAGCCGCTCGGCCGAGTCCGCGGCCCGCGGGCCGGAGAACAGGTAGCGGTAGGACATCGAGTACTCGAGGTACCGGGTGACCAGGATCGCCTCCTGGTCACCGGGCCGGTCGACGCAGATGCCCAGCACCGACACCGACGGGAGCCCTTCCTCCTCGAACTCGGTGAGCAGCGCGTACTCGTGGCGGGCCAGCGGCTCGGCGATCTCCTTGAGCGCGTAGACCCGCCCCTCGGCCACGGTGAACCGGACGACGTGCCGGGAGATGCCGCGCTGCGGGACGTCGAGCAGCAGGCTCTCGTTCCACTCCTCCAGCGGCTGGTCCCAGGGCAGGGAGAGCAGCCCGGCGGCCTCGGTGGCGGGTGGGCGGAAGAGGTACCGCATCAGGTCCTCCAGAGGGTGTGCGGACGGCGGATCGGCCGGGTCCGGGCGGGACGCCGTCGTCCTGGCGTCACGATGCCACGCCGATGGTGCGGCGAGCGGGCGCGGGCGCCGTCCTGGCTCACGCCACGTGCTCCTGGCTCACCTCGCACCGTGAGCCAGGAGCACGCACGATCAGCTGACCTGATCCCGGGCCGTCAGCCCAGGATCTGGCCGGTGATGACCGCTGCCTGCGCGGCCCGCTCCGCCGGCGTACCGGGCTGCAGCACCAGGCCGAGCAGCCACCGGCAGACCAGCTCGGCCTCCGGCCGGGAGATCCGCAGCGCCGAGGCCAGGGTGAGCACCACGTCGGTCCAGCGCCCGGCGTCCAGCGCCATCATCTGCACCAGCGTCTCGGGCTCGGCCTCCGCCAGCCGGCGCAGCACCGGGTGCGCACCGACCTCCTCGGCCAGGGCCGGGACGGCGACGGTGAGGGGCAGCTCCGCGGCCAGCGCGGCCAGCCGGTCCAGCTCGAAGGCGATCAGCGCCTGGGCGACGTCGTCCTTGGTGCGGAAGTGGTTGTAGAGCGTCGCCTTGGCCACGCCCGCCGCCGCCGCGACGTGCTGCATGGTGGCCTTGCGGACCCCCCGCTCGGCGAACGCGATCCGGGCGCCGTTGAGCAGGCCACGCCGGGTGCGGCTCATCGCGGACCCGGTGCGGATCGGCGCCCGGCGGGGGTCATGGGCGGCGGCGGGCGCCGTCGGGCGGGGAGCCGGGACGGCGACGGCGAGCGCGGGCACCGGCGCGGTCAGGTGGTGGCCGGGGACCGGTGGCTGGATCCGGCCAGCGCCCACCGGCACCGGGGTGGTCAGGTGCTGCCCGCCGGAGACGGCCGCCTCGGCGGCAGCGGCCTCGGCAGCGTCGGCCTCCAGCACGGTGGCCGCACCGCGACCCGCATGGGGCGCCGGCGACGCGGCGGACGACGACTGCGGAGAACGAGATCCCGGGGAAGACATGGACACTTTGTGCCCTCCCGGTCGCACTGGGTCAAGGATGTGGACGTCGAGCGCAGTTCGTGTCGCACCGCCGCGGTGACCGGTCCTGCCTCCTGGACGGTCGGGGGCGCACACGTCCAGGGCGCGACGGCTCCACTGCAGGGGCCCGCGAAGCGTGGGGGCAGCGAGGCCTTCCCTCAGGCGGCGAGGGAGACCGCGCCCGAGGCGCGGGCGGCGCGGGCCGGCTGCCCGCCGCCGACCAGGGCCAGGGCCGGCTCGGCGACCGGGGCGTCGCCAGCGGCTCCCGCCTGCTCGGTCGGCTGCGCCGCCTCGTCGCCGGCGGTCTCCTCGGCTCCGGCGCCGGGGACCGGGAGGGCCACCGGACGGACCGTGCGCCGCGCGGGCTCGGCCAGCCGCATCTCCAGGCTCACCTCGGCGAGGAGGTCGGCCAGCTCGACGTCCAGGGCGTCGCAGATGGAGGCCAGCAGCTCCGAGGACGCCTCCTTCTGCCCGCGCTCGACCTCCGAGAGGTACCCCAGGCTCACCCGGGCAGCGCCGGACACGTCTCGCAGCGTGCGCCGCTGCCGCAGCCGGTGTCCCCGCAGGGTGGTGCCGAGCTGGGTGCGCAGCAGCGTCATGGCCGTCTCCTGTCCACTCATCTCGAGCAGTCGCAACGAGCAGCTGCGGCGTCGACCGGCCGGGCCGGGAGGACGCCGTGCGCCCACGGTACGCGGACCGGCCCACCCTCACGCGCCGGGTCGGGCTCCGTCCGCTCCTGGCGTAACGCCCCGGCCACCGTCCGGCTTCCCGGGGTCCAGGCGCGCCAGCAGCCGCTGCGCCGCTGCCGCGACCGCACCCGCCCGCACCGCCGCCCGGTCGCCGGGCAGGTCGAGCTGGTGCACCTCGGTCCGCGCGCCGTCGCTGATGCCGACGTAGACCCGGCCGGGGCCGTGGCCGTCGACCGGGTCGGGGCCGGCCACGCCGGTGAGCCCCACGCCCCAGGTGGCCGCGCAGCGTTCCCGGATGCCCTCGGCGAGCGCGGCGGCGGTGGGCTCGCTGACCGGGCCGGCGGCGGCCAGCAGGTCCGCGGGCACCCCGGCCAGCGTCGTCTTCAGGTCGGTGGCGTAGACGACGGCGCCGCCGCGCAGCGTGCCGCTGGCCCCCGGAACGGCCGCCAGCGTGGCGCAGAACAGCCCGGCGGTCAGCGACTCGGCGGCCGCCACGCTCTCCCCGCGGGCCAGCAGGGCGGCGTGCAATCGGGCCACGGCGCCCTCGGCGGGCGGGCCGCTCACGCCGCGTTGTCCCGGCGACCGGGGTCGCCGGGGGTGGTGCCGCCGCTGCGCCGATCGGCCGCCTCGCGCATCGCCCGGGCGCTGGTACGGCGCAGGGTCAGCGCCCGGTAGACGTAGTCGATCCCGGTGATCACCGTGAGCACCAGCGCGGCCGCCATCACCCACCAGCGGGCCGACGCCAGCACCCCGGTCAGCGGCAGCATGTACAGCCCGATCGCCAGCGACTGCAGCACCGTCTTGGCCTTGCCGCCGCGGCTGGCCGCGATGACCCCGTGCCGGATGACCCAGAAGCGCAGCACGGTGACCCCGAGCTCGCGGAACAGGATCACCACCGTCACCCACCAGGGCAGCAGCCCCAGGATGGACAGCCCCACCAGGGCCGTGCCGGTCAGCGCCTTGTCCGCGATCGGGTCGGCGAGCTTGCCGAACTCGGTGACCTGGTTGGTGCGGCGGGCGATCATCCCGTCGTACCAGTCGGTGATGATCGCCAGCACGAAGAAGACCGTGGCCCAGATCCGGCGGTCGTCGTCCATGCCGCCGTCGGTGAGCAGCAGCAGGGCCAGCAGCGGCACCATGAGCAGCCGCAGCACGGTCAGCGCGTTGGGCAGGTTCACCAGCCGCGTGGACTGCGGGGGTGTGGCGGCCGGGTCGGCCCCGCCCTCGGGCACCGCCGCGCTCACGAGCTCAGGCTCCGGCCGCGGCGAGCGTCGAGGTGGCCGCGGCGAGCACCGGCGCCACCGCGACGGCGATCAGGTCGATGCCCTCGGTGTCGACCACCTCGGCCCGCACCAGCTGCCCGGCGACGGCGCCGGCCGGCACCCCGGAGAGGGTCGTCGTGCCGTCGGCGTCCGGGTCCTGGTGGGCGGCGTGGCCGGACCAGACCCCGGCGCCGTCGGTGGCGGAGAGGTCCTCGGTGAGCAGCACCTCGACGGTCGACCCGATCCGGGCCTCCGCCCGCTGGGCGGTGAGCTCCTCGACCAGGTCGGTGATGCGCCGGACGCGGGCGTCGATCTCGGCCTGGTCCAGCTTCCCGTCCAGCCGCTCGCCCTCGGTGCCCTCCTCGTCGGAGTAGCCGAAGACGCCGACGGCGTCCAGCCGGCCCTCGACGAGGAAGCGCTCCAGCTCGGCGACGTCGGCCTCGGTCTCCCCGGGGAAGCCGAGGATGACGTTGGTGCGGAAGCCGGCCTCCGGGGCGAGGGACCGGGCCCGTGCCAGCACCGCGAGGAAGTCGTCGGTGCCGCCGAATCGGCGCATCCGGCGCAGCAGCGTCGGCGAGGAGTGCTGGAAGGACAGGTCGAAGTAGGGCGCGACCCCGGGCGTGCCGGCGATGACCTCCAGCAGCCCCGGGCGCAGCTCGGCCGGCTGCAGGTAGGCGACCCGCACCCGGACGATGCCGGGCACCGCCGCCAGCTGCGGCAGCAGCTTCTCCAGCGAGCGCAGGTCGCCGGTGTCCTTGCCGTAGGAGGTGGAGTTCTCGCTGACCAGGACGATCTCGGTGACGCCCTCGGAGGCCAGCCACTGGGCCTCGCCCAGCACCTCGGCCATCGGGCGGGAGACGAACGCGCCGCGGAAGGTGGGGATCGCGCAGAAGGCGCAACGCCGGTCGCAGCCGGAGGCGATCTTCAGCGCCGCGGTCGGGCCGCTGGCCAGCCGACGCCGGCGCAGCCAGTCGTGGCCGGGCAGCGCCGGGACCGCGCCATCGCCGGACCGGCCCGACGCCACCACCGCGGTCCGCTCGACGGGGCTGATCGGCAGCAGCGTGCGACGGTCGCGCGGCGAGTGCGGCACGAGCGGCCGGCCGGAGAGCACGTCGTCGAGCCGGTCGCCGATCGCGGCGTAGTCGTCGAACCCGAGCACGGTCGCCTCGGGCAGTGCGCCGGCGAGCTCGTTGCCGTACCGCTCGGCCATGCAGCCGACGGCGATCACCTCGGCACCGGAGTCGGTGGCCTCCAGGATCGCGTCGAGGGAGTCCTTCTTCGCGCTCTCGATGAAGCCGCAGGTGTTGACCAGCACGGCGTCGGCGTCGTCGGCGTCCTCGACCAGCTGGTAGCCCTCACCGGCCAGCCGCCCGGCGAGCTCCTCCGAGTCGACCTCGTTGCGCGCGCAGCCCAGGGTGACCACCGCCACCCGGCGCGGCGCGGCGCCGTCGGCCGGCGGCTCCCCCGGCTGGCCACCGCTCCGACGATCGGTCGGGGCAGGGGCGGGAACGGAGCGGGGCAGAGCTGGCACCCGACCATCGTAGGCGCCGCTCCGCCGATCCCCCTCCCCGCCGGCGGGTGGTTGCCCACCCGACCCCGGCAAGACCCGCCCGCCGGCCACGCTGCAGGGTCCCGCGCCGAGCTCGCGAGGCGTGGGGGCAGCGTGGTCCTTCTAGTCGCCGCCGCGCAGGGTGAGCCCGGCGACGACCTCGCCCCCTGCCGCGGCCGCCAGCGCGATCAGCCCTCGCCGCCGCGCAGGGTGAACAGCACGCTCTCCAGCTCGTCGGGCTTGATCAGCACGTCGCGGGCCTTGGAGCCCTCGGAGGGGCCGACGATGCCGCGGCTCTCCATCAGGTCCATCAGCCGGCCCGCCTTGGCGAACCCGACCCGCAGCTTGCGCTGGAGCATGGAGGTGGAGCCGAACTGGCTGGTGACCACGAGCTCCACGCCCTGCACCAGCAGCTCGAGGTCGCCGCCGATGTCCTCGTCGATCTCCTTCTTCTCACCGGCCGCCGCGGTGAAGACCTCTTCCCGGTACTCGGGCTCGGCCTGCCGCTTGGTGAACTCGACGACCGCCTCGATCTCGGTGTCGGAGACGTAGGCGCCCTGCACGCGCATCGGCTTGCCCGCGCCGATCGGCAGGAACAGCGCGTCACCCATGCCGATGAGCTTCTCCGCGCCCGGCTGGTCGAGGATGACCCGGCTGTCGGTGAGGCTGGAGGTGGAGAACGCCAGCCGCGAGGGCACGTTGGCCTTGATCAGGCCGGTGACGACGTCGACCGAGGGGCGCTGCGTCGCGAGCACCAGGTGGATGCCGGCGGCGCGGGCCTTCTGGGTGATCCGGACGATCGACTCCTCGACGTCCCGCGGGGCGACCATCATCAGGTCGGCGAGCTCGTCGACGATGGTGAGGATGTACGGGTAGGGCTGGTAGACGCGCTCGCTGCCCGGCGGGGCGGTGATCTCGCCGCGCTCGACCTTCTTGTTGAAGTCGTCGATGTGCCGCACGCCGGTGGCCCGCATGTCCTGGTACCGCTGCTCCATCTCCTCGACCAGCCAGGCCAGCGCGGTGGCGGCCTTCTTGGGGTCGGTGATGATCGGCGTGATCAGGTGCGGGATGCCGTCGTAGGGCGTGAGCTCGACCATCTTCGGGTCGACCAGGATCATCCGCAGCTGGTCCGGGGTGGCCCGCAGCAGCAGCGAGGTCAGCAGCGAGTTGATGCAGCTGGACTTACCGGCACCGGTCGCGCCGGCGACCAGCAGGTGCGGCATCTTCGCCAGGTTGGCGCAGACGAAGCCGCCCTCGATGTCCTTGCCCAGCCCGACCAGCATCGGGTGCGGGTCGGCCTTGGCCACCTGCGAGCGCATGACGTCGCCGAGGCTGACCGTCTCGCGGTCGGTGTTGGGCACCTCGACGCCGACCATGGACTTGCCGGGGATCGGCGCCAGGATGCGGATGTTGTCGTTGGCGACGGCGTAGGCGAGGTTCTTCGTGAGCGCGGTGATCTTCTCGACCTTGACCGCGTTGCCCAGCTCGATCTCGTACCGGGTGACCGTCGGGCCGCGGGTGAAGCTGGTGACGGCGGCGTCGATGTTGAACTGCTCGAGCACCCCGGTGATCGCCTCGATGGCGACGTCGTTGGCCTTGGACTTGGCCCGCGGTGGGGTGCCCGGGCGCAGCACGCTGACCGACGGGAGGGTGTAGGTGCCCTCGACGGGCTGGATCCGGAGCTGCTCGGGCTCCTCGATCGGCGGGAGCTCCTCGGCCGGAGCCGTGCGGTCGACGACGGCCGGCCGGCGGACCGGCTCCGGCGGCGGAGGCGGCTCGTGCACGACCGCCTCGGGCGCGCCGTCCAGGGCAGCGGTGTCGATGACCCCGGTGTCCAGGGTGTCCTGCACGGCCGCGGCGGCGGTCTTGCGCCCGCGGCGGCTCCGCGGCGCGGGCTCCTCCTCCGGCTCGTCGTCGTAGAGCTCGTCGTAGTCCTCGTCGTACTCGTCGGTGTCCCGGCCGAGCTTCTCGTCGAGCCAGCCGCGCAGCCGCTCGGGCACCTGGTGCACCGGCGTGGCGGTGACCACGAGCAGGCCGAAGAAGGCCAGCAGCACCAGCAGCAGCACGGTGACCACCGGGCCGACCCCGGCCACCAGCGGGGTGCCGACCGCCCAGCCGAGCAGGCCGCCCGCCCCGCTGCGGTCGCCGTCGTTGAGGTCCGGGCCGGTCACGTGGGTGATGCCGACCACGGCGGCGGCGACGCAGACCCACCCGATGGTCAACCGGCCGCGGATCTCCGGCTGCGGTGGGTGGCGCAGCAGGCGCAGGGCCACCAGCAGCAGCACGACCGGCAGCGCGGCGGTGAGCACCCCGATGGCCCAGCGGACCCCGTCGGCCATCCCGGCGCCCACCGGGCCGATGCCGTCGGTCCAGGTCGCCGCGCCGAGCACGATGGCCAGGCCGAGCACGAACAGGCCGACGCCGTCCCGGCGGTGCTCCGGGGCCAGCGGCTCGGCCTCCGGGGGCCGGGCGACCGAGCGGGCCAGCCCCCCGGCGCCGCGGGCCAGCAGCGACCAGGCGCCGACGGCACCGCGCATCAGCGAGCCGCTGAGCGTGCTCTTCTTCTTGGCCGCCGGCCGGCGGGCGGCGGTGGAGCCGCCGCGCTTGGCCGGGGGACGCTTCTTGGCAGTGGACCCGCCGGAACGCGGGCGGGAGGAGGCCCCACCACGCGCCGGCGCCCGGTTCGACGTCGCGCGAGCAGGCATGCGTCGACGGTAATGGCCTGCGGGGTGGTGGTGGATGATCCCGGCCCCGCGTGTCCACCTCGGGCTTAGCCGGCACCCAGCGCGGGCGGTGCGCTGATTACCGTGCCCAGGGTGACCGAGATCCGCCCGTACGGCAGCTGGCCCACCCCGATCACCTCCGAGCTGGTGGTCCGCACCTCCGCGCGGCTGGGCGAGGTGGCCGTCGACGGAGCCGACGTCTGGTGGGCCGAGGGCCGCCCCGGCGAGGGTGGCCGGACGGTGCTCGTCCGCCGCTCCCCCGACGGGACGACGACCGACCTGCTCCCGCCGCCGTGGAACGCGCGCACCCGGGTGCACGAGTACGGCGGTGGGGCGTGGACCGTCGCCGACGGCACGGTGTGGTTCACCTCCTTCGCCGACCAGCGGCTGTACCGGGTGCCCCCGGGCGGCGAGCCGGTGGCGGTCACCGCCGAGCCGGCGATCCCGGCCGGGGTCCGGTTCGCCGACCTGGCTGTGGTGGACGGCGGCGCGGCGGTCCTCGCCGTCCGGGAGACCCACTCCCCCGGCGGCACGGCGGCGGACGTCGTCCACGACGTGGTCCGGGTCGGCGCCGACGGTGCGACCGAGGTGCTGGTGTCCGGCAACGACTTCGTCTCCGACCCGCGCCTCTCCCCCGACGGCCGGTCGCTGGCCTGGTTGCAGTGGCAGCACCCGGACATGCCCTGGGACGCCGCCGAGCTGGTGGTCCGCGGGCCGGACGGCGGCGAGACCGTGGTCGCCGGCGGGCGGTCGGGTGCGCAGCCCGAGTCGGTGGTGCAGCCGACGTGGGCGGCCGACGGCTCGCTGTGGTTCCTCGCCGACCGCACCGACGTCTGGTCGCTGTACCGCTGGCCCCCCGGTGGCGAGCCGGAGCTGGTGGTGGATGCCGGCACCGACATCGCGGGGCCGCAGTGGGTGTTCGGGCAGAGCCGGTTCGCCCTGCTGCCCGGCGGGCGGGTCGCGCTGGCGTACGGCCGGGACGGCGCCGACCGGCTGGCCGTGCGCGAGCCGGACGGGACACTGCGCGAGCTGCCGCTGGAGTACGCGTCCTTCGGTCAGCTGCGCGCCGACGGCGACGGCGTGGTCTGCGTGGCCGGCGGCCCGGCGGCGGAACCGGTGGTGCTGCGGGTCGCCCTGGACGGTCGGGCCGAGGTGCTGCGTCCGGCCCGCGACCTCGGGCTGGACCCGGCCTGGTTCTCCCGGCCGGAGCACGTCGTCTTCCCCACCGAGGACCGCGGCAGCGGGGTGGCCGAGGCCCACGCGCTGGTCTACCCGCCGACCAACCCGCAGGTCGACGGCCCGGACGGGGAGCTCCCGCCGTTGCTGGTGCTCGTGCACGGCGGACCGACCGCCGCGGCGTCGCCGGTGCTCTCGCTGGCCGTGCAGTACTGGACGTCCCGGGGCTTCGCCGTCGCCGACGTCGACTACCGCGGCTCGACCGGCTACGGCCGGCGCTACCGGGAGGCGCTGCGGGGACGCTGGGGCGTCGCCGACCTGGACGACGTCGTCGCCTGCGCGCGCTTCCTGTCCGGGCAGGGGCGCGTCGACCCCGCCCGGATGGCGATCCGCGGCGGCTCGGCCGGCGGGTACACGACCCTGGCGGCGCTGACCTTCCGCCCCGGCGTGTTCGCCGCCGGTGCCAGCCACTACGGCGTCGCCGACCTGGCCGCGCTGGCGGCCGACACGCACTCGTTCGAGTCCCGCTACCTCGACGGCCTGATCGCGCCGTGGCCGGCGGGCGCCGACGTCTACGCCGCCCGCTCGCCGATCCACGCCACCGACGCGCTGGACACCCCGCTGGCGGTGTTCCAGGGTGACGAGGACGCCGTGGTGCCACCGGCGCAGGCGGAGCTGATGGTCGCCGCGCTGCGGGAGAAGGGGGTGCCGCACGCCTACGTGCTGTTCGCCGGCGAGCAGCACGGGTTCCGCAAGGCCGACAACATCCGGGCCGCGCTCGACGGCGAGCTGTCCTTCTACGCCCAGGTGCTCGGCTTCGAGCTGCCCGCCGAGGAGGGCATCACCCCGATCGCCGTCGTCCGGCCCTGACCCGGCCCGTGCCCCTGCTCAGCGGAGGGTGGCCGACACCCGGGCGGCCAGCTCGTCCAGGTGCTCGGCGGCCAGCAGGTCCCAGTGGTCGCCGGGCACGTCGGTGGTCACCAGGTGAGGGGCCACGCGGAGCCAAGCGGCCATCGTGTTGCCGACGACGGGCAGCCGCTCGCGGGCCTGGTAGTAGGTGACCATCCCGTCGTAGCGGGACAGCTCGTGGTCCTCCACGGCGGAGAAGAGCCCCCGCACCATGGCCTGCACCGGGTCGGCGAACCGCCGCCGGAGGCCGGCCGGCAGGTGCCGGGCGAGGGCCTTGCGCGCCTTGGTGGCCGAGCGGGCGGTCTGCACCCGGCCCGCCCAGGAGTGGGCGCGGCGCTCGGCCGGCGTCAGGTTCGCCGCCGGGGGCAGGACGTCGAGCAGACCGACGTAGGGCACCTCCGCGCCGGCTGCCCGCAACCGGACCGCCGCCTCGTAGGCGACCAGCCCGCCGAACGAGTAGCCCAGCATGCTGTACGGGCCCTGCGGCTGGACCTGGTGGATGCCGGCCAGGGCGTCGTCGACGACGTCGGCGAGGGGCCGGCGCCCACCCCGGGCGTCGGTGACCGACAGCCGCAGGCCGTGCACCGGCCGGGCGGTGTCCAGCCGGCGCACCAGCCCGGCGTAGGAGTTCAGCTGCCCCCAGGCGTCGGCGACGACGAACACCGGCCGGCCGGTGCCCGGGCGCATCGGCTCGACCACCTCGGGGGTGGCGGCGCGGGCGGCGGCGGCGAGCCGGGTGAGCCCGGCCAGCGTGGGGTGGCGGGCGAACTCGTCGATCGGCACCTCGGCGCCCAGCTCGGTCCGCAGCCGCCGCAGCAGGTCCACCGCCTGCCGGGAGGTGCCGCCCAGGTCGGTGAAGTCGTCGTCCGGCTCGGCTGCGCGGAGCCCGAGCGCGGCGCACCACTCCCGGGCGACCCCGCGGCGCAGCTCCTCGTCCCCGTCGCCCGGGGTCGCCCCGCTGACCGAGCGCTCGACCGGAGGCGCGGCCGGTGCGGCGGACGGCCGTCCCGCCACCGGGACCGCGGCGCGGATGGCGGCCACGCAGCCCGGGTCCCGCAGCGCGTCGAGGTTGGGCACCGGGTCGCCGTTGACCGCGTCCCGCGCCGCCCGGTACGACTGCTTGCCGTTGTGGGTCACCGGCAGGCCCGGAACGGCGACCACGAGCGCCGGCACGTGCGCCGCGGACGCCTCCCGGCGCAGCGTCCGCCGGATCGTGCGGTCCAGCGCGGCGTCCAGCTCGGCGCCGGGGGCGAGGACGACGAGCAGCACCATCCGGGTCCGCCCCGGGTGAACGGGGTCGCGCTGCTCGACCGGCATGGCGTCGGCCACCTCGGGCACGGCACGCAGTGCGGCCACCACCTCGGCGGGGCCGATCCGGACGCCGTCGACGTTCAGCACCCCGTCGGAGCGGCCGTGCACGCGGGCGACCCGTCGGCGGCGACGTCCACCAGGTCGCCGTGGGTCCAGCTGCCCGGGTGATCGGCGAAGTAGGCGGCGTGGAACCGGGCGCCGTCGGGGTCGGCGAGGAAGCCGACCGGCCCACGACGGGCTCCCCCCGCTCGTCGACGGCGGCCACGTCCAGCCCCAGGCTCAGCGACTGGGACCGCCCCCGCCGCACGGGGAGCTCGGGGTGGCCGAGCACGAAGCAGCCGATGATGTCCGTCCCGCCGGAGATCGACTGGAGGGGCTGGGGTCCCACCGACTCGGCCACCCAGTCGAACTGCCACTCGTGCAGCACCGACCCGGTCGACAGGACCGCGCGCACCGCGGTGAGGTCGACCCGGTCACGCGGGCGGTAGCCGGCGTCCTCGCACAGCTGCAGGTAGGCCGGGCTGGTGCCGAAGACGGTCACGCCCTCCTCGGCCACCAGCTCCCAGAGGGTCTGCGGCCCGCGAACGGGACCGTCGTACAGCACCACGGACGCACCGACGGCGAGCGCGGACAGCTGCCAGTTCCACATCATCCAGGCGGTCGTGGTGTGGAAGTACATCCGGTCCGCCGGACGCAGGTCACCGTGCAGCCGGTGCTCCTTGACGTGTTCCAGGAGCGTGCCGCCGGCGCCGTGCACGATCGCCTTCGGGGGCCCGGTGGTGCCCGAGGAGAACATGACGAACAGCGGGTGGTCGAAGGGCAGCCTCGGCCAGTCGTGGTGCCGCCCGCCGGCGGCCCGCGCGACCAGGTCGGCGAGGCGGTCGACCGGGACGACCGGGTGCTCGGGCAGCGGACCGTCGTCGAGGACCAGCACCCGGCGCACCGTCGGCAGCCCGCCCAGCAGCTCCGCGAGGGCTGCCGTTCCGGTCTCCGGCCCCGCGGACCGGTCCAGCAGCAGGGTGGACGGCTCGACCTGCCCGAATCGTCCCAGCAGGGTGGCGGTGCCCATGTCCGGGGTGGACGTCGACACCGTGGCACCCACGGCGGCCAGGGCCAGCACCGCGACGGTGACCGCACCGTCGTTCGGCCCGATCACCGCGACGCGGTCACCGGGGCCGATGCGCAGGGCGGCCAGGGCATCGGCCGCGCCGGCGACCGCCTCGCGGAGCTCCCGCCGGGACCAGCGCTGGGCCGGGGCCGCGGCGTGCAGCGAGGTGAGCGCGGGGGCGTCGTCGTCGACCCAGGGCAGCGGCGCCAGGAGCGCATCGGCGTAGTTGAGCGTGACCGCGGGGAAGAACCGGGCGGTCTCGACGTCGTCCCCCGTCAGCGCGGGGTCGGCCGACCCCGACCAGGGCAGGCCCGACCACTCCAGCAGGAGACGCCAGAACGCCTCGGGCCGCGCCACCGAGAAGGCGTGCAGGTCCGTCGAGCTGTCCAGGGGTTGCCCGGCCAGCTGCTCGCAGGCCACCCGGAAGGCGGCCAGCTGGGTGGCGGTGGACCGCTCGTCGGCGATGGACGTCATGGGGTGCTCCCTCCTGCGGGGACGAGTTCGAGCGGCCGGGGCACCAGCGGACCGCGGTGCAGCGGTCGGCGGCGCGAGCAGGCGAGCCGGCCGACCGTCCCCGGCGGCGTGACCAGACCCGTCACCGCCCACCCGCCCACCCGCACGGGTGTGCCGGCGAAACCGGGCTCGACCAGCGCGGGGGCGACCGTCAGGCCCCACCCGCCCGCCTTGAGGACGGCCTCCTTGCCGGCCCAGGCACGGGCGGCCGCGGTCGCCCGCTCGCCGGCGGGCAGGGCGAGCAGCGCGACGGCCTCGCGCTCGGACAGCCAGCCGTCCCCGAGGAGCTCCGGAGCCCAGGGGGTCACGCGCTCCAGGTCGATCCCGACCCGGACACCGCGGCCCACCGCGACCAACCCCGTCGTGCCCGAGGCGGTGCAGGTGACGTCGAGCCCCGCCGCCGGTCCGGGCACCTCGGGCCGCCCGGACGGTCCGGTGGTGAGCGGCACCTCCGCCGGCGAACAGCCGAGCTCGCGGGCGGCCGCCGTGCGCAGGGCAGCGCGCAGCGCGATCCGCCGCCGACGGACCGGTTCGGTCCCCCGGTCCGCCCGGGCCCGCTCGGGAGGCGAGAGCAGCGCCGACGCGGCCTCCAGGGCGTCGTCCGGCAGGTCGAGGGCCGCCTGCCAGACGGCGACCGCACCGCTCCGGTCGCGGCGCGGGACGGTGCCGCACGCCCCGATCCGTCCGCCGTCCCCGGGACACCGGCGGGCTCCCCGGACCACGACGGAGGCCGGGCCCCCGTGGCCCCGGGGACACCGCCCGGGTCAGACCTCGAGGACGGTGGGGATGATCATCGGGCGACGGCGGTGCCGGTCACTCACCCACTTGCCGACCGTGCGGCGGATGACCTGCGAGAGGCGGTGCGGATCGACCTCGCCGTCGGCCAGGGTGCGGCGCAGGTTGTCCTCGACCAGGGCGAGCACCTCGTCGAAGGCCGACGGGTCGTCGGAGAAGCCCCGGGTCGACAGGTGCACCGGCCGGACGATCGTGCGGGTCGAGGGCTCGATCACCACGGTGAGCGCCACGAAGCCCTCGTCGCCGAGGATCCGCCGGGCCTGCAGCGACTCCTCCCCGACGTCCCCGACGTTGACCCCGTCGACGTAGACGTTGCCGATCGGCACGCTGCCGACGATCGCGGCCTTGCCGTCGACCAGGTCGACGACCACACCGTCCTCGGCGAGCAGGATCCGGTCTCGGGCCATGCCGGTCTGCTCGGCCAGCGCGGCGTGCGCCCGCAGGTGCCGCCACTCACCGTGCACCGGCATCAGGTAGCGGGGCTTGGCCACGTTGAGCAGGGTGCGCAGCTCACCGGCCGGGGCGTGCCCGGAGACGTGCACCCGCGCCGTCTCCTTGTGCACCACGGTGGCGCCCAGGCGGGCCAGCTGGTTGATCACCTTGTAGACGGCGGTCTCGTTCCCCGGCACCAGCGAGGAGGCCAGGATGATCGTGTCGCCGGCCTCGATGGTGATCTGGTGGTGCTCCCCGCGGGCCATCCGCCCCAGCGCCGACAGCGGCTCGCCCTGCGAACCGGTGCTGACCAGCACCACCTGCTCCGGCGGCATGGCGGCGGCCTCGTCGAGCTTCACCATCAGCCCGGGAGCGACGCGGAGCAGGCCGAGGTCCTGGGCGACGCCCATGTTCCGCACCATCGACCGGCCCACGAGGGCGACCTTGCGGCCGTGCTTGACGGCGGAGTCGAGCACCTGCTGGATGCGGTGCACGTGGCTGGCGAAGCTGGAGACGATCAGCCGCTGGGTGGCGCGCTCGAACACCGAGTCCAGCACCGGGCCGATCTCCCGCTCCGAGGTGACGAACCCGGGCACCTCGGCGTTGGTGGAGTCGCTCAGCAGCAGGTCGATGCCCTCGACGCCGAGCCGGGCGAAGGCGCCCAGGTCGGTGAGCCGGCCGTCCAGCGGCAGCTGGTCCATCTTGAAGTCACCGGTGTGCACCAGCGTGCCCGCGGGCGTGTGCACCGCGACCGCCAGCGCATCGGGGATCGAGTGGTTGACGCTGATGTACTCGGTGTGGAACGGGCCGGCCACGTGGTCGTCACCGGCGGCGACCTCGACCAGCACCGGGTCGATGCGGTGCTCGCGCAGCTTGGCCTTGACCAGGGCGAGGGTGAACCGGGAGCCGATGAGCGGGATGTCGGCGCGCAGCCGCAGCAGGTAGGGGATGGCGCCGATGTGGTCCTCGTGCCCGTGGGTCAGCACGACGCCGGCGACGTCGGCCAGCCGGTGCTCGATGACGCCGAAGTCGGGGAGGATCAGGTCGACCCCGGGCTGCTCGGCCTCCGGGAAGAGGACGCCGCAGTCGATCACGAGCAACTGCCCGTCGAATTCCAGGACCGCCATGTTCCGGCCGATCTCGCCCAGCCCGCCCAGGGCCATCACCCGCAACCCGCCGGACGCCAGCGGCGGCGGGGCCTTGAGGTCCAGGTGCGGCTGCAGCGCCTGCTGGCCGGGCGGGGGCATCGAGGTCACAGCTGAACTCCTCCGTGGGCGAGGTCCTCGCGCAGCTGCGCGAGCTCCTCGGGTGTCGCGTCGACCAACGGGGGGCGCACCGGGCCGGCCGGCAGGCCGAGCTCACGCAGCGCCGCCTTCACGGTGATCACGCCCTGGGTGCGGAACACACCGGTGTAGACCGGCAGCAGGCTCTGGTTGACGGCGCGGGCCGTGGCGAGGTCGCCGGACTCCACCGCGGCGACCAGCTCGGCGAGGCGCGAGCCGACCAGGTGGCTGACCACGCTGACCACCCCGACGGCCCCGACGGCCAGCAGCGGCAGGTTGAGCATGTCGTCACCGGAGTAGTAGACGAGGTCGGTGCGGGCGAGGGTCCACTGCACCGCGCCGAGGTCGCCCTTGGCGTCCTTGACCGCGACGATGTTCGGGTGCTCGGCGGCCCGCACCAGGGTGTCCACGGCGATCGGGATCCCCGAGCGGTGCGGGATGTCGTAGAGCATCACCGGCAGGTCGGTGGCGTCGGCGACCGCGGTGAAGTGCCGGAGCAGCCCGGTCTGCGGTGGCTTGTTGTAGTACGGGGTGACGACGAGCAGCCCGTCGACGCCGAGCCGGGCAGCGGACTGCGCCTTCTCGATGGAGTGCGCGGTGTCGTTGGTGCCGACGCCGGCGATCACGGTGGCCCGGTCGCCCACGGCGTCGAGCACCGCCTCGAGAACCGCGTGCTGCTCGCTGTCGCTGACGGTGGGCGACTCCCCCGTCGTCCCGAAGACGACCAGGCCGTCGTTGGACTCGCGGTCGACGAGGTGGGCGGCGAGCTCCTGGGCGCCGGCGAGGTCGATCGTGCCGTCCTCGGCGAGCGGGGTGACCATCGCCGTGATCACGCGCCCGAAGGGCCGGGCGGGGTCGGTGGTCATGCCCGCGAATCTACCGGCCCGCGCCGACGCCGCCGTCGGACCGTCCGGCCACCGCCCACTGCTGCCGGTGCTCGGCCAGCACGGCCGGCACCGGCCCGGTCGGCGGGGTGCCGCGCCGCCACGACGAGACGCGGAACCGGAGGCCGCCGGCCGAGGTCACCCACCCGCTCGCCGGCACCCGCGGGCCCTGCACCCAGGCGGGCCCCAGCGGCGGGGCCCAGGTGTCACCGGGCAGCTGCACGTCCACCTCGGTGACGACCACCTCCGCGGCGTGCGGCAGGAACGCCGCGTAGACCGTGCCGCCGCCGATCACCCACAGGTCGTCGTCGCGGGCGAGGACCTCCTCGACCGACCGGGCCACCGGGACCCCGGCGTCGGCCGGGTCGAGCGTGCTGCTCAGCAGCAGGTTGGTGCGCCCGGGCAGCGGCCGGGCGCGCGGGGGCAGCGACTCCCACGTCCGCCGCCCCATCACCACGGTGCCGCCCAGGGTCAGCGCCTTGAACAGCCGGAGGTCCTCCGGCAGGCGCCAGGGCAGGTCGCCGTCGGTACCGATGACCCCGTCGGTGGTCTGCGCCCACACCATCCGGATGGTGCGGCCCGCGCTCGACGACGCCACGGTCAGACGGCCACCGCGCCGCGGATCGCCGGGTGGTGCCGGTAGTCCAACAGGTGCAGGTCCTCGTAGGTGTGGTCGAACAGCGACGGGGCCGGGTCGGTGGTCAGCCGCGGGAAGGGCAGCACCTCGCGGGAGAGCTGCTCGCGCACCTGGTCGACGTGGTTGGTGTAGACGTGGCAGTCGCCGCCGACCCAGATGAGGTCGCCGGGCTCCAGGCCGACCTGCTGGGCGACCAGCTGGGTGAGCAGGGCGTAGCTGGCGATGTTGAACGGCACCCCGAGGAACATGTCGGCGCTGCGCTGGTAGACCTGGCAGGACAGCCGTCCGTCGGCGACGGCGAACTGGAACAGCGTGTGGCACGGCGCCAGGGCCATCTCCGGCAGGGCGGCGACGTTCCACGCCGAGACCACCATCCGTCGCGAGTCCGGATCGGTGCGCAGGGTGTCCAGCACCGCGGCGAGCTGGTCGACCGTGCCGCCGTCGGGGGTGGGCCAGGAGCGCCACTGGACGCCGTAGACCGGCCCCAGGCTGCCGTCCTCGGCGGCCCACTCGTCCCAGATGGAGACGCCGTGCTCCTGCAGCCAGCGGACGTTGCCCTCCCCGCGCAGGAACCACAGCAGCTCGTAGGCGACCGACCGGAAGTGCACCTTCTTCGTGGTGACCAGGGGGAAGCCGGCGGAGAGGTCGTAGCGCAGCCGCTCGCCGAACAGGCTCAGCGTGCCGGTGCCGGTGCGGTCGGACTTCGGCGTGCCGGTCTCCAGCACCCGGCGCAGCAGGTCCTCGTACTGGGTGTCGACGGCAGGGCCGGAGCCGGGGGCGTCGGAGCGGGAGGTGTCGAGCTGGGCGGCCTCGGCCATGGTCTCTTCCTTCTCTCGATCGTCGGTGCGCACTCAGCCCTCGGTGACGTAGGGGCTGGCCGCCACCTCGGTGCCGTCGGCCAGCGCGCTGACCCGGAAGTCACCGAACACGGAGGGGGCGACCCGCTGCAGCTCGCGCAGGCAGGCGACGGCGAGCTCGCGGATCGCCACGTCGGCGTGCTCGCTGGCGCGCATGGCGACGAAGTGCCGCCAGGCACGGTAGTTGCCGGTGACGACGATGCGCGTCTCGGTGGCGTTCGGGAGGACCGAACGGGCCGCCTGGCGGGCCTGCTTGCGGCGCAGGGTGGCGTTGGGGACGTCGGCGAACCGCTGCTCCAGCCCGTCCAGCAGTTCGGCGTAGGCGGCCAGCGCGGCGTCGGTCGCGGCCAGGAACCGCGCGTGCAGCTCCGGGTCCTCGGCGATCACGGCCGGCTCGACGACGGCAGCGCCCCGGTCGGGCACGTGACGCTGGGAGAGCTGGCTGTAGGAGAAGTGCCGGTGCCGGACGAGCTCGTGGGTGAGCGACCGCGACAGCCCGGTCAGGTACATCGTCACGCTGGCGTGCTCGAGCACCGACAGGTGACCGACCTCGAGGACGTGGCGCAGGAACCCGGCGTTGGTCGCCGTCGCGGGGTTCGGCTTGTCCCAGGACTGGTAGCAGGCGCGGCCGGCGAACTCGGCGAGGGCCTGACCGCCGTCGGCGTCGGTCTCCCAGGGGACGTCGTCCGGCGGGGTGAACCGGGTCTGGGCGATGACCTGCACCTGGAGCGGAGCGATCGCGGGCACCTGTCGAGGGTACGGGGGCGGCACCGCTCAACCTGCCGATGCCCGGACGGCGAGCGCGGCCGTCAGCCCCGGCGAGAGGTCCCCGGCACCGGCCACCGTGACGTCGGCCAGCGCGAGCCAGCCGGCCATCAGCCGCAGCTCGGCGGCGAGCTCGGCCGCCACGGCACCGTGGTCGACGCCCGGCTCGGCGTGGGCGGCCTGCACCCGGAGCACCTCGGCCTGGCGGTCGGCCTTGAGGTCGACCCGGGCGACGAGCCGGTCGCCGAGGAGGAACGGCAGCACGTAGTAGCCGTGCACCCGCTTGTGCGCGGGGGTGTAGATCTCCAGCCGGTAGCGGAAGCCGAAGACCCGCTCGACCCGGGGGCGTTCCCACACCAGCGAGTCGAACGGGCTGAGCAGCGCCCGCGCCCGGGTCCATCGCGGCCTGCGGGCCAGCGGGTCGACCCACGCCGGCCGCCCCCAGCCGGCCACCTCCACCGGCTGCAGCTCCCCGGCGTCGGCGAGCTCGGCGATCGCCGTCCGGGCGTCGACCGGGGCCAGCCGGAAGTAGTCGCGCAGGTCGGTCTCGGTGGCGACACCGAGCGCGCGGGCGGCGGTGCGCACCAGCTCGCGGATGGCGTCGGCCCGGTCGGGGGTGGGTGTGTCGACGACTGCGGCGGGCAGGACCCGCTCGGTCAGGTCGTAGACCCGCTCGAAGGAGGCGGTGCGGGCGCGGGCGGTGAGCGCGCCGGTGAAGAACAGGTACTCCAGGGCGGCTTTGCCGGCGTGCCAGTTCCACATGCTCCCGGGGCGGTTCGGGCGCGCCTCCTGCAGCTGGCTCGCCCGCAGCGGCCCCTCCTCGCGCACCCGGTCCAGCAGGGCTGCCACGTACTCCGGCCGTTCGCGCTGCACCCGGGTCATCGAGCCCCAGGCCTCACGGTCGGCGGCGCCCATGCGCCACCTCAGGCAGGGCTGCAGGCGGGCCGGCAGGAACGACGCCTCGTGCGCCCAGTACTCGAACAGGTCGTGCCGGCGGTTGGAGAAGGCGTCGAGGGCCGCCCGGTCGTAGGGACCCAGCCGGCTGAAGTAGGGCAGGTAGTGCGACCGGGACAGCACGTTGACCGAGTCGATCTGCACCACGGCCAGCCGCTCTGCGGTACGCCGGAGCTGACGGGTGCCGACCGCGCCGCTGGGACGTGGGTCGGCGAACCCCTGGGCGGCCAACGCCATCCGCCGGGCGAGGGCGGCGGGGAGCCGCTCGACAGCCGTGGTCACGCGCTCGATCCTGCCCTGGGGGTACGACGAGCGCGGGTCGGGCCGGAGCCGCCGACGACCTAGGCTGCCGGAGTGCACCTGCCCCCGCTCCCCGGCCCGCGCGGTCGCGCAGAGGTGTCGGTGCGCCCGGCCGTGGCGGACGACGCAGCGGCGATCGCCCGGGTGCAGGTCGTCACCTGGCGCACCGCCTACCGCGAGGTGCTGCCCGACGAGGTGCTCGACGGGTGGGACGACGACGCGGCGGCGAGCACCTGGCGCCGGGCCGTGGACACCCCGCCGTCGCCGGCCCACCGGGTGTTCGTGGCCCAGGAACGGGAGTCCGTCGTCGGGCTGGCCGCCTGCGCCCCCGCGGACGACGATCCCGGCTCCGGTCTGCTCGAGATCGTGGCGCTGGCCGTGGAGCCCCGCTGGGGACGGCGGGGGCACGGCAGCCGCCTGCTGGCCGCGGTCGCCGACGCGGCCCGATCGCTGGGCGCGCCCGGACTGGTGATGTGGCTGCCGGCGGCAGACACCGTCACCGCCCGCTTCCTGGCCGGCGCCGGGTGGGCACCCGACGGGTGGACCCGCATCCTGGACGCGGGCAGCGCGACGGTGCCCCAGGAGCGGTGGCACAGCTGGTTCGACGACGACACGCGACCGTGAGGAGCAGGGTGGGCTTCAGCGGCTTCCCCGACGAGGGCCTCGTCTTCTACGAGGGCCTGGAGGCGGACAACAGCCGGGCGTACTGGACGGCGCACCGCGCCGACTGGGAGGCCCACATCCGCGGCCCCATGCAGGCGCTGGTCGACGAGCTCACCGGTGAGTTCGGCACCCCGAAGCTGTTCCGCCCCTACCGCGACGTGCGCTTCAGCCACGACAAGACGCCGTACAAGACGCACCAGGGCGCGGTGCTGCACCCGCACGGAGCGGGCCTGGGCTCGGTGTACGTGCAGGTGTCCGCGGACGGGCTGCGGGTGGCCGGGGGCTGCTGGCGGCTGCAGCCCGATCAGCTGGAGCGCTTCCGGCGGGCCGTGGCCGACGACCTGCAGGGCCCACGGCTGGTCGCCGAGGTGGAGCGGCTGCGTGCGGCAGGGTTCGACATCGATGGCGACCGGCTGGTGCGGTCTCCCCGTGGGTGGCCGGCCGACCACCCACGCATCGAGCTGCTCCGGCACAAGGCGCTGCACGGGTCCCGGCAGTGGGAACCCGCTGAGTGGCTGCACACCGCCGCGGCGCTGGACCGGGTGCGCGACGCCTGGCATGCGTTCGCCCCGTTGAACCGGTGGTTGGACGACAACGTCGGCGCGACGACGGCGCCACCGGATCGTCGCCGTTGATGGGATGCGGCGCCACCGCGTGTCCGGGGGTTCTTCCGTCACGTGACGCCGATCAGCGGGTGCCCGCGGGCCCGGGACCGTCGTGCCCCTTCTCGGCGCCGAACGCGGGCGGGGGCTGTCCGCGTGGACTCCACCGTCGATGTCGGGGCCCGGGCTGCCGCGTGGAAGGCGCGTGAGCCCCACCGCCGCGCTGCCGCTCCTGGCGCGGACGCCGGGCCCTCGCCCGGTCGGTGACCGTGCCCGGAGTCCGTGCGGCCGGTGACCGACCCCGGAAACGCCGGAACGGAGCCGCAGCCTGTGGCTGCGACCCCGTTCCGGGAAAGATTGTCCGGCGGCGTCCTACTCTCCCACCCGGTCCCCCGGGCAGTACCATCGGCGCTGAAAGGCTTAGCTTCCGGGTTCGGAATGAGACCG